>NZ_JAUJFI010000017.1 GCF_030849505.1 Azospirillum isscasi | reverse complement strand
AGGCCCCCGCCCCGCAGGCGGCCGCCCCGGCCCCCGCCCCGGCCCCGGCTCCGGCGGCTGCTCCGGTGGCCGCCGCTCCAGCCCCGAAGGCCGCGGGCATCGACGCCAAGGACCTGTCGGACAAGCTCGGCATGCGCTACAAGGCCCAGCCGAACAGCTCCACGCGCAAGACGATCTCCCGTCGTCTGACCGAGGTGCAGCAGACGGTGCCGGACTACTTCCTGGCCATCGACTGCGAGCTGGACGCGCTGCTGAAGGTCCGCGCCGACCTGAACGCCCGCTCCAAGGACTACAAGCTGTCGGTCAACGACTTCATCATCCGCGCCGCCGCGCTGACGCTGAAGAAGTTCCCGAACATCAACGCCGCCTGGTCCGATGAGGCCATCCTGCGTTACGACCATGTGGACATCTCGGTCGCCGTGGCGACCCCGACCGGCCTGATCACGCCCATCGTCAAGAAGGCGGAGACCAAGGGGCTGGCCGAGATCTCCAACGAGATGAAGGGTCTGGCGGAGCGCGCCCGCGATGGCAAGCTGAAGCCGGAAGAGTATCAGGGCGGCACCTTCTCGATCTCCAACCTCGGCATGTACGGCATCCGGGAGTTCGCGGCGATCATCAACCCGCCGCAAGCCTGCATCATGGCGATCGGTGCGGGCGAGCAGCGTCCGGTCGTGAAGAACGGCGCGCTTGCCATCGCCACCGTGATGACCGTCTCGGTCACCGTGGATCACCGCGTCGCCGACGGCGCGCAGGGTGCGGAATTCCTCGCGGCTTTCAAGAAGCTGATCGAGGACCCGCTGAGCATGCTGCTGTAAGGGGGCGCGGACCATGGCTGACATGAACTACGACCTGATCGTCATCGGCGGCGGTCCGGGCGGCTATGTGGCGGCGATCCGCGCCGCCCAGGTCGGCCTCAGCACCGCGGTGGTGGAGCGCGAGAATCTGGGCGGCATCTGCCTCAACTGGGGCTGCATCCCGACCAAGGCGCTGCTGCGCTCCGCCGAGGTGCTGCGCAACGCGAAGCACGCCGCGGATTACGGGCTGGTCATCCAGAACCCGTCCTTCGACCTCGACAAGGTCGTTCAGCGGTCCCGCCGGGTGGCGGGGCAGCTCAACGGCGGCGTCAAGCATCTGCTGAAGAAGAACAAGGTCGCCGTCATAGAGGGCGAGGCCAAGCTGCTGGGCAAGGGGCAGGTGGCCGTGACCAAGGGCGGCGCGGCGGTCGGCACCTTCGGGGCGAAGAACATCATCATCGCCACGGGCGCCCGCGCCCGCACCCTGCCGGGTCTGGAGGACGACGGCAACCTCGTCTGGACCTACCGCAAGGCGATGACCCCGAACACCACGCCGAAGTCGCTGCTGGTCATCGGCTCCGGCGCCATCGGCATCGAGTTCGCCAGCTTCTACAACGAGCTGGGCGCCAAGGTGACGGTGGTCGAGGTGATGGACCGCATCCTGCCGGTCGAGGACGAGGAAATCTCGACCTTCGCCCGCAAGCAGTTCGAAAAGCAGGGCATGCGCATCATCACCAGCGCCAAGGCCGGCAACCTGCGCAAGGGTGCGGACAGCGTGACGGTGGCGGTGGAGGCCAACGGCAAGACCGAGGACATCACGGTCGACCGCGTGATCCTCGCCGTCGGCATCGCGCCGAACACGGAAAATCTGGGCCTGGAGAACACCAAGGTCCAGACCGACCGCGGCCACATCAAGACCAACGCCAACTGCCAGACCGACGAGCCGGGCGTCTACGCCATCGGCGACGTGACGGGGGCTCCCTGGCTCGCCCACAAGGCCAGCCACGAGGGCGTCATCGCCGCGGAGCACATCGCCGGCAAGCACCCGCACGCGCTGGACGTCCGCAACATCCCGGGCTGCACCTACTCGCACCCGCAGGTGGCGTCGGTCGGGCTGACCGAGAAGAAGGCGAAGGAGGCGGGCTACGAGGTCCGCGTCGGCCGCTTCCCCTTCATCGGCAACGGCAAGGCCATCGCTCTGGGCGAGGCGGACGGCATGGTGAAGACCGTGTTCGACGCCAAGACCGGCGAACTGCTGGGCGCCCACATGGTCGGCGCCGAGGTGACGGAGCTGATCCAGGGCTACGCGGTCGCCAAGACCATGGAGACCACCGAGCAGGAACTGATGCAGACGGTGTTCCCGCATCCGACCCTGTCGGAAATGATGCACGAGTCCGTGCTTGATGCCTATGGCCGGGCCATCCACTTCTAAGTGGCCTGTCTGATTGACGGTCGTCTCCTCCCTTGCCCCTCCGGGGCGGGGGAGGGACCCCGCCGCGTCGTCGTTTCGGCGGCGTGGTGTTGGGCTGACCGATAAACAGACTTGACCGGTCGGTCATTCCGGCCTATCCGGCGGGACCGCTTCCGCCGGCCCTGCGCCAAGGCGGGCGCGTTACCGTTCAGAATCGGCGCTGCCGCCGGGCAGCCCGTGGGAGCACTTCAGACCATGACCGTGGCCGATCAGCCCGAGAAGCTTCGCCATCCCGAAAAGGCCCACAAGCCCGACAACCCGATCCAGCGCAAACCCGGCTGGATTCGTGTCAAGGCGCCGACCAGCCAGGAATACAACGAGACCCGCAACCTGATGCGCGGGCTCAAGCTCAACACCGTGTGCGAGGAGGCGGCCTGCCCCAACATCGGGGAGTGCTGGAAGCACAAGCACGCCACCTTCATGATCCTGGGTGCCATCTGCACCCGCGGCTGCGCCTTCTGCAACGTTGGGACCGGACGCCCCGACCAGCTCGACCCGCACGAGCCCGACAATGTGGCGGAGGCGGTGGCCGAGCTGAAGCTGAGCCACGTCGTCGTCACCTCGGTGGACCGCGACGATCTGGAGGACGGCGGGGCGGAGCATTTCGCCCGGACCATCCGCGCCATCCGCGCGGCGTCTCCGACGACCACCATCGAGATCCTGACCCCCGACTTCCAGAAGAAGAAGGGTGCGGTGGAAGTGGTGGTGGAGGCGAAGCCGGACGTCTTCAACCACAATCTGGAAACCGCACCGCGCCTCTACCCGACGATCCGTCCGGGCGCGCGCTATTTCACGTCGCTGCAATTGCTGGCGCGGGTGAAGGAACTGGACCCGTCCATGTTCACCAAGTCCGGAATCATGGTGGGGCTGGGCGAGACCCGCGAGGAAGTCGGGCAGGTGATGGACGACCTGCGCGCCGCCGATGTTGACTTCATGACGATCGGCCAGTACCTCCAGCCGACGCCCAAGCACGCGGCGGTGGACCGGTTCGTGACTCCGGAAGAATTCCAGAGCTACGCAACACTTGGCCGCGGCAAGGGTTTCCTGATGGTGGCCTCGACGCCGCTGACCCGCTCCAGCTACCACGCGGGGGCGGACTTCGCGAAGCTGCGGGAGGCGCGCCTGCGCAAGCTCGCGGCAGCGGCGGGCTGAGAGGCGGCCGAAAGAGAAACGGAGCGGGTATGCCGACGCACGCGGAAAAGAAGGTTCTTCCCTACACGCCGGAACAGATGTACCGGCTGGTCGCCGATGTGGAGAAGTACCCGGAATTCCTGCCCTGGTGCCTCGCCGCCCGCATCCGCCGCCGCGAAGGCAACGTGATGTTCGCGGACCTCGTCATCGGCTTCAAGATGGTGCGGGAACGCTTCACGTCCCGCGTGGAGCTGGACGAGGAGAACCGCCGCATCAACGTCCAGTACACCGAAGGGCCGTTCCAGTATCTGAACAACCACTGGATTTTCGCTCCGCATGAGGGCGGCGTCTGCGTGGATTTCTACGTGGACTTCGAGTTCCGCTCGAAGATGCTGCAGAAGATCATGGGCGTGCTGTTCAACGAGGCGGTGCGCCGCATGGTCCAGGCGTTCGAGACCCGCGCCAACCAGCTCTACGGCAACCGCGCCGCCCAGCCGGCCACGGCACGGACCGCCTGAGGGCGGCGTTCCATCAACGGATGGCGGTTTCGGGCTTGGCGGCCCGCAGCCGCTCCAGCGCGGTCTGCACGGTCGCGAGGCGCACCGCCTCGCGGTCGCCGGGGAAATTGTATTCCTTGTGCTTGGCCGCCCCGCGGCGGACCGCCGTGGCGATGTAGACGCGCCCGACCGGCTTTTCCGGCGTTCCGCCGGCGGGACCGGCGACTCCGGTGACCGCCACCGTCACGTCCGCCTTCGATTTCGCCAGAGCGCCCACGGCCATCGCCACGGCCACCTCCGGGCTGACCGCGCCGTGGGCATAGATCAGGCTGGGCGGCACGCCGAGCATCTCCGACTTGGCGACGTTGGAGTAGGTGACGAAGCCCCGGTCCACCACCCTGGACGACCCCGCGATGTCCGTCAGCGCCCCTGCGATCATGCCGCCCGTGCAGGATTCGGCGGTCGCCACCGTGTAGCCCGCCAGTTCGTATTCGGCGAGGAGCTTGGCGGCGAGTTCGCGGATGTGATCGGGAAACATGCGGGTCCCTTTCGTCGTGCAAAGTTCCCTCTCCCCAGAGGGGAGAGGGCTAAGGATAACTAACCTGGAAGCCGGACCGTCGCCACCGCCTGCGCGGCGATGCCCTCGCCTCGTCCGGTGAAGCCCAGCCGCTCCGTCGTCGTCGCCTTCACACTGACCCGGTCCGCGTCCATGCCCAGAATCTCGGCAAGGCGGGCGGTCATCGCCGCGCGGTGCGGGCCGACCTTCGGGCGTTCGCAGATGATCGTCACGTCCACATGGGCGATTCGCCCGCCGCGCGCCGTCACCAGCTCCGCCGCGTGGCGGAGGAACAGCGCGCTGTCGGCGCCACGCCATTGCGGGTCGCTGGGAGGGAAGTGGCTGCCGATGTCCCCGGCGCAGAGCGCGCCCAGGATGGCGTCGGTCAGGGCGTGCAGCCCGACGTCGGCGTCGGAATGGCCGTCCAGCCGGTGCGTGTGCGGCACCCGCACACCGCAGAGCGTGACGTGGTCGCCCTCGGCGAAGCGGTGCACGTCGAAGCCCATGCCGGTGCGCACGTCGGAAAGGGCGGAGTCGAGCACGCGGGCGGCGCGGGTCAGGTCGTCGGGGGTGGTCACCTTGAAATTCTCCTCCCGTGCGGGCACCAGGGCGACCGGCAGGCCGGCGCGTTCGGCAACCGCCGCGTCGTCGGTCAGCTCCAGCCCGGCGGCGGAGCGGTGAGCGGCCAGGATCTCGGGAAAGCGGAAGCCCTGCGGGGTCTGGGCGCGCCACAGGCCGCTGCGGTCCACGGTGCCGGTCACCAGCCCGCCGTCCGGCCCGCCACCCATCCCACCGTCGCCGCGCTTCAGCGTGTCGGCGACCGGCACCGCGGCCAGCGCCGCGGGATGACGGTCCAGCGCCGCGATGACCGCGTCGATGGTGGCGTCGTCGATCAGCGGACGCGCCGCGTCGTGGATCAGCACCCGGTCCGGCGCCGAGTCGGCCAAAGCCTCCAGCCCGTTGCGGACCGAATCCTGGCGGGAGGCCCCGCCGGCCACCGGTTCGGGCAGGTCCAGCCCGGCGACCGCCGCATCGTAGAGATCGCGGAAGGCGGGATTGATGACGACGCGCACCGCGCTCACCCCGGGGTGGCGCTTGAAGGCTTCGACCGTGCGGCGCAGCACGGGCTGGCCGGCCAGATCGAGATACTGCTTGGGCCGCTCGGCGCCGAACCGCTGGCCGGTGCCGGCGGCGACGATCAGCGCGATACAGGAAGACATGGGACGTTTCCGTGCCGTTTGGGCTATGGTATCCGCGCTTGACGGGCCGCCCGCGTGACGCTTACGTCATGGAGCGGCCGGATGCACCGGAGCCTAGCCGCTCACCGGCGTTCCGCCAAGGGCCTCAGAGACTTGAGCAGCGAAGACTTGATCATCAGCGACTTTGGGTTTCCGCAGAGGGAAGGGCACGGGTCCGCCGCATGTCGCAGAACATCGTCTACAGCCTGACCGCGCTGATGGCGCTGCTGCCGGCGTCCATCTATCCCTACCGCCGGATCGCGGGGCAGGGGGCGGACGGGCGGTCCGTCTATTTCTGGGGCGCCCTGGCGCTTGGCTTCGCCGGTCCGGCGGCCTGGGCGCTGACCCAGGTGGCGGGACGCTGGCACACCGGCCTGTCCACCGCGCTGTGGGTGACCATCGCCGCCTGCATGCTGCTGTTCATGGGGCTGAGCGCGCTCACCCGCTCGGCCTGGAGGCTGTCGCCGCTGCTTCTGCCCTACCTGCTGGCGGTCGGCACCTTCGCGACGCTCGCCCAGCAGGCCCCGGCGCCGGTCCTGCGCGGCGGAGCGCCGGGCATCTGGATCGACCTGCACATCGCCGTGTCGGTCGTCACCTACGCGCTGCTGACCATGGCCGCCGTGGCGTCGCTCGCCGCCTTCCTGCAGGAACGGGCGCTGAAGTCGAAACGCCCGACTCCGCTGACCCGCTTCCTGCCCCCGGTGGCGGAAAGCGAGCGGATGCAGCTTCACCTGCTCGCCGCGTCGGAGGCGGTGCTGGGCGCCGGCCTCGCCACGGGAATGGCGGTGCTCTATTACGAAAACGGCGTCCTGCTGCGCGCCGACCACAAGACGCTGCTGTCGGTCGCCAGCTTTGTCGTCATCGGCGGGTTGCTGCTGGCCCACGCCCGCACCGGCGTGCGCGGGCGCATGGCGGCGCGTCTCGTGCTGATCGCCTATCTGCTGCTGACGCTCGCCTATCCGGGCGTGAAGTTCGTCACCGACGTCCTGCTCGGCTAGCCCCGGCGCATGGCAGCCACCGCGCGGAACACGGGTTGTGCGCTTGCAACATGCCGAAACGCTGTGCTACCGTGCACAAATTCTCATCATATAGCTGATATGCCCATCATGTGGGCAGGTGAACATGGCCATCCAAATCGGCACCATCGCGCTTGAGGGTCCGGTGATCCTCGCCCCTATGTCCGGAGTCACCGACCTGCCGTTCCGGCGGCTGGTGAAGAAATCGGGCTGCGGGCTGGTCGTGTCCGAGATGGTCGCGAGCCAGGCGATGATCCGCGAGAACCGGCAGACCCTGCGCATGGTCGAATGCGAGCCGGAGCAGTTCCCCATGGCGGTCCAACTCGCCGGCTGCGAGCCGGAGGTGATGGCGGAGGCCGCGAAGCTGAACGAGGACCGCGGGGCGGCCATCGTCGACATCAATTTCGGCTGCCCGGTCAAGAAGGTGGTCAACGGCCACGCCGGCTCCTCCCTGATGCGGGACGAGGCGCTCGCCGCCCGTATCCTGGAGGCCACGGTGAAGGCCGTCTCCATCCCCGTGACGCTGAAGATGCGCAAGGGCTGGGACGAGACCAGCCTGAACGCGCCGCGGCTGGCCCGCATCGCGGAGGAGTGCGGGATCAAGCTGGTCACCGTGCATGGCCGCACCCGCGAGCAATTCTACAACGGCACCGCCGACTGGGCCTTCATCCGCTCCGTGAAGGACGCGGTGTCGATCCCGGTGGTGGTCAACGGCGACATCGCCAGCTTCGACGACGTGGACCGCGCGCTCAGCGAATCCGGCGCCGACGGGGTGATGATCGGGCGCGGCAGCTATGGGCGCCCCTGGTTTCCCGCCCAGGTGATGCATTATCTGCGCACCGGCGAACGGCTGCCCGATCCGCCGCTCCACGAGCAGCTCGACACGCTGCTGGAGCATTACGACGCCATGCTGTCCCATTACGGCGTCGAGGGCGGGCTGCGCGTCGCCCGCAAGCATGTCTCCTGGTACTCCTCGGGCCTGCGCGGCTCCGCCGAATTCCGGTCGGAGGTCAACCGCATGTCCGATCCCGAACGAGTGCGCGGCTTCATCCGCGACTTCTACGCCCCGGCGATCGAAAGGATGGCTGCCTGATGGCCCGTACATCCGCTGCTGCTCCGTTGCCCCGCCGCCCGTCGCGGCCTCCTGCACCGTCCTCCTCCTATCGCCCCGTCCGCAGCTGCATCGACCCGTCCGTGGTGCTGAACGCCCTGCCGGACCCGGTGATGGTGGTGGATGGCGGCGGCCTGATCCGCTACGTGAATCTGGAGGGGCAGGAATTCTTCGGCCTGTCCGCCGCGATGATGGAAGGCATGCCGCTGGCCGACCTGCTGCCGCCCAACAGCCCGGTCAGCCAGTTGATCGAGCAGGTGCAGCAGGGCCGGAACCGCGCGTCCCAGGAAGGCGTCGTCATCGACACGCCGCGCATCGGTCCGCACCACGTCACCGTGCGGGTCACCGCGCTTGGCGAGCCCGCCGACCATGTGCTGGTCACGGTCAACGAACGCACGCTGGCCCGCAAGATCGACAACTCGCTGACCCACCGCAACGCCGCCCGCTCGGTCACCGCGATGGCGTCGATGCTGGGGCACGAGGTGAAGAACCCGCTGTCGGGCATCCGCGGCGCCGCCCAGCTCCTGGAAGAGAATTGCAGCGAGTCCGACCGGGTGCTGACCCGGCTGATCTGCGACGAGGCCGACCGCATCGTCGCCCTGGTCAACCGGATGGAGGTCTTCTCCGACCAGCGCCCGCTGGAGCGCAGCGCGGTGAACATCCACACCGTTCTGGAGCATGTCCGCAAGGTCGCCCAGAGCGGCTTCGCCCGGAACATCCGCTTCATCGAGCGGTACGACCCGTCCCTGCCGCCGGTCTATGGGAATCGCGACCAGCTCATTCAGATTTTCCTCAACCTGATTAAAAATGCGGCAGAGGCTGCCTCCGTTCCGGGCGGCGAGATCATCCTCAGCACATCTTATCAGCACGGGGTGCGCATGGCCCTGCCGGGCGGCGACACCCGCCTGCACCTGCCCTTGCTGGTGTCCGTTCAGGATAATGGGGACGGCATACCCGACGATCTGCGGTCCAACCTGTTCGATGCGTTCGTCACGACGAAGGTCAACGGAACTGGCCTTGGTCTTGCATTGGTAGCGAAAATTGTCGGCGACCACGGCGGCGTCATCGAGTTTGACAGCCAGCCGCGCCGCACCGTCTTCAAGGTCTCGCTACCCATGTTCGATGAAGCGCAGATGAGCGGCGATCCTGCACCGGCCAGAGTCATCCGAGGGACCGTCGGATGAGTGCGGCCACGATCCTGGTTGCGGACGACGACCGCGCCATCCGCACCGTGCTGACCCAGGCGCTCGCCCGCCTCGGCCATGAGGTGCGCACCACCGGCAATGCCTCCACGCTCTGGCGCTGGGTGGCGGACGGGCAGGGCGACCTCATCATCACCGACGTGGTGATGCCGGACGAGAACGGCCTGGACCTGATCCCACGGATCAAGAAGATCCGGCCCGACCTGCGCATCATCGTGATGAGCGCGCAGAACACGCTGATCACCGCCGTGAAGGCGGCGGAGCGCGGCGCCTTCGAGTATCTGCCGAAGCCCTTCGACCTGAAGGAGCTGGTGTCGGTGGTCGAGCGGGCGCTGAACTCCAACACCCCGCCGGCGGCGCTTCCCGCCGACGCCGGGGAGGCGGACGAGCAGCTTCCCCTGATCGGCCGCTCGCCGGCCATGCAGGAGATCTACCGCGTCCTTGCCCGTTTGATGGGCACCGACCTGACGGTGACCATCACCGGCGAGTCGGGCACCGGCAAGGAGCTGGTGGCCCGCGCGCTGCACGATTACGGCAAGCGGCGCAACGGCCCCTTCGTCGCCATCAACATGGCGGCCATCCCGCGCGAACTGATCGAGTCCGAGCTGTTCGGCCACGAGAAGGGGGCCTTCACCGGCGCCACCAACCGCTCCACCGGCCGGTTCGAGCAGGCGCAGGGCGGCACCCTGTTCCTCGACGAGATCGGCGACATGCCGCTGGAGGCGCAGACGCGCCTGCTGCGCGTGCTCCAGGAGGGCGAGTACACCACCGTCGGCGGGCGTACGCCCATCAAGACGGACGTACGCATCGTCGCCGCGACCCACCGCGACCTGCGCACGCTGATCCGCCAGGGCCTGTTCCGCGAGGATCTGTTCTACCGCCTGTGCGTCGTTCCCATCCGCCTGCCGCCGCTGCGCGAGCGTACGGAGGACGTGCCGCTTCTGGTCCGCCACTTCCTGAACCAGTGCTCGGCCCAAGGGCTGCCGGTGAAGAGCATCGACCAGCCCGCCATGGACCGGCTGAAGCGCTACCGCTGGCCCGGCAACGTGCGCGAACTGGAGAATCTCGTCCGCCGCCTCGCCGCGCTCTATTCGCAGGAGGTCATCGGCCTGGACGTGGTGGAGGCGGAGCTTGCCGACGCCACCCCCGCCGCCCAGCCGGTGGAAGAGCCACAGGGCGAAGGGCTGTCCGCCGCCGTGGAACGGCACCTGAAGGACTATTTCGCCGCGCACAAGGACGGCATGCCGTCCAACGGCCTGTACGACCGGGTGTTGCGCGAGGTGGAACGGCCACTGATCTCGCTCAGCCTCTCGGCGACGCGGGGCAACCAGATCAAGGCGGCGCAGCTTCTCGGCCTCAACCGCAACACGCTGCGCAAGAAGATCCGCGATCTCGACATCCAGGTGGTGCGCGGGCTGAAATGATCCGGCGCCGGGCGGTCCGGCCCGGCGTCACCGAATTCCCACAGAGGCCGAATTCCCACAGAGTGCCCATTTTGCGACAGGATGGCCGCGCCTCTGCCGTTCGCGATGGGCCATAGGGCCTGTTCGAAAGGCAGAGGGGTTGCCGCTTGGCAGGGCGGCAACAGCTCGTGTATCATTCTGGCAACAGACTGGTTGCCGGATTGATGTCGCCCACACCCCCCGAGACCGCAACGCCGCTTTGGCAGCAGTTCCTTCGCTGGGCAGCCCGTGTCGGGCTGGCGAAGCGGCTCGCCTTCGCGCTGTCGCTGGCGGCGCTGGTGGCGGGCTTCGCGACCTACACGGCGCTGACGGAAAGCGCACCCTTCGGGGAGACCAACCCGCGCACCGTAACGTTGCTGCTGACGCTCGATCTGGCGCTTCTCCTGCTGCTCGGCGTGCTGATCGCGCGGCGCATCGTCTATCTGTGGATCGGGCGGCGGCGCGGCCTCGCCGGGTCGCAGATGCATGTGCGGCTGGTGGCGGTGTTCAGCCTGCTCGCCATCGCCCCGGCCATCATCATGGCCATCTTCTCCACGGTCTTCTTCTACGTCGGCGTGCAGTCCTGGTTCAGCGAACGGGTGCGCACCGCGGTGAACGAGTCCCTGGCGGTCGCCAGTGCCTATCTGCACGAGCACCAGCAGAACATCCGCGCCGACGCGCTCGCCATGGCGAACGACCTGAACCAGGAAGCCGCAAGGCTCGCCAGCGATCCGGAACGGTTCGAGCAGGTGGTCGCCACCCAGGCCATGCTGCGCGCCCTGTCGGAGGCCATCGTCTTCAACGGGACGACCGGCGCCATCGTCGCGCGCTCCGGCTACACCTTTGCGCTGGAGTTCGACCCGATCCCCGACGACAAGCTCGCCACCGCCCGCCGCGGCGAGGTGGCGATGATCGTCAGCGAGAACGACGACCGGGTGCGCGCCCTGGTCCGGCTGGACCGCTTCGCCGACACCTATCTCTATGTCGGGCGCATGGTGGAGCCGCGCGTGCTGTCGCACATGGCCTCGGCGGAAGGGGCGGTGCGAGAGTTCGGCGCGCTGGAAAGCCAGCGCGGCAGCCTTCAGATCACCTTCACCCTGATCTTCCTCGTCGTGGCGCTGCTGCTGCTGCTGGCCGCGGTGTGGGCGGGCCTGATCTTCGCGACGCGGCTGGCGCGGCCCATCAGCGCCCTGATCGGTGCGGCGGAGCGGGTGCGCGCCGGCGATCTGACCGTCCGCGTGACCGAGCCGCCGGGCGAGGACGAGCTGGGCCTGTTGTCGCGCGCCTTCAACCGCATGACGACGGAGATCGAAAGCCAGCGGCACGAGCTTCTGTCCGCCAACCGCCTGATCGACGAGCGCCGCCGCTTCACGGAAACGGTGCTGGGCGGCGTCTCGGCGGGCGTGATCGGCCTGGACGCGGAAGGACGGATCACCCTGCCCAACTTCTCCGCGGCGCGGCTGCTCGGCGTCGAGGACGCGGAAAGCATGATCGGGGTGAAGCTGGCCGACCTGTCGCCGGAGATGGGTGAGCTTCTGGTCCACGCGCCGGGCCGTCCGGGCCGGGTGGTGCAGGACCAGATCCAGATCCGCCGCCCCGGCACGACGCCGCTGACGCTCCTGGTCCGCATCTCCACCGAAGGGCGCGGCAGCGGAGAGATCCGCGGCTATGTCGTGACCTTCGACGACATCACGGAGCTGGTCTCCGCCCAGCGCAAGGCGGCGTGGGCCGATGTGGCCCGGCGCATCGCCCACGAGATCAAGAATCCGCTGACGCCGATCCAGCTTTCCGCCGAACGGCTGCGCCGCAAATACCTGAAGGAGATCACCAGCGACACCGAGGTCTTCACCATGTGCACGGACACCATCGTCCGGCAGGTGGACGACATCCGGCGCATGGTGGACGAATTTTCGGCCTTCGCACGCATGCCGCAGCCGGTGATGAAGCCCTGCAACCTCAACGATCTCGTCCGTCAGGCGGTGTTCCTGCAATCCAGCGCGCACGCCGGAACGATCAAGTTCGAGATGGAGCTTCCCCAAGGGCCGCTGACCGTGCCCTGCGACAGCCGCCAGATCAGCCAGGCGCTGACCAACCTGCTGCAGAACGCGGCGGACGCCATCGAAGGGCGCCCGCCTGCTGCGGACGGCGCGGAGCTGCCGCCGGGCCACGTCTCCATCCGGATCAAGGCCGACGCCGAGCGCATCGCCATGATCGTGGAGGACAACGGCAAGGGCCTGCCGACCGAGGAGCGGGACCGGCTGACCGAACCCTATGTGACGACGCGCGCCAAGGGCACGGGGCTGGGGCTCGCCATCGTCAAGAAGATCATGGAGGACCACGGCGGCGTGCTGACCCTGGAGGATCGCGAGGGCGGCGGGGCGCGCGTCGGTCTGGTCATCCCCAACACGTCCACCCTCGCCGGCATCAACGCGGGCGACGCCTCCGGCGGCGTTGGCACGCCGGCGGAGACCGGTGAAGAGAAGAGGCAGGCAGCCCATGGCGCATGACATTCTGATCGTCGACGACGAAGCGGACATCCGGATGCTGATCGCCGGCATCCTGAACGATGAAGGTATGAAGACGCGCGAGGCCGCCGATGCCGACCAGGCGTTCGCCCAGGTCGCCGCGCGCCGGCCCAGCCTCGTCGTCCTCGACATCTGGCTCCAGGGCAGCCGTCTGGACGGGCTTCAGATCCTCGAACAGCTCATGCGCGATCACCGGAACCTGCCGGTCATCATGATCTCGGGCCACGGCAACATCGAAACCGCCGTATCGGCGATCAAGATCGGCGCCTACGACTTCATCGAGAAGCCCTTCAAGGCCGACCGGCTGCTGCTGATGGTGGATCGCGCCATCGAGGCGGCCCGGCTGAAGCGCGAGAACGAGGAGCTGAAGCTGCGGGCCGGCGGCGAGGTCGAGCTGATCGGCCGCTCCACCGCCGTCAACCACGTCCGCCAGAGCATCGAGAAGGTGGCGCCCACCGGCAGCCGCGTCCTCATCACCGGCCCCGCCGGCTCCGGGAAGGAGGTGGTCGCCCGCCTGATCCACGCGCGGTCGCGCCGCAACGGCGGCCCCTTCGTCGGGCTGAACTGCGCCACCATGCGCCCCGACCGGCTGGAGATGGAACTGTTCGGGACCGAAGCCGGGGTGGACGGCGGCGGGCGCAAGATCGGCACCTTCGAGCAGGCGCACGGCGGCACGCTGCTGCTGGACGAGGTGGCCGACATGCCGCTGGAAACCCAGGGCAAGATCGTCCGCGCCCTGCAGGAGCAGGTATTCGAGCGCGTCGGCGGCGGCCAGCGGGTCGAGGTGGACGTGCGCGTCGTCGCCACCTCCAACCGCGACCTTCAGGCGGAGATCGAGCAGGGGCGCTTCCGCCAGGACCTGTTCTACCGGCTGGCCGTCGTGCCAATCCGCGTGCCGTCGCTGGCCGAACGGCGGGAGGACATCCCGTTCCTGGCCCGCCACTTCATGCAGCGTTCCGCCGAAGCCGCCGGCCTGCCGGCGCGCGAGTTCGGGGAGGACGCCATGGCCGCCCTCCAGGCTTACGACTGGCCGGGCAACGTGCGCCAGCTCCGCAACGTGGTGGACTGGCTGCTCATCATGGCCCAGGGTGACCCGAAGGAGGCGATCCGCGCCGACCAGCTTCCGCCGGAGATCGGCGCCATCACCCCGACCGTCCTGAAATGGGACAAGGGCGGCGAGATCATGGGCCTGCCGCTCCGCGAGGCCCGCGAGGTGTTCGAGCGCGAGTATCTGCTGGCCCAGGTGACCCGCTTCGGCGGCAACATCTCCCGCACCGCCTCCTTCGTGGGGATGGAGCGCTCCGCCCTGCACCGCAAGCTGAAGTCGCTCGGCGTGCACGGCAACGAGAAGGGCAAGCTGTTCGTGGAGTGAGGACCTGTTAACCCTCTCCTCTCCGGGGAGAGGGTGGCCCGCAGGGCCTCTCGCGCTGGCTGAAAGCCCGCGCTGACGGCGGCAGGCGGATGCCATTGGCATCTCCAACACGCACAACCCCCTCAACCCTAACCCTCTCCCCAGAGGGGAGGGGGAATTCAATTAGGGAAGGGTAGGACGACCGTGAAGGTCATCGTTTGCGGAGCCGGGCAGGTCGGCTCGAACATCGCGCGCTATCTGGCGTCCGAAGGCAACAACGTCACCGTGATCGACCATTCGCCGGAACTCATCCAGCGGATCAGCGACACGCTCGACGTGCAGGCCATGGTCGGCCACGCCTCCCACCCCGACGTGCTGGAGGCGGCGGGGGCGGGCGAGACCGACATGATCATCGCGGTCACCCAGATCGACGAGATCAACATGGTCGCCTGCGAGGTCGCGCACGCCCTGTTCAAGGTGCCGACCAAGATCGCCCGCGTGCGCAACCAGAGCTATCTGAAGCCGATCTGGGCGGACCTGTTCAGCCGCGACCACATGCCGATCGACGTCATCATCTCGCCGGAAATCGCGGTGGCGCGGGCCATCGCCCGCCGGCTCCAGGTGCCGGGCGCCTTCGACATGATCCCGCTGGCCGACGGCAAGGTCCGGGTGGTCGGCGTGCTGTGCACGGAAAGCTGCCCGGTGCTGCACACGCCGCTGCGCCAGTTGACCGGCCTGTTCCCCGACCTGGGGCTGGAGGTGGTGGCGATCATCCGCAACGACCGCTCCTTCATCCCCGGCGGCGACGACCAGATGCTGCCGGGCGACGAGGTCTATTTCGTTTGCGACAACCGCCATCTCGGCCGCGCCATGGCCGCCTTCGGCCATGAGGAGGTGGAGGCCCGCCGCATCATCATCCTGGGCGGCGGCAACATCGGTCTTTGCCTAGCGGAGGAACTGGAGGCGAAATATCCCCACGTCACCGCCCGCATCATCGAGATGAACCGCACCCGCGCCCAATATGTGGCCCAGCGCCTGTCGCGCACCATGGTGTTGCACGGCGACGGGCTGGACCCGGAGATCCTGGAGGAGGCAAACGTCCGGGCCACCGAGACGGTGGTCGCGGTGACCAACGACGACGAGGGCAACATCCTGTCCTCGCTGCTTGCCAAGCGGCATGGGGCCAAGCGCGCCATCACGCTGATCAACAAGGCGTCCTACACGTCGCTGGTGTCGCCGCTGGGAATCGACGCGGTGGTCAGCCCGCGCGCCATCACCGTCTCCAACATCCTCCAGCACGTCCGGCGGGGCCGCATCCGCGCGGTGCACAGCCTGCGCGACGGCTTCGCCGAGGTGATCGAGGCGGAGGCGCTGGAAACCTCCGCGGTGGTGAACACGCCGCTGCGGGAGGTGAACCTGCCGTCGGGCGTCATCGTCGGGGCCATCGTCCGCGGCGACGAGGTCATCATCCCGCGCCCCGCCACGGTGATCCGCCCGAAGGACCGCGTCATCATCCTCGCCACCGCCGGTCAGGTGAAGAAGGTTGAGAAGATGTTCGCCGTCCGGCTTGAATTTTTCTGATCGTCTCCCGTATCGTTTTGGCTACCAACCAAAAGAACATCCATGGCTCGATGGGCATACGTCAACGGCCGCTACCTGCCGCACCGGCAGGCCGTGGTCCATGTGGAAGACCGGGGCTTTCAGTTCGCCGACGGCGTCTATGAGGTGGTCACCCTCCTCGACGGGCGCTTCGCGGACCTGGACGGCCATATGGAACGGCTGGGCCGCAGCCTGACGGAGCTGCGCATGGGCTGGCCGGCGGACCCGCGCGTCGTCACCATGATCGCGCGCGAACTGGTGCGGCGAAACCGCGTGGTCAACGGCTCGCTCTACATCCAGGTCACCCGCGGCGTGGCCCCGCGTGACTTCAAGTTCCCCGCGGACACCCCGCCGACCCTGGTGATTACCGTCAAGCGCGTCGCGGCCTTCGCCAAGCCGGCACAGCTTGAGAAAGGCGTGGCCGTCGTCACGGTGCCCGACATCCGCTGGGGCCGGCGCGACATCAAGACGGTGGGTCTGCTGGCCCCGGTGCTGGCGAAGCAGCAGGCCGCCGAGTCGGGCGCCTACGAGGCGTGGCTGATCGACCCGGACGGCACGGTCACGGAGGGCTCCTCCTCCAACGCCTGGATCGTCACCCGGGACGGCACGCTGGTCACCCGTGAACCGTCGGAGAAGATCCTGAACGGCATCACCCGCCTGTCGCTGCTGCGGCTGGCCCGCGAGCGCGGCATCCCGGTGGAGGAGCGCAGCTTCACCGTGGAGGATGCGCTCGCCGCCCGCGAGGCGTTCCTGTCCTCCGCCGGCACCTTCGCGCTGCCGGTGACCCGCATCGACGGCAAGCCGGTGGGCGAGGGCGGGCCGGGGCCGGTTACCATGGCGCTGCGGCAAGCCTATCTCGACTATGTGGCCGGGAGGGCGTCGCGATGAGCGATCCTGCCGCCGTCATCGACCGTCTGCCCGTGCTGCCGCGCGCCGTCCTGTACGACTGGGACAACACGCTGGTGGACAATTGGGGCACCGTGCGCGCCGCGCTGAACCACGCGTTGGTCACCTTCGGCCATCCGGCCTGGAGCGAAGAGGAGGCCCGAACGCGCATCAAGCAGTCGCTCCGCGACAGCTTCCCCCGCATCTTCGGGGAGCGCTGGACCGACGCCCGCGACCTGTTCTACGCCTATTTCGAGGCGCATCACCTGGAGCATCTGCAACCCCTGCCGGGGGCCGAATCCCTGCTGCGCGGCTTTGCCGAGCGCGGGATCTACCAGGCGGTGGTCTCGAACAAGACGGGCCGCTTCCTGCGGGCGGAGGCCGACGCGCTGGGCTGGACCGGTTACTTCGGGCGTCTGGTGGGCGCCCAGGACGCGGAGTTCGACAAGCCGCACGGCGCGCCGGTGCGGATGGCCCTGGAACCGGCGAACATGGCCCCCGGGCCGGACGTCTGGTTCGTCGGGGACGCCGACATCGACATGGAATGTGCCCATGGCGCGGGAATGGTCCCGGTGCTAATAGGGGCAGGCGAGGGGAGCGGCTTCAACCGGTTCCCTCCGGCCCACCGGTACGACACGTGCCACGCATTGTGCGGCTTGGTGGGCGGCGGTGGTGACACCATATCGGATGACCAGTAGTCGAGACGGTTGCAACCAACCATGACCTTATCGCTGCAGGGGGCGGGCTTCCAACAAGAAGCCCCAAAAAACACTGAAGAAGGGGGCGACATAAATGTCTGAAAAAAGCCAGAACGTGCAGGACGTGTTTCTCAATCACGTCCGCAAGAACAAGACTCCCGTGACCGTGTTCCTCGTGAACGGTGTAAAACTTCAGGGAATTATCACCTGGTTCGACAACTTCTCGGTCCTGCTGCGGCGCGACGCGCATTCGCAGCTCGTCTACAAGCACGCCATCTCCACCGTGATGCCCGCGCATCCGATCCAACTTTTCGAGCCGCCCAAGGAAGGTGAAAACGTCTGATCTTCCGACCAATGGCAATAGCCGGGCGCCCGACGCCTCCGGCCGCGCCATCGTGGTCCACCCCGTCCTCCGCAATGAGGCGGACGGGGTCCTGCGCCATCCCGAATCCTGCCTGGACGAGGCGGTGGGCCTTGCCCGCGCCATCGATCTGGAGGTCGTGCACGCCGAATGCGCGCGGGTCAACCGCCCGCAGCCTTCGATCCTGCTGGGGTCGGGGACGGTGGAGCATTTCGCCCAGCTCGTGGAGGAGACGGAGGCGTCCCTCGTCATCCTCGACCACGCCCTGTCGCCGGTGCAGCAGCGCAACCTGGAAAAGGCGCTGAAGGTCAAGGTCATCGACCGCACCGGCCTGATCCTGGAGATCTTCGGTGCCCGCGCCCGCACGCGCGAAGGCATGCTCCAGGTCGAGCTGGCCGCCCTGACCTACCAGAAATCGCGCCTCGTCCGCTCCTGGACCCACCTGGAACGCCAGCGCGGCGGCTTCGGCTTCCTCGGCGGTCCCGGCGAGTCCCAGCTTGAGATGGACCGCCGGCTGATCGGCGACCGCATCGTCAAGATCAAGAAGGAGCTGGAAGACGTCCGCCGCACCCGCGGCCTGCACCGCAAGGCGCGCGCCAAGGTGCCCTATCCGGTGGTCGCGCTGGTCGGCTACACCAACGCCGGCAAGTCCACCCTGTTCAACCGGCTGGCCAACGCCGACGTCTTCGCCAAGGACCTGCTGTTCGCCACGCTGGACCCGACGATGCGTCAGGTGACCCTGCCCTCCGGGCGTAAGGTGATCCTGTCGGACACGGTGGGCTTCATTTCCGACCTGCCGCACGGCCTCGTCGCCGCCTTCCGCGCCACGCTGGAGGAGGTGGACGCCGCCGACATCATCCTGCATGTCCGCGACGTCGCCCATCAGGACAGCGACGCCCAGAAGGCCGACGTGCACGAGGTCATGCGCGACATGGGCATCGACCCGGATGCCGACGACCGCGTGATCGAGGTGCTGAACAAGATCGACGCGCTGGACGGGGAGACCCGCGACGCGCTCCTGGCCCAGACGGCCCGCAACCCGCGTGCCGTTGCCGTTTCCGCCCTGTCGGGGGCGGGGATCGGCGAGCTGGACCGGCTGCTCGACCAGCGGATGAACGCCCACCGCCATGTGGTGGACCTGTCCGTCGAGCTGGGCGACGGGGCGGCGCTCGCCTGGCTCTATGCCAAAGGCGAGGTGCTGGACCGGCGGGACGACGAGGCCCGGGCCCACCTCCAGGTGGCCATCGACCCGGCCGATCTGGCCCGCTTCGAGAAGCGGTTCGTAAACGTTTGATCTTTGGCCATAATGGCGTCGGGCGCGTCATAACTCGTTCGTACACGTGCGGCGACATGACGCGCCCGATTTCAGACCCGGCCTACCACGTCCGAGGTGTAGCCTTTTCCCAACGCGCTCCCGATATCTGAGACGGGGGACCGATGGGTATCCCCGGGAGGAGGCCCGCCTATGCGTTTGCAGACCGATCCAACACACTTTTCGATCACCGCCTTCCTGGCCGATCAGGTGACCCTGGTCGCCCGTCAGGAGCAGTTGTCGCCCGGTGCCGCGGTGCTGCGCATCCAGGAGTTGTCACGCGACCCCGCCGGTCGCGCCCGCCTTCTGGAGATCATCAGCGACGCCTGGCGCAGAGAAACCAACCCCACCGAAAGCAGCAAAATTGCCGCCCTGCGGTCAGAATTGGCCGCCTGGGCGCTGCACGCCACCCCCAGCGACAGCCTGCCGCGCTCCTGATGCGCGTGGGGCTGCCGGGACAAGGAATTGTCCGTGGCTATAAAGCGGGCAGGGCGCCATAATGGGTGTTCGGCCCGCTTCTTCTCTTCTCCGGATTCCCTTGCGCGTTCTGGCTCTACTTCTGCCCCTGGGTCTTCTGTCCTTCGCGGGCGCGGCGGTCGCCGCCGAGCCGGTGCTGCCGCCGGGATTCGTGGAGGAGCCGCGCGTCGCTCCGGAAGACCCCTTGCCGCCGGAACCGGCTGAGTTCCCGCCGGCCCCCTTCAGCCCGCTGGTCGTGGCGCCGGACCCGAGGGAGCTGCTGAAAGCCTGCAAGGAAGCCAGCTTCACCGACTGCTTCCGCTTTTGGCGCCCCCCCCCGCCCCCGCCGAAGGAGGAAACCCGGGAGGCGCGCGACGTGCCGCAGTCCCCGCCAGACCCGAACGCGCCGCGCAAGCCGCCGGAGCCCGGCCCGTTGACCGGCACGCCGCCCGCCCCGAACCCGGCGGCGGATCAGGCCACCTATGACGCACTGGTCAAGGCATTGAAAGACAGCGGTTTGGACGGCAAAGTCATGCTTCCGGAACCGCCGAAGGACGGCGGAACCGTTCTGAGGCTCGACCCCCGATCCAACAAAGCGGCACCCAAACCGTGACAGATTTTCCGATTCCTGCCCTGATTCCCGACGTCGACCGCGTCTCCGCGATCATCCGCGAGGTCGCGGAGAGCGAGATCCTGCCCTATTTCCGCGATCTGGCGAACGCCGGCATCCGCGAGAAGACCGGACCGGCGGATCTCGTGACCCTGGCGGACGAAGCCGGCGAGCGCGCCCTGACGCCGCGCCTGCTGGACCTGCTTCCTGGCAGCACGGTGGTGGGGGAGGAGGCGGTGTCCGCCGACGCGTCCCTGCTCGACCGCATCCATGGCGACGCGCCGGTCTGGATCATCGACCCCATCGACGGCACCTTGAACTTTGCGAACGGGCGCCCGCTGTTCGCGGTGATCGTGGCCCTGGCCTGCCGCGGCGAGACGGTGGCCGGCTGGATTTACGATCCCTGCGACGGGCGGACCGCGACGGCGGTGAAAGGGCAGGGCGCCTACCTGAACGGCACCCGCGTGACGGTCGCCCCGGCGGTGCCCCTGCCGGAAATGACCGGGGCGCTGTCCACGCGATTCTGTGCCGAGGATCTGGGGCGCCGGTTGGACGAGCGTGGCCGGTCGCTCGGCCCGCGGGTCTGCCTTGCCAGCGCGGCGCAGGAGTATCTGCGCCTGTTGGAGGGCAAAGCCCATTTCTCGCTCTATCACCGGCTGATGCCGTGGGATCACGCGGCGGGCGTCCTGCTGCACGCGGAGGCCGGCGGCTACAGCGCGCTGTTCGACGGCTCGCCCTATCGTCCGACCGTCCTGAACGGTGGGGTGATGCTGACCCCCGACCGTGCGAGTTGGGAGGCGCTGCACCGGCATCTGTTCGGTTAAGGCGGGGACGCACCGGACTACCGCACACGTCCCCGGCGGGGACCGGATTGGGAGGGAACTCCGCCGGCACGGCGGCCTTATAGTGCCAGGATGCCGGAAACGGCCGCCGTGAGCCTTGCGGAGCGTCCGATCATGAAGGCCATTGCCCTGAAGCGCGTGCTGCTGGCGGCATCACTGCTGGTGCCCGCGGCTTGCGCGGACAGGACCGCCGACTGCACGCCCACCGGGCAGCGCGAAGCTTCGGCAGGGGCGGCCCGGTGCGCTGCCGATGCCGCGGCGCGGGAGGTCGCGCTGGACCACAAGCTGGACGCCGGCCCGGTCCTGAGCGTGGCGCCCCCGCAACGCCGCAAGGCGCGGCCTGCGGTGCACGCGCAGCCGGAAAGCCCGGAAAGCATGGAGTCCCTGGCGAGTGGATTGCCGGGGGAAAGCTACTGAGGGCAGGGAATTTCCCACTGCGGCATCAGGGCAAAAACCTCCCAGCCCAGGTATTCACGCGTGCAGGCGGCGCAGCGTTCAGGTTTCGAGGTCAGTTCGGCCCGAACATCTTTCGCAAGAAGGGACGGATTGGTGCCCTCCTCCCTTCCCGTCGATCTTATTTTCCATAATACCACTTATATGATTTTTGTGGATTGTCCGCGGCATGCCTCCTTTCCTCCACCGGCCGGGTCGGTTAAGGTCCCCCTCCCTGATCCGTTCCGCTGCCGAGAGTCTCACATGGCCCGCAACATCGACCGCCTGATCGACGTCATGGCCCGCCTGCGCGACCCCAACGGCGGATGCCCGTGGGATCTGGAGCAGACCTACGCCACCATCGCGCCGCACACGATCGAGGAAGCCTACGAGGTGGCCGACGCCATCGAGAAAGGCGACATGCCGGCGCTGCGCGAGGAGTTGGGCGACCTGCTCTTCCAGGTCGTCTACTACAGCCAGATGGCCCGCGAGGAGAAGCTGTTCGACTTCGATGAGGTCGCGGGCGTGATCGCCGACAAGATGATCCGCCGGCACCCGCACGTCTTCGGCGCCGACGAGGTGAACAGCGCCGATCTGCAGATCTCGCGCTGGGAGGATCACAAGGCCGCCGAACGCGCCGCCAAGGCCGCCGAGGAAGGCCGCGCCCCGTCCGCCCTGGAAGGCGTGATCGCCGGCCTGCCCGCCCTCACCCGCGCGCTGAAGCTCCAGAACCGGGCCGCCCGCGTCGGATTCGACTGGACCGATGCGCGGGACATCCTGGACAAGATCGAGGAGGAGGTCCGCGAACTCCGGCACGAGATGGACAGCGGCTCCGCTCCGGAGCGTGTGGCCGACGAGTTGGGCGACCTTCTCTTCGCGCTCGTCAACCTCGCCCGCCGCCTGAAAGTGGAGCCGGAATCGGCCCTGCGCGGCACCAACGCCAAGTTCGAGCGCCGCTTTCACCGCATCGAAGACCTCCTGGCCGGCCAGGGACGCACTCCCAAAGAGGCGACGCTGGACGAGATGGAAGCCTTCTGGCAGCAGGCCAAGCGCGAGGAACGCGGGGTGTCCTGAGCCTCCCTCACGTTGCGGCGCTGGTCTCCAGCAAGGCCAGAAGGCCAGCCAGCAGGTCCACCGGGCGCGGCGGGCAGCCGGGGATGCGCAGATCCACCGGCAACACCTCCTCCACAGGCCCGACGCAGGCATAACCACCTGTGAACAGCCCGCCGCCGACGGCGCAATCGCCGCAGGCCACCACCCATTTCGGATCGGGCGTGGCGTCCCAGGTGCGGACGAGCGCCTCGCGCATGTTGTGGGCGACCGGACCGGTGACCAGCAGAACGTCGGCGTGACGCGGCGAGGCGACGAAACGGATGCCGAAGCGCTCCAGATCGTAGATGGGGTTGTTCAGGGCATGGATTTCCAGCTCGCACCCGTTGCAGGAGCCGGCATCGACCTCGCGGATCGACAGGCTGCGCCCCAGCCGGGCCTTCGCGGCCTTGTCCAGCTTCCCGGCCAGTTCGGCCAGGGCCGGGTCGGCGGGCGCCGGGGCCGGTTCGGTGACCGGGCCGCCGGTCAGGGAGGTCAGGATATGCTTCAGCACCGGCGGCCTCCTTACAGGTCGTGCCCTGCGTAGGAACAATTGAACGACTTGTTGCACAGGGGGAAGTCGGCCACGATGTTGCCCCCGATGGCCGCCTCCAGCAACGGCCACTGGAACCAGGACGGGTCGCGCGGGTGGCAGCGGGCGACGGTACCCTCCCCGTCCAGCCGCACCCAGGTCATGATCTCGCCCCGGAAGGATTCCACCAGGGCCATGCCCTCCCCGCCCCGCCCGGCCTCGATCGGGACCGACGGATGGTCCAGTCCGCGCGAGATGGCCGGCAGGCGGGCCACGATCTGTTCGATCAGGGACAACGACTGCTCGACCTCGCGGATGCGGACCCAGACGCGGGCGTTCACGTCGCCCTCGGTCAGCACCGGCACCTCGAAGGCCAACTCGTCGTAGGGCGCGTAGCCGGGGCTGCGGCGGGCGTCCTGGTCGCGGCCCGACGCGCGCCCGACATGCCCCCCGGCGCCGAAGCGGTTGACCAGTTCCGCGGACACGATCCCGGTCGTCACCGTGCGGTCCTGCAGGGACGCCTTGCCGTCGTAGATGGCGACCAGCGGCGGGAAGCGTCGCCGCAACTCCACCACCAGATCCAGCAGCAGACCGGTCCCGCGCTCCGGCAGGTCGACGGCGACGCCGCCGGGAATCACGCGGTCCATCATCAGCCGGTGCCCGAAGCAGGAATCCGCCGTGCGCAGCACCCGCTCCCGCAACTGGCTGGTCTGGGCCAGCATGAAGGCGAAGGCGGCGTCGTTGCAGATGGCCCCGATGTCGCCCAGATGGTTGGCGATCCGCTCCAGTTCGGCCATCAGCGCGCGCAGCCACACCGCCCGATCCGGCACGGCGATGCCGAGCGCCGCCTCCACCGCGCGGGCGAAGGCGAGGCTGTGCGCCACCGTGGCGTCACCGGAGATGCGGGCGGCCAGCTTCGCCGCCTCTGCCACCGGCCTGCCCTGCATCAGCCCCTCCACGCCGCGGTGGACGTAGCCGAGCCGCTCCTCCAGCCGGACGACGGTCTCGCCGTTGGCGGTGAAGCGGAAATGGCCGGGTTCGATGATGCCGGCATGGACGGGGCCGACCGGGATCTGGTGCAGCCCGTCGCCCTCCACCGGCAGGAAGGTGTAGGGGCCGGGGTTGGGCACCGGGGCGGCCGGCTGCTCCGACAGGGGGCGGCGCACACCCCAGGAGTCGTGGTCCAGCCAGGGGCGCGGGTCGGTCGTGCGCTCCGCCGTCAGGCCGTAAAGGTCATGGGCGGCGCGCTCCAGCCGGTTGGCGGCGGGCCGGACGGCGCTCAGGCTGGGGAAGCGGCCCTGCGGGCAATCGAGGCTGACCACCGCGACGTCGCCGGAGAAATCCTCGCGGAAGGCGGCGTGGACCGCCCTCACCTCCCCCCACAGGCCGAGCAGGCTCCAGGCGTTGCCCTTCAGCTCCTCGATCAGGCGCAGCCAGCCGTCCCGGCCCAGGCGGTAGCGGGGCCAGGGGCGGTGCCCCTCGACCGGCGTGCCGATGCGGTTCAGCAGGCCGAACAGCGGTTCTTCCCCGTACATGCCGTCTCCCCCTACCCCAGCAGCGCCGCGACGGTCTGGAACCAGGCGACCAGCGGTCCCGGCAGCCAGACGCCGGCCACCAGCACCAGCGCCAGATGCGCGTAGAGCGGCACCAGCGTGCCCTGCACCGGCACCGACGCCACCGGCGCGCCGCTGCCCTCCACCCGGCCCGGCGCTCCGAAGCACAATTGCTGGACCCGCAGCACCAGCGCCCCGAAGGCGACCAGGATGCCCACCACCAGCGGCAGGGCCAGCAGAGGCTGCCGCGCGAAGGTGCTGGTGACCAGCAGGAATTCGCTCATGAAGACGCCGAAGGGCGGCAGCCCGGCGATGGCCACCACCCCGGCCAGCAGGCCCCAGCCGAGGGCGGGATGGCTGACCGTCAGGCCGGAAATCCGGTCGATCCGCTGCGTGCCGGTCACCTGCACCGCGTGGCCGACCGCGTAGAAGATGGCCGACTTGGTCAGGCTGTGCATCGCCATGTGCAGCAGCCCGGCGAAGTTGGCGAGCGGCCCGCCCATGCCGAAGGCGAAGGTGATGATGCCCATATGCTCGATGGAGCTGTAGGCGAAGAAACGCTTCACGTCGCGCCGCCGGTACAGCATCAGCCCGGCCAGCAGAAGCGAGGCCAGCCCCATGGCGATCATCAGCGGCCCCGGCGCGATGGCCTCCCCGTTCGCCGCCAGCAGCATCTTGAAGCGCAGCACGGCGTAGAGCGCCACGTTCAGCAGCAGGCCCGACAGCACGGCGGAAATCGGCGTCGGCCCCTCCGCGTGGGCGTCCGGAAGCCAGGCGTGCAGCGGCGCCAGCCCCACCTTGGTGCCGTAGCCGATCAGCAGGAAGACGAAGGCCAGATTCAGGATCGCCGGGCTGATCTTCGTGACATGGCCCATCAGCTCCGTCCAGGTCATCGCCGCCATGCCCGGCCCCATCACCGGCTGGGCGGCCATGTACATCAGGATGGTGCCGAACAGGGCGAGCGCGATGCCGACGCCGCACAGGATGAAGTATTTCCACGCCGCCTCGATGCTGGCCGCGGTGCGGTACAGGCTGACCATCAGCACGGTGGTCAGCGTCGCCCCCTCCACCGCCACCCACATGACGCCCAGGTTGTTGGCCGACAGGGCCAGCAGCATGGTGAACATGAAGGCTTGGTACATGGCGTGGTAGAAGCGCAGCTTGCGCTCGTCCAGCTTGCGCGCCGCGATCTCGTGCGCGATGTAGCCGGCGGAAAAGACGCTGGTGGTCAGCCCGACGAAGGCGGTCAGGGCGATCAGGTAGATGTTGAAGGCGTCCACCACGAACAGCGCCCCGCTCGACGGTTCCAGCCCGAACAGGACCAGGGACGCCAGCAGCGTGACCGCGGAGAAGCCGATGTTCAGCCGCGACCCCAGCCGGTGTCCGGGAACCAGGGCGAGGACGGCGGCGCCGATCAGGGGGGTGGCGACGATGACGGCGACGGCGCTCAATCGCTTTCCCCCCGGAAACTCTCGATCTTCTGCATGTCGAGCGTGTCGAACCGCTCGCGGATGTGGAACAGGAAGATGCCGAAGATGATGAAGGCGACCATGACGGAGAAGGCCACCGACATCTCCACCACCAGCGGCATGCCGGCCACCCCGACCGCCGCCAGGATCAGCCCGTTCTCGATGGACATGAAGCCGACCACCTGGCTGACCGCGTTGCGCCGGGAAATCATCATCAGCAGGCCGAGCAGCACCACCGACAGCGACAGCGCGAGATTCTCGCGGGTCAGGGCGGTGGCGTCCGCCGTCACCGGCAGCACCAGCAGAATCGACAGCGTGACCAGCGACACGCCGGCCACCATGGTCAGCCCGATGCCCAGCGCCGGCTCGATGGTCCGGTGGATCTTCATCTTCACGACGATCCGGTGCAGCGCCACCGGGATCAGGATGGCCTTCAGCACCAGGGTCAGCAGCGCGGTGATGTAGAGGTGCGGCTCCCCGTGCGAGTAGGCCTGCCACGCCGCCGTCGCGGTCAGCGCCAGGGCCTGCATCGTGAAGACGTTCAGCAGGGAGAACAGCCGCCGCTGGTAGAGCAGGGCGAAGCTCATCAGCAGGACGACGGCCCCCAGCATGTGCGCGGCGTCGTAACCCAGGTCGCTCACCTCACACCCCCCGCGACACGTAGAGGAAGATGGCCCCCAGCAGACTCAGCAGCAGGGCGCCGCCCAGGAACTCGCCGACCCGGAAGACCCGCATCTTGGCGATGGAGGTCTCGAACAGCGCCAGCAGAGTCCCGCCCAGGGCCAGCTTCACGACGAAGGCGACCGCCCCGCCCAGCGCCGCCGCCACGCCGGACCCGGCGGTCGCCATGCCCCAGGGCGTGAAGACGCAGGCGATCAGCGCCATGTAGAGCAGCAGCTTCAGCATGCTCGCCGCCTCGACCAGGGCGAGATGGCGGCCCGAATATTCCAGCACCATGGCCTCGTGCACCATGGTCAGTTCCAGATGCGTGGCCGGGTTGTCGATGGGGATGCGCGCGTTCTCGGCGATCGCCACCATCACCAGCGCGATCAGCGCCAGGGCCAGCGAGATGCGCAGCCCGACCGTGCCGGACATCATGAAATCGGCGATCTCCGCCAGCGAGGTGGTTCGCACCAGGATCGCCACCGAGAAGACGACCATCAGCATCGCCGGCTCGGCCAGGGCCGCGATCATCATCTCGCGCGAGGAGCCGATCCCGCCGAAGCTCGTGCCCGTGTCCATCCCGGCGAGCGCCAGGAAGAACCGCGCCGACCCCAGCAGCGCGATCAGCGCGATCAGGTCCGCCGTGGGGGCGAGCGCCAGTTGCGTGGTGAAGACCGGAACCAGCCCCGCCGCCAGCCAGATCGCCGTGAACATGATGTAGGGCACGGTGCGGAACAGCCAGGAGGCGTTGCGGGCCAGCACCACCTCCTTGCGCAGCAGCCGCAGCAGGTCGCGGTAGGGCTGAAGGACGGACGGTCCCCGCCGCCCGACCAGCCGCGCCTTGACCAGCCGCACCCAGCCGGTCAGCAGCGGCGCCAGGGCCAGCACCAGAAGCATCTGGAGGATCTGATAGACGGTGGCGAGCAGCATGGTCATCGTTGCGACACCGCCACCATCACCAGCAGGACGACCAGCGCCAGGAACATCAAGGTCAGGTACCGGCGGATGGTCATGTATTGCAGCCGGTTGGCCCGGTCGGCCAGCCAGGCCACCCCGCGCGACACCGGCTCCACCACGGCCACCCAGGCCGGGTCGGTCCAGGTCACCGACAGGCGGGCGGGCCGCGTGTCGCCCGGCGCCGGCATGTCCACATGGTCGCGGGCGCGGAACACCGTGCTGCCGAAGGCGCGGCGGATCGGCTGGCCGAAGCTGGAGGCCGTGTATTGCGTGACCGCCGCCGAGTCCGGCCCGTCGAAGCCGCAGCCCCAGGGAATCGACCAGCGCACCCGGTCGCTGGCCTTGCGGTGGATGCCCAGAACCAGCACGACGGAAAGCAGGGCGATCACCACCAGCATGATCAGGCCGTTGTAGGAATTGCCGATGGCCGAGGTCGGGGCCAGCCAGAACCAGGGCTGATAGGCGCGCCCGTCGAACGGACCGGCCTCCACCAGCAGGCGCAGCGCCGGCTCGAACAGGCGGATCAGCGGGGTCGGCAGCACGCCCAGCACGACGCAGAGCACCGCCGGAACCGCCATGCCCAGCCGCATCGCCCGCCCGACCTCCACCGCCTCACCGGCGGCGCGCGACCGCGGGCGGCCCAGGAAGGCGATGCCGTAGAGCCGCACGAAGCAGGCACCGGCGAGCGCGGTGGCGAGCGCCAGGGCCGCGCCGACCACGGCGATCTCGATCTTCAGCGACCAGTCCGGAAGCGCCGGGGCGTTCAGGATGGCCTGGAACAGCAGCCATTCCCCGACGAAGCCGTTCAACGGCGGCAGGGCGGAAATCGCCGCGGCCCCGACCAGGGCCAGGACGGCGGTGGTCGGCATCCGGTGGATCAGCCCGCCCAGCCGGTTCAGGTCGCGCGACCCCGTGGCGGTCAGCACCGCCCCCGCGGCGAAGAACAGCAGGCTCTTGAACAGGGAATGGTTGACGACATGCAGCAGCGCCGCCGCCAGGGCGAGGGCGGCGATGACCGGCGTGTGGGCGGCCTTGAAGACCAGCGCCAGCCCCAGCGCGATGACGATGGCCCCGATGTTCTCCACCGTCGAATAGGCCAGCAGTCGCTTCACGTCGTCCTGCATCAGCGCGTAGAGCACGCCCATGACGGCGGTCAGGGCGCCGAATCCCATGGTCACCCCGCCCCACCACCACTCCGGCTCGCCCAGCAGGTCGAACAGGACGCGGATCATCGCGTAGACCGCGACCTTGGTCATCACGCCGGACATCAGGGCCGACACGTGGCTGGGCGCCGCCGGATGGGCCAGCGGCAGCCAGACATGCAGCGGCACCAGCCCGGCCTTCGACCCGGCGCCCAGCAGGATCAGCACGACGACCAGCGCCGCGGCCCCCGCCCCCGGCGCGTGGGCGCGGATGGCGGCGAAGCTGTAGTCGCCGTGCGCCGTCGCCAGCACCCCGAAGGCCAGCAACAGGCAGGCGGTCCCGAAACTCGCCATGACGATGTAGAGGCGCGCGGCCCGCGGTGTCTCCGACTCCCGGTGGGTGGACAGCACCAGGAGCCAGGAGGCCAGCGACATGAACTCCCACGACAGCAGGAAGGTGAAGGCGTCGGCGGCGATCAGCACCATGTTCATGCCGGCCAGGAACAGCGGGTAGAGCGGCAGGACCGGCCCGCCATGGGAATCGTGGTGCGCCCGCTCGTAACCCCAGCCGAACAGGCTGGCGGTGATGCCGCCCAGATTGACGACGATCAGGAAGACGGCGGACAGCGAGTCGGCGCGCAGATGGGCCTCAATCCAGGGCAGCCCGACCGGCAGGACCAGCGACGCATCCGGCCCGCCCCCGGCCAGCCGGACCGCCGCCCACAGGGCGATCAGGGCGCAAGCCGCCGCCGTTCCGCCGTAGACGACCGTGGACGCCTGCGGCAGCCGTTTCGCCGCGATTCCCGCGGCAGCCATCGCGAAGAGGAAGGCGATTGCCGAAACGACCAGTCCCAAGGTTGCGAATCCATATGGATTAGACCCACAAACAGTAAGGATGTTTCTCCCCGGGAACGCAAGGGGAAAAACTCTGTCGCATTCATCTTCCGGGTGCGCGTGCTTTGGGCGCCACGCGCACAGAAAAAAGGCGGCTCACCAAATCTGGGAGCCGCCGGAGTCTGTTCGGGAGGAAACGCAACCAAGTTGCAGGGGAAGATGTAGCCCGGTTATGGTTAACGTTACGTAAACAGAGCCGGGATTTTCATTAACCATACTTTATTGCAACGCCGCTTCTCCCCGCCTGCACAAGCAGCCCCGGCGCGCTCCGAATCCCGCTCCCAGATCCGCACTGGCCCGCAGACCCCGCTTCGCGCTATAGGAGGCCCCCTTCCCTTTCACCAGTCACCGGTTCTCCATGCCGTCCATCGCCATCAGCCAGCGCATCGCCGACGAGCTTTCGGTCCGCGAATCCCAGGTCGCCTCGGCCATCAAGCTGCTCGACGAAGGATCGACCGTTCCCTTCATCGCCCGTTACCGCAAGGAAGCCACGGGCGGGCTCGACGACACGCAGCTGCGCACGCTGGAGGAGCGGCTGTCCTACCTGCGGGAGCTTGAGGACCGGCGGGAGACCATCCTGTCCTCCGTCCGGGAGCAGGACAAGCTGACTCCGGAGCTGGAGCGTCAGATCCGGCAGGCCGACACCAAGACGCGCCTGGAAGACCTCTACCTGCCCTACAAGCCCAAGCGCCGCACCAAGGCGCAGATCGCCCGCGAAGCGGGGCTGGAGCCGCTGGCCGACCGGCTGCTGGCCGACCCCGCCCGCCAGCCGGACGCCGAGGCCGCCGGTTTCGTCAGCGCCGACAAGGGCGTCGCCGATGTGAAGGCCGCGCTGGACGGCGCCCGCCACATCCTGGTGGAGCGCTTCGGCGAGGACGCCGAACTGGTCGGCAGGCTGCGCGCCGCCATGGCCGACAAGGGCGTGGTGACCTCCAAGGTGATCGAGGAGAAGCGGGCGGAGGGCGCCAAGTTCTCCGACTATTTCGAGTTCGACGAGCCCTGGGCGAAGGTGCCCTCCCACCGCGCGCTGGCGCTGTTCCGCGGCCGGACGCAGGGCGTCCTGGACATCCGCCTGGACCTGCCGGTCGAGGAAGGCCAGCCCCATCCGGCGGAGCGCACCATCGCCGCCCATACCGGCATCCGCGACCAGGGCCGCCCCGCCGACAAGTGGCTGTCCGACGTGGTCCGCTGGACCTGGAAGCTGAAGATCGGCCCGCATGTCGAAACCGACCTGATGGGCGACCTGCGCGAGCGCGCGGAGGACGAGGCCATCCGCGTCTTCGCCCGCAACCTGCATGACCTGCTGCTGGCCGCCCCCGCCGGCCCGCGCACGACCATCGGGCTGGACCCCGGCATCCGCACCGGCGTGAAGGTCGCCGTGGTGGACGCCACGGGCAAGCTGGTGGACACCGCCACCGTCTATCCGCACCAGCCGAAGAACGACTGGGACGGCGCCATCGCCACCATCGCCGCGCTGGCGCTGCGCCACAAGGCGGAGCTGATCTCCATCGGCAACGGCACGGCCAGCCGCGAGACGGACAAGCTGGTCGCCGACCTGTTCAAGCGGCACCCGGAGCTGACGCTGACCAAGCTGGTGGTCAGCGAGGCCGGCGCGTCGGTCTATTCCGCCTCGGAGACCGCGGCGGCGGAGTTCCCGAAGCTGGACGTCAGCCTGCGCGGCGCCGTCTCCATCGCGCGCCGCCTTCAGGACCCGCTGGCCGAGCTGGTGAAGATCGAACCGAAGTCCATCGGCGTCGGCCAGTACCAGCACGACGTGTCCGGCGGGAAGCTCGCCCGCTCGCTCGACGCGGTGGTCGAGGACTGCGTGAACGCGGTCGGCGTGGATCTCAACACGGCCTCGGTCCCGCTCCTCACCCGCGTGTCCGGCCTGAACGAGACCATCGCCCGCAACATCGTGGAGCACCGCGACCGCAACGGCGCCTTCCGCTCGCGCAAGCAGTTGCTGGACGTGGCGCGCCTCGGCCCGAAGACCTTCGAGCAGGCCGCCGGCTTCCTGCGCATCCGCGAGGGCGACAACCCGCTGGACACCTCCGCCGTCCACCCCGAAGCCTACCCGCTGGTCGAGCGCATCCTGAAGAAGACCGGCAAGGATCTGGGCAGCGTGATCGGCGACGCCCGCTTCCTGCGGGGCCTGAACGCGGAGGACTTCACCGACGAGCGGTTCGGCGTCCCCACCGTGGAAGACATCCTGAAGGAGCTGGAGAAGCCGGGCCGCGACCCCCGCCCCGAATTCAAGACCGCCACCTTCCAGGAGGGGGTCGAGGAGTTGAAGGACCTCCAGACCGGCATGGTTCTGGAAGGGGTGGTGACCAACGTCACCGCCTTCGGCGCCTTCGTGGACATCGGCGTGCACCAGGACGGGCTGGTCCACATCTCGCAGCTTTCGACCAGCTTCGTGAAGGACCCGCACACCGTCGTGAAGGCCGGCGACATCGTGAAGGTCAAGGTGCTGGAGGTGGACATCCCCCGCAAGCGCATCGGCCTGACCATGCGCCTGACCGACGCCGCCCCGCGCCCGGAGAAGGCCCAGTGGCGGGGCGAGGGTCCGCGTGGGGATGACCGGCGCGGGCCGCCGCCCGGCAAGGCCGGCCCTGGAAAATCCGCCGCCGCCAAGCCGGCTACCAAACCCGCCGCAAAGCCCGCCGCAAAGCCCGCCAAGGCGCCGGAACCCGTCAACAGCGCCTTCGCCGAAGCCTTCGCACGCGCTCAGGCCGGCAAGAAGCGCTGACGTTCCACGGCAAACGGGGCGGGTGCCGAAACACTTGGCTGAAACACTTGGCTGAGACACTCGTCGGCACCCTCCCCCTGCCCCATGGACGGCTCAAGCGCCAAAGGATAGTCTGCACCGACGCCAACAGCACTCGCCCCCATGCTCTCCTCAGCAACCAGGATCGTCGGTCTGTACACGGGTCTCGCCATCGCGTGGGTGGTGGGGTCGGACCGCGTTCTGGAAGCCGCCGGTCTGGGCGAGGTGGTTCTGATCCAGAACGTCAAGGGCGTGGCCTTCGTCCTATCCACGGCGCTGGTTCTCTGGATCTTCCTACGCCAGGAATTCCGGCGCCGCGCCCGGTCGGAAGAGGCCCTGCGCTCCACGCTGGAGCGGCTGGCCCAGTCGGAGGCCGACCTCCGTTCCATCATCGAGAAGCTGCCCGACGCCTTCTTCCGCACCGATCTGGATGGGCGGATCAGCATGGCCTCCCCCCAGTTCGCGCGGGAGTTCGGGCTGACGCCGCATACGGTGATCGGCACCCGCATCGCCGACCATTACGTGGAGGAGGACGGACGGGACAAATTCATCGCGGCCCTGGAGGAATCCGGCGGAGAGGTCCGCGACTACCGCGTGCTGATGCGGCGGCAGGACGGCAGCACCTTCTGGATCTCCGCGAACGCCTACATCCGCCGCGATCCCGCCGGGCGGCCCATCGGGGTGGAGGGCATCGCCCGCAACACCACCGCCCAGCACCATCTGGAGGAGCGGCTGCGCTACCTCGCCGGGCACGACGCGCTGACCGGCCTGTGCAACCGCATCCGCTTCGAAGACCGGCTGCAGCACGCCATCGCCCGGGCCAAGCGGGAGAACAACAGCTTCGCCCTGCTCTTCCTGGACCTCGACGGCTTCAAGGAGGTCAACGACACCCACGGCCACCACAAGGGGGACGAGGTGCTGGTGACCATCGCCCGCCGCCTGTCCGGCATCCTGCGCAACAGCGACACCACGGCCCGCATGGGCGGCGACGAGTTCGCCATCCTGCTGGAGGGGGAAATTTCCGTCGAGAACGCCCGCAGCGTGGCGGAGAAGATCATCGCCACCATCGACCATCCCCTGCCTGGCCTCGACCTGTCGGTGTCCGCCAGCGTCGGCATGGTGATCTATCCGGGGGACGGCACCGACGCCGACACGCTGCTGCGCGGCGCCGATCAGGCCATGTACCGCGCCAAGCGCCTTGGAAAGAACCGGCTGGAGCTGAGCGCCGTCTGACGCGGCGCTCCCGCCGGCTCTCAGGACGGCTTGGCCGCCTCGACCACCAGACGAATCCCCAGCGCGCCGATGACGGAGGCCGCCAGCCGGTCGATCCACGCCTTGGACCGCAGATAGGCCGCGCGCGGGCGGCCGGCGGAAAAGGCCACGGCGACGATGGCGTACCAGCCCGTCTCGACGAGGAACACCGCGGGCGGCAGGGCCAGCAGAATCCAGGCCGGCGGGGACGCCGGCAAAAGGGCCGCGAAGATGCTGCCGTAGACGATGGCGGTCTTCGGGTTGCTGATCTGGGTCGCCAGACCGATCCAGAAGGAGCGGAGCGCGCCGCCCGTGTCCGCGGCCCCGTCCGGAACGCGGATGGTTTCCGACGCCCCCCGCCAGATCCGCACCGCCAGGTGGACGAGATACAGGCCGCCGGCGATCTTCAGCGCCAGATAGAGCCACCCGACCTGGGTCAGCAGGGCATGCAGGCCGAGCAGGGCGAGGGCGGCGAAGGTCACGCCGCCGATCCCCATGCCGAGGGCCGCGGCAAGCCCGGCCCGACGGGACACGGCGATGGAGGTGCGCGCCACCAGGACGAAGCTGGGGCCGGGGCTGATCGCGCCGATGGCCAAGGCGCCGAGAATGCTCAACAAGGCAAGAATGGACCCGTCCATGGCTGAGGCTCCGCCGATTGGGAAAGCCGCAGCTTATGGCCGGCGGGGTCGGCTGTCAGGGGGCAGAAGGCCGCAGCGCCCGGCCCCGCCGCCGGCCGCTACTCCGCGGCGATCAGAAAGCTCGCCCCGTGGCGGGCGCGCGGCGGACCTTCCGGCAGGCCGAGGGTCTGCCCGACCTCCTCCGGCGTCGGCTGGCGCCGGTAGGTCTCCACATAGCGGTCGAGCGCGGCGAGGCATTCGGCGATGGTGCCGGAGCCGACCGCCCGGCAATCCTCGAAGGCGTGCGGGTCGGGACGGAACCAGTGGGTGATGTAGCCGTCCTCCGTCCCGTTCAGCGTCAGGGTCAGGGCGAAGCGGCCCTCATGCCCGATACGGGCGTGAGCCGCGCGCAGCCGGGTCTGGACCTCTTCGATGGTCATGGCGTGAGTTTCCTTCCTCAAAGTCGGGCGGCTTCACGATCAGGCGGCCCCAAAATCAGGCGGCCCAAAATCAGGCGGCGTTGCGGAGCAGACGTTCCTCCAGGCGGCGCGCCCATTCGGCGTCGCGGGCCAGCGATTCCACCAGCGCGCGGGCCGGACCCGCCGCATCCGCCGGCGTGTCGGGGCGGAGCAGGCCGGCCAGCCGCATGGCAAGGGATTCCGCCTCCGCCTCCACCCAACGGGCATACTGCTTGCGGCGTTCCGACTCGTTCCAGTACCAGCGCGGAAGCTGGGGGTAGGTCCGCTCCATCTCGCCTTCCCAGGCGCTCATGCGGAACAGGCCGCTGGGTGAGCGTTCGGTATGGGAACGTTCGGTGGTGGTGCTTGCGGGTGTCATCGTCGGGGCATCTCCCTTCCACGCCGCGCTGCGGGCGTGGCTCAGGCGGCCTCCAGGTCGCCGCCCTCTTCGTCGCGCTTCAGGATTTCCGCCTTCTTCTGGGCGAACAGGCTGGTGATGCGGTGCTGGGCCGCGCGGTCCACCGTGCCGATCTCGCGCAGGCGGGTGCCGGCGCCGGTCCGCCACAGCTCCTCCAGGTCGTCCAGGTCCAGGCAGGCGCCCAGGCGTTTGCGGATCTCCTCCTCGAAGGCGGCGATGGCGGCGGGTTGCAGGTCCGGATTGGCCTTGGCGGCGTAGAAGGCCTCCGACTCCTCCCGGTACTTGCTGTCGTCGAACTGGCCCATATGGACGTCGGCGGCGAGGCCGAGCTGGACGAGGCATTTGCCCACCGCGTCGGTCATCGACATCTTGAAGCACTCGTCGTCGGGCGCCTCGATGCCGTTGCGGCGGCGGACCATCTCGGTGCCGCCCCACTGCGGGCCGGTCCAGCATTTCTCGCCCGTCTCCGGGTCGAGGTACCAGACGCGGGCGCAGATGAAGACCATGCGTTCCGCGATGGTCCAGTCCATCTGCTCGTAGCCCCAGCCCTTGCCGACCGGGCCGAACACCTCGGTCATCATCATCAGGCGCCAGGCCGGGTCGATCTGGGTGCCGCGGAAGCCGCCGTTGCGGGTGAAGGGCTTGGTCGCCTTCGGGTCGGTCCGCTTCAGCCGGTTCCACAGATGCATGTGGTCCAGGGCATCCGGCTTTCCATCCGTCTTCCGGTCATCCGCCTTTTGCCCGTCCGCCTTCCGGTCCGCCTGCGGGGCCGCGATCGTCGGATCGGCCTTGCTGACGGCCTTCTCGGTTTCGGCGACGGTGTCGGTCTTGCTCATGCGTCCCATGGTCGTCGGGTTCCCCTTGTTATCAAAAGCGGTCAGAAGCGTTCGTCTCTCCCCTCACCCCAGCCGCCGCTGAGGACAGCGTCCAGGCTCGGGTCAGGGGACGGAAAGGCCGTGGCGGGCTCCCACGGCTCGGCGGCATCCAGCACCCGCCGGGGCGGCGCGCCGTAGCGCAGCGACAGCCGCCCTTCGCGGTCGCGGGCGAGGTGCAGGCCGCGGCCCGGCTCCTCCCCCGCCACGAAGGCGATGCGCGCGTCGGCGGGCATCAGCGCCTTCAGGGCGGCCTCCGCCTCGCGGACGGCGATGGCGGAGGCGCGGCGCTCCACCAGTTCCGCCGCCAGGGCGGCGAAGCGGTTGTGCCGCGCCATGTCCACCACCCGGCGCGTCTCGTAGGACGGCGCCTCGGCGGGCAGAGGGTCGCCGGGCTCCACATCGTTGGCGACGTGCCACCAGAAGGCGTCCAGCGTCTCCATCAGCCGCCCGCAGTCGTCCTCGCGCCGCCGGACGCGCAGCAGCGCGTGGCCGGTGGGGCGCAGGATCGACAGCATGGCGCGGTCCAGGCCGGTGACCACGAGCTGGTGCTGGACCTGCCAGTGGTAGCGCCGGGCCAGTTCCGCGTCCGTCTGGAAGCCGCCGGAGAATTTCGCCTCCACAAGCGTGTCCGGAGCGCCGACGGACGTCTCCTCCTCCCAGGTCAGGAAATCGGGGTGGGCGACCATCCAGTCATGCTCCGGATGGACCCAGGTCCGCTCCGCCGGCACGCAGGGCAGGCCCGTGGCCTTCTCCACGAAACGGGGGTGCAGATGCTCCGTCGCGATGCCGATCTGCACCGCGGGAACGAGGTCCAGGTCGGCCGGCGCCGCGCGCCCGGTCTTCTCGCGCCACAGAGTCAGCCAGTCGCCCGCCATGATGCGGGTGGCGTCGGAAGACCCGATCCGCCCTGCCCGCGCGGCGCGCTGCGCGTCGGTAATCGCCATTCCCCTGCCGGCCCCCAGCCGTTTGCGTGCGTTTCCGGTTGCCGTCCGATGCGTCTTCGCAGCGCTGTCGGCGTTAACCATAATCCGTAGCGTGAATATGGGCTGCGAACATGCAGGATTCAAGAACAAAAAGAGAACCTGCGGCTTGGCCGTGAGGATCGAATCTTCGAATATTTTCAGAAAACTAAGTCGAAATCAGAGCAGCCGCGGTCACGCTGCGGCCGAATCGGACCGACTCGGCACAGATGGTCATGGATTCGCACGGTCAAAGAGGGGCGAGACAAAGAATTCCGCCACGCGAATCCGCGGCTTTTCTTGCGGATTCCCGCCAAATACGCGCGGTCAGACGCGCAGGCAGCGCTGGATATGAACCGCCACCCCGGCGACGGCGGCGCGCTCGATGGACGTCGGGCGGCAGCCGGGGTCGGTGCTGACCGGCAGCAGATGCGGCGGGAAGAAGCGGTAGCCGCAGACCGTTCCGTCGCCCACCGTCACCACCACGTCCCCCGCCTGCGGCGCCAGCACGTCGAGCGGTTCCAGCACCACGCAATCGTCCGGCAGGACGCCCGCGGCGTTCAGGCTGGTCGAGGCGATGGTCAGCGCGAAGGCGCGGCGCGAGGCCGGGCGGTCAACCGCGATGCCCCGCGCCCCGCCGCTGAGCGCCGCGGCGATGAAGGCTTCGCCCGCCCGCCGCCCCAGTTCCAGAAAGGCGCGCACCTGCTCCACCGACAGCAGCGGCACCCGGGCGACGGGCGGGTAGGCGGCCTCGTCCAGAAAGCGCGGTTCGGACCCGGCGACGCGGGCCAGCCGCCCCAAGGTCTCGGCGCTGGGAACGCTGCCCCGCGCCGGGTCGCGCAGGAAGCGCGTGATGTTGGTCGGCGTGACCTCGGCCAGCCGCGCCCAGGCCCCGGCGCTCCAGCCCTGGGCCTCCATCACGCCGGTCATCCAGCGCAGGATCGCCCGCCGCGTGTCGTCCATGCCGCCGTCCTCTCCGCCGAAAGAGCGCCCTATAAGAGAGAACGTTGAAAGAACGCGCAAGGTTTCTTCGCTTACGTCGCAATTTCGCCGAGGATGCGCTGCGATTTCGCAGTATCGCGTCGGACTCCCCTTTTCTCCGCCTTCGCCCTTTCCTCCCCCCTTGCGACCGGCCCCTATTGCGGCCGACGAAGCGCGCCGCCATCTGGAGGGCGCCAGACCATTCCGGAGGAACCGATAATGATCGTCACCAGCACCGACACCGTCGAAGGCCACCGCATCACCCAGTATCTGGGCATGGTCGCGGGTGAAGCGATCCTGGGCGTGAACATGTTCCGCGACCTGTTCTCCGGCATCCGCGACATCGTCGGCGGGCGGGCCGGCGGCTATCAGAACGCGCTGCGCGACGCCCGCGAGGCCGCCTTCGCCGACCTTCAGGACGCCGCGCGGGCGCTGGGGGCGGACGCCATCGTCGGCGTGGACATCGACTACGAGGTGTTGGGCAAGGAGAACGGCATGCTGATGGTGTCCATCAACGGAACCGCCGTCCGGCTGGGCTGAGTTCCCCCAACCGTCTAGGCCGATTGACCGCCTGGACGGGCGGCCGCACCCCCTTACACTGCCTCCCCGCATCGAAAAGGACAAACGATCGGGAGGGATGACATGCGTGCACTGGCGAAACGGCTCGGCGGCCTTGCTCTGGCCGCCGGGCTTTTCTGCGCGGCGCCGGCCCTGGCCTTCGACGGCCTCGTGGAGAAGAAGGTGTTCGAGATGCCGTCCTACACCACGGTGGGCGGCGGCACGATCAAGAACGTCCGGATCGGCTGGGAAAGCTACGGCACGCTGAACGACGCCAGGGACAACGTCATCCTGGTCACCCATTTCTTCAGCGGCAACAGCCACGCCGCCGGGAAGTACAAGATGGAGGACCCGGCCCCCGGCTATTGGGATTCCATCATCGGGCCGGGCAAGCCGCTGGACACCGACAAATATTTCGTCATCAGCTCCGACACGCTGGTGAACCTGTCGCCCAAGGACCCCAACGTCACCACCACCGGCCCGGCCAGCGTCAATCCCGACACCGGCAAGCCCTACGGGATGAGCTTCCCGGTCGTCACCATCCGCGATTTCGTCAATGTGCAGAAGGCGTTGCTCGACAGTCTCAACGTGAAATCCCTGCACGCGGTGATGGGCGGGTCCATGGGGTCGCTCCAGGCCCTGGAGTGGGCGGCCTCCCATCCGGAGATGGTCAAGCGCGTGGTCGCGGCGATCGGCGGGGCCGAGGCCGATCCCTTCCTGATCGGCTGGCTGAATCTGTGGGCCGCCCCCATCCGCGTCGATCCGAACTGGCAGGGCGGCGACTATTACGGCAAGGCGGAGCCGAAGGCCGGGCTGACCGAGGCGCTGAAGCTGGTGACCCTGCACGCCCGCCATTGGAAATGGGCCGACGCCACCTTCGGCCGCGGCTGGGCCGAGGAAGGCAAGGACCCCGCCGCCAGCATGAACAACCAGTACGCCATCGAATCCTGGCTGGACAAGGCGGCGGCGGCCCGCGCCGCGGTCAGCGACGCCAACCACTTCCTGTATCTGGTGAAGGCCAACCAGACCTTCCTGGTCGGGGGTGGCGGGTCGCTGGACGAAGGTTTGGCGAAGATCAAGGCGCCGGTTCTGTTGATCCCCTCCGCCGACGACCTCGTCTTCCCGCCGGAACGCGCCATGCGTCCGCTGAAGGAGCGGCTGGAGAAACAGGGCGTGGCCGTGACCTACACCGACGCGATCACCACCAGCCTGGGCCACCTGGACGGCATCGCCAACATCGCCAAGGCGGGGGACGCCATATCGGCCTTCATGGCGAAGTAACGGGCGGACGGATCAGCGACGCCACAGACCAGAGGCGCCTGTGTGTGGACATCACGACCGCGACCGGCGACACCGGCCACGTCATGGTCGTGATGGGCGCACCGGCCAGCGCCGGGACGGGCCGGTCTCAGGGTCCGACGTAATGCGGCTTCAGCTTCGCCTGATCGCCGACATAGACGTCGCAGCGGCTGTCCTGGCCGTCGAAGAAATACACCTGACCGGTCTTGCGCTTGTTCTGCGGGTCCGACAGGTTCGCCCCGCCGGAGAAGGCGACGCCGTAGCGTTTGTCCGGGGTCCGCGCCCAATAGAACCCGTCCATCTCCTGTCCGAAGGCGCCGCGCTGGCACAGATGCGACAGGGCGGCGTCGTACCTGGTCAGCCCGTCCAGCCCCTTCGGCAGATTGTAGACGGCCTGACTCCGCACGAAGCGGGTGCGGGGCGGAATGGTTTCCTTGGGGATGAAGGGGCGGCTGGGTGCCCGCATATGGCCGGGATCGGTCCGCTCCACCCGCATCGGGTCCGCCGCCGCGGGCGAGCCCAGCAGCATCAGCAGCAGCGGAACGGCGGCAAGGGCTCTCATGGCGCTAAGATGGAAACTACGATGGCGGCAGGATCATAGCACGGAATGCCCGCCGCCGAGGAACGGCTGCGGCGCGGCAAATTCGTCAGAATTCAATAACATGTTATTTTTCAATACATTAAGAGGTGTTCCTAAAGCGAATCGGGAAGTGATTCACCAAAGAAATTTCTCATATCTTGGTTTATCAAACAGCCATAAACCATTCTTTTCATTGTGATTATCAAATCCTCTCCCCCTCGCCGTCCAGATAGCGGGTGATCGTCGCCAGGAAGTCCTTCGGCCGGATGGGCTTGGGCACATGCCCGTCGAATCCGGCGTCGGAAAAGCGCCGCATGTCCGTGGGGGTCGACAGGTTGGTCACCGCAATCACCAAGGTGCGCGCCAGTTCCCGGTCGGCGCGGATCATCCGGACCACATCCACCCCGGACAGGCCGGGCATGACCACGTCCATGACCACCAGATCGGGCTTCAGCCCGCGCATCAGTTCCGGCACGCCCCGCGGGTCGTCCGTCTCCACGACGCGATGGCCGCCTTCCTCCAGGCAGCGGACGAACAGCTTGCGCATCAGCGCGTTGTCGTCGACGACGAGGATGGTCCGTGCCTTGTCCGGCGGTTGAGCGTCCATGGGGCCGGTCCTTCCTGTCAGGGCGCCTTGCCGGTCGCGGCGGACGGAGCGTCCGACAGCCACCAGGAGTCGAAGGAGATCGAATACGGCGGCAGGGCGTCCGGGCGCTTCAGCCGGTTCCAATAGGCGACGCGGTAGACGCCGGAATACCAGTGCGGCACCACGTAATGCCCCCACAGAAGCACCCGGTCCAGGGCCGAGACGGCGGCCATCAGATCCTCCCGGCTGTCGGCGCGGACGATCTCCCCAATGAGGTGGTCCACCGCCTCGTTGCGGACGCCGGCCAGATTCTCGCTGCCCGGACGGTCGGCGAAGGCCGATCCCCAAAAGCCGGTCTGCTCGTTCCCCGGAGACAGGGACTGCGGCCAGACATGGACCACCATGTCGAAATCGAAGTCGCGGGTGCGGTTCTCATACTGGGCCGTGTCCACCGTCCGGATGCTCGCCCGGATGCCCAGCCGCTTCAGATTCTCGATGAAGGGAAGGGTCACCCGCTCGAAAGTAGGGCTGTCCAGAAGGATCTCGAAGTCCAGCGGCTTGCCGGTCGCGACATCGACCCGCACCCCGTTGCGCACGTCGGTCCCGGCTTCGTCGAGCAGCCGCTTGGCCTCCAGCAGGTTGTGGCGCAGCCCGTTCGGCCCATCCGTGCTGGGCGCGCGGTAGGGCTTCTCGAAGACTTCGGCGGGGATTTTCCCACGCAGCGGCTCCAGGATCGCCAGTTCCCGCCCCTGCGGCACGCCCTGGGACTGGAGCGGCGAATTCTCGAAATAGCTCTCCGTGCGCTTGTAGGCGCCGTAGAACAAGGTCTGGTTCGTCCATTCGAAGTCGAAGGCGTGGGCGATGGCCCAGCGCACCTTGGGGTTCGCGAAGACCGGGCGGCGCGTGTTGAACACGAAGCCCTGCATGCCCGCCGGCACCTCGTTGCGGATCTCCTCCTTCACCACCTTGCCGTCGCGCACGGCGTCGAAGCCGTAGCCGGTGGCCCAGGTCTTGGCGACGTTCTCCTGGCGGAAGTCGTACAGCCCGCCGCGGAAGGCCTGGAGGGCGACGCTGGCGTCCCGGTAATACTCGTAGGCCATGCTGCCGAAGTTGTTCCGCCCGACATTCACCGGCAGATCCGCGCCCCAATAGTCCGCGACCCGCTCGTAGACGATGCTGCGGCCCGGATCGAAGGCGGCGATGCGGTAGGGGCCGCTGCCCAACGGCGGGTCCAGCGTGGTCGCCTGGAAGTCCCTGCCCTGCCAATAATGCTTCGGCAGCACCGGCAACTGCCCGATGATCATCGGCAGCTCGCGGTTGTCGCCCGGCTTGAAGGTGAAGCGGACGCGGCGGTCGCCCTCCGCCGCCACCGTGTCCACCGCGCCGTAATAGCTGCGGTAGAAGGGGTGGCTCTCCGTCAGGATGTTGAAAGAGAAGACCACGTCGTCGGCGGTGACCGGCTTCCCGTCGTGCCAGCGCGCGGCGGAGCGCAGGTTGAAGACGATCGAGGACCGGTCCGCCGGCATCTCCACGCTCTCGGCGAGCAGGCCGTATTCGGTGAAGGGCTCGTCCCCCGACCCGGTCATCAGCGTGTCGTAGATCAGCGTCGCCCCGACCGCCGGCACACCGCGCAGCGTGAAGGGGTTCAGCGTGTCGAAGGACCCGATGGCCTGGAGCGTCACCTTCCCGCCCTTCGGCGCGTTCGGATTGACGTAATCGAAGTGCCGGAAATCCGGCCCGTATTTCGGCTCGCCGTAAAGGGCCATGCCGTGGCGCGGCTGCGCGCCCGCCGGACCGGCCACGGCGGCTGCGATCAGCCCGATCAGTACACCTGCGGCCACACGGCGCATGCCCTGTCCCCCTCGTTTCCTCCGGAGCCGCCGGCCCCGGTTTCCGTCTGATAACATGTGGGAGAGGGGCGGCGGTACGAAACCCCTTTCTTCGCCCGCCGCGGGTCCGGACCCAGCGATTTGCTCTGGTGTGCCGACGGGCTTGCGGTCATGGTTTTCGGCAATCCGCGCCGATAAGCGCGACCAACCAGGAGGGTTACCGCATCGTGTCCGCCGAATTCACCGTTTACGGCAATCTCAATTCGCAGCCCGCCACCCGCGTCGTCCTGTTCCTGTCCATGGCCGGCGTTCCCTTCGCCTACCGCCATGTCGACCTGCGCGGCGGCCAGCAGAAATCGGCGGACTACCTCGCCATCAACCGGTTCGGACGGGTGCCGACTCTGGTCCATGGCGGCCTCAGCGTGTCCGAATCGGGGGTGATCCTGACCTACCTCGCCGAGAAGACTGGCCGGTTCGGCGGGCGGGACGAGCAGGAAAAGGTGAAGCTGGCCGAATGGCTGTCCTGGCTGGCCGACGTCCTGCTGCCGGTTCAGCGCGCCCGTGCGGTGCGCAAGTTCAACGGCGATCCCAACGCCCTGCCCTGGATCGACGCCGCGGCGGCCAGCGGGCTCGCCCAGTTCGACCGCCATCTGGCGGGCCGGACCTTCATCGAGGGCGAGCGGGTCACCATCGCCGACATCTTCGCCTTCCCCTGGATCGACCTCGTGGAGGAGTCGAACATCGACATCGCCGCCTACCCCAACGTCCAGGCGTGGCACGCCCGCATGCTGGCCCAGCCCGGCGCCAAGCGCCAGATGGAGCTGATGCCGCAGACGGACGTCGGCTGACGCAAAAAGAAATGGCCCCCACCCGCGGACCGGATGGGGGCCATTCCTGTTCAGGCGGAACCGTTTACTTCTTGGCGCCGGCGGACGCCACGAAGCTGTCGTAGGGCAGTTCGGCGACGCGGAACCAGAGCTGGGTCTCGTCCAGGAACGGCTTCCAGCTCTCGTAGATGGTCTTGAAGTTCGGGTTGGTCTTCGCCAGCTCGTCATACAGATCGAAGGCGATCTTGTGCGCCTGCTCCATCAGGTCGCGCGGGTAGGCGCGCAGGATGGTGCCCTTGGCGACCAGACGCTTCAGCGCGCGGGCGTTCTCCGCGTCGTAGCGGGCGGTCATGTAGGTGTTCGCCTCGGCGCAGGCGGCGGTCAGGATCGACTGATAGGACTTGGGAAGCTTCTCCCACTCCTGCAGGTTGACGTAGAGCGAGACGTTCGGCCCGCCTTCCCACCAGCCCGGGTAATAGTAGTACTTGGCGACCTGATGGAAGCCCAGCCGCTCGTCGTCGTAGGGGCCGACGAACTCGGTCGCGTCGATGGTGCCCTTTTCCAGCGCCGGATAGACGTCCGCGCCGGCGATCTGGGTCGGGGTGGCGCCCATCTTCGCCATGATCTGGCCGGTGATGCCGGCGATGCGGATCTTCAGGCCCTGGAAATCCGCGGCGGTCTTGATTTCCTTGCGGTACCAGCCGCCCATCTGGGCGCCGGTGTTGCCCGCCGGGAACTGGATGACGTTGTGGTTCTTCATAAAGGCGCGCATCAGGTCCAGGCCGCCGGCCTGGAACCAGGCGTTGGTCTGGCGCGCGTTCGGGCCGAACGGAATGGCCGTGTCGAAGGCGAAGGTCGGGTCCTTGCCGACATAGTAGTAGCCGCAGGTGTGGCCGCACTGGACCGAACCGTTCTGCACGGCGTCGAGCACCTGGAGGCCGGGCACCAGTTCACCGCCCGGAAAGGCGCGGATCTGGAACTTGCCGTCCGTGCTCTCGGCGACGCGGCGGGCGATCAGCTCCGAAGCGCCGAACAGGATGTCGGTGCTCTTCGGGAAGCTCGACGCCAGACGCCACTGGATTTCCGGCTGCGACTGCGCAATGGCCGGCGCGGCCACGCCGGACACCGCCAGCCCCGCACCCGCGGCCACAGTGCCTGCACCCGCCGACTTCAGAAACGCACGTCTTTTCACGATTCTTCTCCCGTGGACTCCGCCTTCCCTTTTCGATTCAAGCAGCCCGTGCGACCACTTGTTGCGAGGGAATTTTCACCGGCGTAACAAAGCAGCGTTTTCGTTCCGGTTCATCGCACAAATGCGCATGACAGGTCTTCGCTGGTCCCGCCGGATTACCCTCGCGCCTCAGCTTTTCCGCCCCAGGAAGGCGGAAAGCGGCGGCAGGACCAGCGTCCGCCCGTCCGCGGCGACCTCCGGAACCGGTGCTCCCGGCGGGCGCGGCAGGTCCAGCGCGGCCATCGGCGGCCTGCGTTTCAGCGCGTATTCCGCCGGCTGGTCGGCAAGGTTGAAAACGGCCAGCAGATCTTCGCCGCCCGCCGCCCGCTCGAAGGCCAGGACGCTGCCGGCCTCCTCCACCGCCTCCACCCCGCCCAGCGTCAGCGCCGGATGGCGGCGGCGCAGGCGCAGCGCCTCCCGCCAGAGGGCCAGCGGGCTGCCGGGGCGCCGTTCCTGTTCGTCCACGGCCAGGGCGCGGTGGGTTTCCGCCACCGGAAGCCAAGTTTCGGCGGCGCCGGAAAAGCCGGCGTTGGGTGCGCCGGACCGCCAGGGCATCGGCGTGCGGCTGCCGTCGCGCCCCTGGAAATCCGGCCAATAGGCGATGCCGAAGGGGTCGCGCAGGTCTTCCTGCTCCAGCACCGCGTTGGGCAGCGCCAGTTCTTCCCCCTGGTAGAGGCAGACGGTGCCCGGCAACGCGGCGAACAGGGCGGCCAGCAGGGCGTTGAAGCGCTCCGGATCGGCGCCGGGCGGCAGCCAGCGGCTGGCCGCGCGCTCCACGTCGTGGTTGGAGAAGCTCCAGCAGATCGCCTCGGGCCGCGGCGTGCCGGCCAGCGCCGCGGCGAAATTCGCCGCGGTGAAGGGCTGCTTGGCCAGCGACAGGCTGTAGGCGGCGTGCAGCCCCTGCGGCCCGCAATAAGCGGCGATGCGCCGCGCCGCTCCTGGCTGGCTCGACAATTCGCCCAGCAGCACCCGGTCCGGATAACGGTCCACCACCGCGCGCAGCCGGGCCAGCACGGTGTGGACGGCGGGGTGCATCATGTCGTGGAGATGCTGTTGCAGGGCGAACAGCTTGGCCGGCGGCTCCGCCGCGGTCCAGGCCGCGGCGGGGTTGGAGCGGAGCTGCGGGTCGTGGGCGAAGAAATCCACCGCGTCGATGCGGAAGCCGTCCACCCCGCGCTCCAGCCAGAAGGCGGCGGTATCGCACAGCGCCTGAAGCACCGCCTCCTCGTGCAGGTTCAGAGCGGGCTGGCCGGGCAGGAAATGGTGCAGGTAATACTGGCGCCGCCGCGGCTCCCAGGTCCAGGCGGGGCCGCCGAACACCGACAGCCAGTTGTTGGGCGGCGTTCCGTCCGGGCGCGGGTCGGCCCAGACATACCAGTCCGCGAACGCCCCGCCGCGCGACCGGCGGCTGGCGGTGAACCAGGGATGCGCGTCCGAGGTGTGGCCGCAGACCAGATCGAGGATGACCTTCAGCCCGTGGCCGTGCGCCGCCTCGACGATGCGGTCCACCGTCTCCAGCCGGCCCATGCGCGGATCGACCGCCCGGTGGTCGGTGATGTCGTAGCCGAAATCCTTCTGCGGCGACGGGTAGAAGGGGCTGATCCACACCCCCTGCACGCCGAGCGACGCCACATGGCCGATGCCCTCCAGCACCCCGTCCAGATCGCCCCAGCCGTCGCCGTTCCGGTCGAGGAAGCTGAGGGGATAGATCTGGTACAGCGCGGCGCCGCGCAGCCAGGAAGACGCCTGGGACATGGGGACCCTCCACACGAGACTCGTGGAAAGGGTCCGTCCATACCCCTAACGATCGGTTACCGGCCCATCTTTGGTCACGGCTCCCGCCGCGGCGGCGTCAGGCGCAGCCAGGGCGCCCAGACCTGCCGCATCGCGTCGCTCCACAGCCGCATCGGCGCCGCCCAGAGGGCGAGCATCGGGTTGGCCGAAGCCAGAAGCGCCGGCCCCATCGTCCCGCGCAGCGCGTCGAAGGAGGGCGTGGCGGTGATCTGGATGGCGATCGTCTCGGCCCCGCGCTCCGGATCGTCCCGATGCAGGATCTGGATGTCCAGGTTCGGCAGGGCGGCGGTCAGCTTGGTCTCTTCCATCGTCCATTCCCCTTGATGCCCGCGCCATGGTCGCCGAACGGCGCGCCCGCTGCAACCATGCAACCAAAACACCGCGCCGATGTTTTCCGCAGGCAACCGATGGGGAATTCGCCATGGATGGGCCGCGATGGATGGGCTGACGGGCACCGATCCCGGTGCCGACGCGGAGGAAGCCGCGGCCTGCGCCGGCCTGACCTATGTCTGCGACGACGCGCCGGGAATCCGCCGCCGCCGCGCCGGCAAGGGCTTCGTCTACCGGTGGCCCGGCGGCGCGCGGGTGACCGAGAACGACACGCTGGAGCGCATCCGCAAGCTGGCGATCCCACCGGCCTACCGGGGCGTCTGGATCTGCCCGGACCCGGACGGCCATCTCCAGGCGACGGGCCGCGACACGCGCGGGCGCAAGCAGTACCGCTACCACCCCCGCTGGACCGAGATGCGCGAGGGCACAAAGTTCGGGCGCATGCTGGACTTCTGCCGCGCCCTGCCCGCCATCCGCCGCCAAGTGGACGCCGATCTGGCCCGCCGCGGCCTGCCCCGGGAAAAGGTGCTGGCCGCCGTGGTGCGGCTGCTGGAAACCACGCTGATCCGCGTCGGCAACGAAAGCTACGCGCGGGAGAACCGCAGCTACGGCCTGACCACCCTGCGCGACGACCATGCGGACGTCGAGGGGGCGGAGATCCGTTTCACCTTCACCGGCAAGTCCGGAAAGACCTGGAACGTCGCGCTGAAGGACCGGCGTCTCGCCCGCGTCGTCGGCGCCTGCCGCGACGTGCCGGGGGACGAGCTGTTCCAGTACATGGACCGCGACGGCCAGCGCCACGCCGTGAGTTCCGGTGACGTGAACGACTATCTGCGCGCCGTCACCGGGCAGGACTTCACGGCGAAGGATTTCCGCACCTGGGCCGGCACCGTCCTGGCCGCCATGGCGCTGCGCGAGTTCGAGAGCTTCGACAGCGCCGCCAAGGCCAAGCGCAACGTCACCCGCGCCATCGAGCAGGTCGCCGCCCGCCTCGGCAACACCGCCAGCGTCTGCCGCAAGAGCTACGTCCATCCCGAGATCCTGGACGCCTATCTGGAGGGCAGCCTGCTGGAGTCCCTGACCCGCGAGGTCGAGGCGGAATTGCGCGAGGAGCTTCCCGGACTGGAGGCGGAGGAGGCCGCCGTGCTCGCCTTCCTGCGCGAACGGCTGGAGCGCGAGCGCCGGTCCCGTACCGGCGAGGGCCGGCGGCGGCGCGCGGCCTGAAGGCGGTCAGGCGTCCGAAGGGCCGGGAAGGGTCAGCCCGTCGCCCCAGCCCAGCCGGCGGGCGGCCTTGAAGGCGGTGCCGTCGCGCTTGCCCAGAATCCGCTCCGTCCGCGTGCCGTCTCCGGCGCACAGCTTGAAGCCGATGCGCCCGTTCCCGGCGTTCCAGGGCGGCGCGATGATGCGGGCCTCCGGACGGGCGGCGGGCTGGCGGGAGGCGGCGATGTAGACGAACTTCTCGTCCTCCCACGGCACCTCCGCCCCCTTGGCCTGACGGTGCAGGCGGGAGCGGGCGACCCGGCGGGAGAAATGGCACCAGTCCGGCGCGGCCAGCGGGCAGGCCGCGCCATGGACGCAGGGCGCCACCAGATGGGCGCCCGCGGCGATCAGCCGGTCCCGCGCCCGGACGATCCGCGCCCAGCCGGCGGGGGTGCCGGGCTCCACGATCAGCAGCGTCCCGGCGGTGAGGTTCCAGAGCCGGTCCACCAGCCGGTCGCGCGCCGGTTCCGCCAGCTCGTCCAGCACATAGGCCAGCGTCACCAGATCGCGCGGCGCCAAACCGGGCAGATCGCCGGCGGCGTCGCCGGCCCGCCATTCGATCCTTGCGGGGGCGGCCCCGCGCGACAGCGTTTCGCCGACGGCGCGGATGGCCGGGCTGCCCTCGATCAGCAGGGCGTCGTCCAGGCTGGCCCAGCAGTCGGAGGCCGCCCACAGCGCCGTTCCCGGCCCAGCCCCCACGTCCAGAGCGGTGACCGGCGCGAAGCCGGGGAGCGCCTCCGCCACCGCCTCCATGCCGGAGCGGACGGCGGCGAAGGTCGCGGGCAAACGGGTGGCGAGGTAGGCCCGCGCCGCCAGATCGTCCGACAGGTGAAAGCGCCCGTCCCGCACCTCCGCCCGGTAGCGTTGGGACAGGCGGTCCGCCGCGCGCTTCAGGTCGGACAGGGCGATGCCGTCCAGCGCGCGGTCCACCGCGTGGCGGAGCGAAGGGGGAAGTTCCATGGGTCCGGAAAAGAGCAGGCTTGGATGTTAGCCTGTTAGCACGCCGCCCGCCGTTGCGGAAACGGACAATGCGCGGAACCGGCTACGCCCGCACCTGCCGCAGGAAGTCGTTGACCGCGCCGTTCAGCGTGCCGGCCACCTCCGACAGGCGGTCGGCGGCCCCCATCATCGCATCGGCGGAGCGTCCGGTGTCCACCGCCACCCGGCTGACGTCGCCGATGTTGGAGGACACGTCGGTGTTCATGCACTCCACCATGCGCACGTTGTGGGTGATTTCGGAGGTGGCCTGCCGCTGCTGCTCCACCGCGGCGGCGATGCCGGTCACGCTCTCGCCGATGACGGCGATGGTGGAGCCGATGCGGGCGATGGCCTCCACCACCCCCGTCGTGGATTGCTGGATGCCTTGCACCAGCGTGGCGATCTCCTCCGTCGAGGACGCCGTTTGGGAGGCGAGCGCCTTCACCTCGTTGGCGACGACGGCGAAGCCCTTGCCGGCGTCGCCGGCCCGCGCCGCCTCGATGCTGGCGTTCAGGGCAAGGAGGTTGGTCTGCTGGGCGATGGCGGTGATGATGGCGACCACCTCGCCGATCTTCTGAGCGGACTCGGACAGGCCCTTGGTCAGCCCGTCGGCGCGCCGGGATTCGGTCACGGCGTCCTCCGCCACGTCGCGGGAGTGGGCGATCTGCCGCCCGATCCCGTCGATGGAAGCGGAAAGCTGCTCGCTGGCCGAGGCCACGGCGCCGACGTTGCTGGTGGCGTTGCCGGCGGCGTCCGCGGCGGCGCGGGTGCGCTGCGCGGTGTCCGACGCCATGCCGGCCACGGCGCGGGCGGAATCGGTGACCTCCCCCGCCGCGACGGACAGCGACCCGGCCACCGCCTGGACGGTGCGCTCCAGCCCGTCCGCCAGTTCGTTCATCAGGGCGCGGCGTTCCTCCTCGGCCCGCCGCTCCTGGTCGCGGCGGGTCTCCTCGGCGCGCTGGCGGGCGTCCAGGGCTTCGCGGAAAGCGTGGACCGCGCCGTGGATGTCGGCGATCTCGCGCAGCGGCGAGGGCCGCAGGGCCACGGCGCTCTCGCCGTGGGTCAGCGCCTGGAGCGCCCGGCTGGCGTCGCGGACCGGCTGCATGATGAAACGGTACCCCAGCAGCATGTTCAGCCCGCCGATCAACCCGATCAGCGCGAAGGCGCCCAGCGCGATCAGCGTCAGCCGGTCGAGCACCGCCGTCAGCGCCGCCGCCCCGTCCTGGCTGCGCGCGGTTACCTCTTCGGAGGCGGCGTTCATCCGCTGCACCAGCCCATCGACCAGCGCCCGGACCTCCTGGTTGCGGGCGTGGGCGTCGGTGGTCAGGCGCAGCACGTCGGTGCGCTGCGCGAAGGTCTCGTCGAGCGCCGCGAAGGACGCGATGTCGTCGGCGACGCTCTCGAACTCGTCGGCGCCCGGCAGGTGCCGGCGCAGTTCCATCGCCTTGGCCATATGCTCCCGGAACTGGCGCAGGTCGTTGCCGACCGCGGGCGGGTAGAGCTGGGACGGCAGGCGGGTCAGCAGGAACCTGGCGTCGCGGATGGTCGAGAAGAGCGCGGCGAGCCCCTGCTCGTCCGCCGGCTGCGCCGCCGCGCGCATCGCCGCGGACAGGCCGCGGGCGACGTCGCCGGACAAGCTCTCGGCACGGCCGATGTTGAAGCCGAATTTCTTGTCCAGCGCCTCCACCCTGGCGCCGATGGCCGCGGCCTCGCGGCTGGCCGCGACGGCCTTGGCGACGGTCCCGGCGATCTCCGGCGCGGCGTTCGCGGACATGCGGGCGGCGTGGGCGTCCAGACCGGACAGCGCTTCCGCGCGGGCGGCCTCGTCGGTGCCGGCGATCACCGCCTCGCCCAGCTTGGCGAGCCGTTCCGCCTCCAGCGCGACGCGCTGGTTCTCGGCCACCCGCTGCGCCAACTCGGCGTTGCCGTTGGCGATGCGCGCCGCCTCCATGGCCGTCATGCCGCCGAACACCGCCAGGGCGGCCACCACCGTTCCCGCAATCAGGCAATCCACCACCACGACCTGAAAGGTCGAGCGTTTTGCCCGTTCACCCGTACCGGACACCATCTCCACACCTCATCCGCAGCGTTCCCCCGGAATCGTCGTTTTTCCGGACAGACCGCGGGGCGGCCCGACCGGGGCTTTTTTTGTTTGAGTACCTATATGATCGGGGATGCGGAGATGAGGCTATTGTGGAAAACCGAAGATGGCGCCCGACCGTCCGGTGGGCGCCATCCTCGGTTGCAACAGGTGCTGTGGAACGGGGGACGAAACGACGCCGTTACAGGCCGGCGCCGGTTCCTCCGGCCAGAGCGACGCAGACGCGGTCCCGGCCCTCCAGGCTGCCGCAGCCGCCGCTGCGCTGGGACACGAAGCGGATGACGACCCGCTCGCCCTTGCCGACCGCGTTGGGCGGCAGCATCGCCTCGGCGACCAGGGTCTCCACCGTCCGCGACGGAGCCCGGCCGGTCCTGGCCGCCGTGGCCTTCGGCGCGTCCCGGTCGGTGGCGGGAACGAATTCCGCGGGCGGGCCGCCAAGAAGCCGGACGAGCTGCAGGACGTGCTGCGCGGCATCGGGCGGGCCGGCGACCTGACGCACA
>NZ_JAUJFI010000169.1 GCF_030849505.1 Azospirillum isscasi | reverse complement strand
GGCCACCTCGACCGCGGGATGGCGGGCGGCGGCGCGGGCAACGACCGCGAGGAACCAGCCGGCCCCGGCGTGGGCCGCCGCACCGGGCGCACTGACCAGCAGCAGGGGAACGCCCAACTCCGCGGCGGCGGCGCAGGCGGCGCTGGCTTCGGCCAGGCCGTGGAAGCGGATGGGGCGGGCTTGCGGGGGCAGGGCGGTCATGACGGGAAAAACAGAGCGGGCATTTCCCCATCCCGACTCCGGGAATTGAGGCAGGTCAAACCGCGGGAACGGAGGCGAGGCTATCCTCTGGCCCTACGCATCCCCTGGGGTCGCCGCTGATGATGGACTATAAGGGCTACAAGGCCCAGATCGATTTCGACAACGACGCCGGCATCTTCGTCGGTGCGGTCATCAACACGCGCGACGGGATCACCTTCACCGGACGCTCGGTCGATGAGCTGCGCAAAGCCTTTCGCGATGCGGTGGACGATTATCTGGCGATGGCCTGCGACATGGCGGGCAACACCGAGCAACCCTATTCGGGCAAGCTCGCCATCCGCGTCAACCCGATGCTTCACCGCGCCATCGCCACCTGCGCCGAGCGCGAGGGCAAGAGCGTCGCCGCCTGGGTCGCCGACCAGCTCACCGAGGCCACGGGCATCAACGCCGTCAAAGCGGGGTGACGCGGCCCGGCTGCCGCCGGTTCCGGCCGCGCCGGTCATGGCGCCGGTCATGGCGTCCGGTCACGAAAAAGGGCGCCCCTTCGCGGGGGCGCCCTTTTCGTTCGGGCCTGAGCCGTTCGGGCGCAGGCCGTTGCGGCTTACTTCGCGTTCGCCATGGCGACGGCGGTGTCGCTCATGCGGTTGGAGAAGCCCCACTCGTTGTCGTACCAGGTCATGATGCGGACGAAGTTGCCGTCGATGACCTTGGTCTCGTTCAGCGCGAAGATCGAGCTGTGCGGGTCGTGGTTGAAGTCGGTGGAGACCAGCTCCTCCGTGTAGGCGCCCAGCACGCCCTTCAGCGGGCCGTTGGCGGCGTCGCTGATCGCCTTGGTGATCTCCTCCACCGAGGTGGCGCGCTTGGCGGTGAACTTGAAGTCCACGACCGAGACGTTCGGGGTGGGGACGCGCATGGCGGTGCCGTCCAGCTTGCCCTTCAGCTCCGGCAGCACCTTGCCGACGGCCTTGGCCGCACCGGTCGAGGTCGGGATCATGTTCAGCGCCGCGGCGCGGGCGCGGTGCAGGTCCTTGTGGTTGGTGTCGACGATCCGCTGGTCACCCGTGTAGGAGTGGATCGTGGTCATGAAGCCCTTCTCGATGCCGATCAGGTTGTGCAGCACGAAGGCCACCGGGGCCAGGCAGTTCGTGGTGCACGACGCGTTCGACACGATGCGGTGCTCGGCCTTCAGCTGGTCGTGGTTGACGCCGTAGACCACCGTGATGTCCTCGTCGGTGGCCGGGGCGGAGATCAGCACCTTCTCGGCGCCGGCTTCCAGGTGCTTGGCGGCGTCGGCGCGCTTGGTGAAGATGCCCGAGCATTCCATGGCGATCTGGACGCCCAGATCCTTCCACGGCAGCTTGGCCGGGTCACGCTCCTGCACGACCTTGATCGAGTGCCCGTTGACGATCAGCTCGCCGTCGCGGGTCTCGATCGTGCCGGGGAAGCGGCCATGGACGCTGTCGTACTTCAGCAGGTGGGCGTTGGCCTTGAGGTCGGCCAGATCGTTGATCGCAACGACCTCGACGTCCTTGCGGCCGCTCTCGTAGATGGCCCGCAGAACCAGACGGCCGATACGGCCAAAACCGTTGATCGCTACCCGAACAGCCATTGTTTTCCTCCAGTCTGGCATTCCCCGACCCCGAACCGTACGGCCTGGGGCGGTCACTCCCGGCCCCGGACCGGTGGTCCGGGGCGGTAATTGTCAGCCCCGGACCGGCGGCCCGGAGCCCGATCCCGCAAACGGTCGCTCTTTACAGACGCGCCTTCGCCGCGGCGACCACAGCCTCGGCGGTGATGCCGAAGTGCTTGTAGAGTTCCTGATAGGGAGCCGACTCGCCGAAGCCGGTCATGCCGACGAACGCGGTGCCCGTGGCGCCCGGATAGCCCAGCCAGCGGTCCCAGCCCTGACGGATGGCGGCCTCGACCGCGACGCGGACGCCGCTGCCCAGCACCGCCGCCTTGTAGGCGTCGTCCTGCGCCTCGAACAGCTCGAAGCTCGGGATGGACACGACGGCGGCGCCGATCCCCTCGGCCTGGAGCGCCTTGCGGGCCTCGGCGGCGAGCGAGACTTCCGAGCCGGTGGCGAGCAGGGTCACCTTGCGCTCGCCCTCGGCCTCCAGCAGCACGTAGCCGCCGCGGGCGGAGCGGTTCTCCTCCGCGTGCTCGGTGCGCAGGGTCGGCACGTTCTGGCGGGTCAGCGCCAGGACGGACGGGCCGTTCACCCGCTCCAGGGCGATCTGCCAGCACTCGGCGGTCTCGACGGCGTCCGCCGGGCGCAGGGTCAGCAGGTTCGGGATGGCGCGCAAAGCGGCCAGATGCTCCACCGGCTGGTGGGTCGGGCCGTCCTCGCCGAGGCCGATCGAGTCGTGGGTCATCACGAAGATCGAGCGCTGCTTCATCAGCGCGGCGAGACGGATCGACGGGCGGCAGTAATCGGCGAACTGCATGAAGGTGCCACCGTAGGGGATGACGCCGCCGTGCAGCGCCATGCCGTTCATGACGGTGGCCATGCCGTGCTCGCGCACGCCGTAGCGGACGTAGCGCCCGTTGAACTCGCCACGGCCCTTCACGTCGGCGGTGTTCTTCGCCTTGGTGTTGTTCGACGGGGTCAGGTCGGCGGAGCCGCCGATCATCTCCGGCACCGCCGGGACCAGGATGTCGAGCACGTTGCCCGACGCGACGCGGGTCGCCCAGCTCGGCTTCTCTTCCGACACCTTCTTCTTGAAGGCGCCGATCAGCTCGTCCAGGCCGGCGGGGACGCCGCGGCCGATGGCCGCCTCGAACGCCTTGCGGGCGGAGGCGTCCAGCGCCTCGACGCGCTGCGCCCAGTCGGCGTAGGCGGCGTCGGCGCGGGTGCCGGCGGCGCGCCAGGCGTCCAGCACGTCCTGCGGGACGACGAAGGGCTCGTGCGGCCAGCCGATGTTGGCGCGGGTGGCGGCCACCTCGTCGGCGCCCAGCGGCGAGCCGTGGCAGCCGTGGGTGTTGGCCTTGTTCGGGGCGCCCTTGCCGATGATGGTGCGGCAGGCGATCAGCGTCGGCTTGTCGGAGCCCTGCGCCGCCTCGATGGCCTTGGCGACGGCTTCCGGATCGTGGCCGTCCACGGTCGCCGTGTTCCAGCCGTAGGAGCGGAAGCGGGCCGGCGTGTCGTCGGTGAAGCTGAGGTCGGTGGAGCCGTCGATGGAGATGTGGTTGTCGTCCCACAGCACGATCAGGCGGCCCAGCCCGAGATGGCCGGCGAGCGAGCAGGCCTCGTGGCTGACGCCCTCCATCAGGTCGCCGTCCGAGGCGATGACATAGGTGTAATGATTGACCAGATCGTCGCCGAAGCGGGCGTTGGTGATGCGCTCCGCCAGCGCGAAGCCAACGGCGGTGGAGACGCCCTGGCCCAGCGGACCGGTGGTCATCTCGATGCCCAGGGAGGGATCGACCTCCGGGTGGCCCGGCGTCAGGCTGCCGAGCTGGCGGAAGCGCTTCAGCTCGTCGATGGTCATCCGCTCATAGCCGGTCAGGTAGCCCAGCGAGTAGATCAGCATCGAGCCGTGGCCCGCCGACAGGATGAAGCGGTCGCGGTCGGCCCAGGCCGGCTGCTTGGGGTTGAACTTCAGGAAACGCGTGAACAGCACCGTGGCGACGTCCGCCATGCCCATCGGCATGCCGGGGTGGCCGGACTTCGCGGCCTCCACCGCGTCCATGGACAGCGCGCGGATGGCGTTCGCCATGGTGGTGATGGGGGCGGGCGGGGTGGCGGCGGAAGCAGCGGACATCGGGCAGGGTTCCTGAAGAATGTTCCCGCGGGCGGATGCACTGTCAGCGGGTTTGGGGCAACACCGATTGGCGGGAAACCAGGGCTTCCCGCAAGACGCGCGCACCATGCAGAAGCCGTGTGCGCAGGTCAACACGGGAATGGGGATGACCGCCCGGCTTCCGGCGCATTTCGCGGGCACCGGTTCCGTCCCCTTCCGCGGGCTCTTTCTGCGGCGTAATTCCGGTTGACGGCACGGGGTGCCCGGCCCAACTGTAGCGCTCGGCATTTTATGCATGTGCGAACCGCTTGTCCGTTTGCCGTTCATCCGCCTGCCGTCCTTCGTCCATCAAGGTTTCCCCGCCCATGGATTCTCTGAAAGCCGCGCTCGACCGCCTCTCCAAGGCCGTGGACCGCCTGGAGCATGCCGCATCCGCCCGCGAGGAACGGGTGGCCAAGCGCGAGCAGGAGCTGACCGAATCCCTGCGGGAGGCCCGCATCGAACAGGCGCGCGCCCAGGAGAACGCCGAAACCGTGTCGAAGCGTCTGGAGGCGGCGATCGGCCGTCTTGAAGCGGTGCTGGAGAATTAAGCCATGGCCCAGGTGGACATCGAGGTGAACGGGCGCGCCTACCGCGTCTTCTGCCAGGACGGGCAGGAGGCCCGCCTGCGTGAACTGGCCGGCTATGTGGACGCGAAGCTGAAGCAGGCGACCGGCGGCGGCAAGTCCGGGTCGGAGGCGCAGATGCTCGTCCTGACCGCCATCGTCATGGCGGACGAGCTTCAGGACGTGATGGCGGGCCGCGGCATCGCGCCGCTGTCCACGGTGAACGAGGCCGACGTGGCCGCCGCCGTGGACAATGTCGCCCTGCGCATCGAAGAGGTTGCCGCGCGGCTCGAGCGCGCCTAAGTTAGTCAACGGAAGGTCGCTGCCTGGTTCGTCAGGTCGCAATAATCCCCAGGGCCGATAATCTAGACTCTCGGGAGCTGTCCCTGTCCGGACCGTGGTCCGGGTACACGGCGCCCACCTGCTCTGCAGGTCATGGAGGATAGGCACATGCCAACGGCCAAGGCGGCACCTTCCGCCTCCCCCCTGAATGTCCCCGAAGTTCCCAGGCGACGATGACCGACCCGCGTGCGGCCAAGGACGCCGCCCGAGTCAGGGCGCGCGCCCGGCGCGACTCCCTCACCGACGACGGCGTGCGTGCTTTTGCCGCTGATGCGGTGCGCGGCCGGTTCCTGGAGGCGCTGGTCAGGCCGGGGCTGATTCCCGATGGTCCGGTCGCCGGCTATTGGCCGCTGGGTTCGGAACTCGACGCGCGGCCCCTGCTGCTCCATCTTAAGGCCGCCGGGCGCCCCGTCGCGCTGCCGGTGTCCGGACCGCGCGGGCAGGCGCTGACCTTCCGCGACTGGGACCCGGCGCAGCCGCTGGCCGCGGGGCGCTACGGCATCCACGAACCGGGCGCCGACCGTCCCGAGGCCGTGCCGGCGGTGCTCCTGGTGCCGATGCTGGCCTTCGACCGCAGCGGGCACCGGCTGGGCTACGGGGCGGGCTATTACGACCGGACTCTGGACGCCCTGCGCGCGGTCCGGCCTGTGCTTGCGGTGGGGGTGGCCTTCGCCGCGCAGGAGATGGACGCGGTGCCCTGCGGGGCGCATGACGAGCGGCTCGATTGGATTCTGACGGAGCGCGAGGCGCTCCGCTTTACGCAGTGAAGGTTGGGGACGATGCGGCTTCTGTTTCTGGGCGACGTGGTGGGGCGGACGGGACGCGACGCGGTGATCGCGCACATGCCGGCCCTGCGCGACAGGCTGGACCCCGACCTGACGGTGGTGAACGGCGAGAACGCCGCCGGCGGCTTCGGCATCACCGTGAAGATCGCCGAGGAGTTTTTCGCCGCCGGCGTGGACGTGGTGACTCTCGGCAACCATTCCTGGGACCAGAAGGAGCTGGTGGCGGCCATCGACCAGCAGCCGCGGATCATCCGCCCGCTGAACTACCCGGAAGGCACGCCGGGGCGCGGCTTCGTGCTGCTGCAGGCGCGGGGCGGGCGCAAGGTGCTGGTCATGAACGTGATGCTGCGCCTGTTCATGGACCCGATGGACGATCCCTTCGCGGCGGTGGACCGGGTGCTGCGCGCCCACCGGCTGGGTCCGAACGGCGCCGACGCCATCCTGGTGGACGTCCATGGCGAGGCGACCAGCGAGAAGATGATCATGGGCCATTTCTGCGACGGGCGCGCCTCGCTGGTGGTCGGCACGCACAGCCATGTTCCCACGGCGGACCATGTGGTCATGAAGGGCGGCACCGCCTATCTGACCGACGCCGGCATGTGCGGCGACTACGACAGCGCCATCGGCATGAAGAAGGAGGTCGCCATGGCCAAACTGATCCGCAAGCTGCCCACCGAGCGGCTGAGCCCGGCGGAAGGCGAGGCGACCATCTGCGGCTGCTATGTGGAGACGGACGACCGCACCGGCCTCGCCACCAGCATCCAGCCGGTGCGGCTGGGCGGGCGGCTGAGCCAGTCCATGCCGGTGCGGGGCTGACGGGCGGCCGGACCGTCCTCGGCAGGGCGCAAAAGGGGCGCCCCAATCCTGCCATATTGACTTTCTAAATGGGTAGGTGTCGTCTCCTGCGCCGAAAGCGTGCGGTGGCGCACTAGAACTGGTACATGTGTCCCACCGCTTTCCAAGCTGTTTCACTAGACCTTGTATCTTTGAATCCATCTGGGGCTCGTTCGACGCATGGCCGGTCATAGCCAATTCAAGAACATCATGCACCGCAAGGGCGCGCAGGACGCCAAGCGGTCGAAGATCTTCAACAAGCTCGCCCGCGAGATCACCGTGGCGGCCAAGGGCGGCCTGCCCGACCCGGCGGCCAACCCGCGCCTGCGCGCCGCCATCACCGCGGCCCGCGTGCAGAACATGCCGCGCGACCGCATCGACCGCGCGATCAAGCAGGGCACGCCGGGCGGCGGCGACGACGCGAACTACGAAGAGGTGCGGTACGAGGGCTACGGCCCCGGCGGCGTCGCGCTGATCGTGGACGCGCTGACCGACAACCGCAACCGCACGGCCGCCGAGGTGCGCTCCGCCTTCACCAAGTACGGCGGCTCGCTGGGCGAGACGAACTCGGTCAGCTTCATGTTCAGCCGCGTCGGCGCGATCTACTACCCGGTTGCCGCCGCGGCGGCGGACGCCGTGTTCGAGGTGGCGCTGGAGGCCGGCGCGGAGGACGTGGCGTCCGACGAGAACGGCCACGAGGTCACCACGACGGTGGAGAATTTCGCCATCGTGCGCGACGCGCTGGAGGCCAAGTTCGGCGGTGCGGAGAGCGCGCGCCTGACCTGGAAGCCGCTGAACACCGTCGCCCCGTCCGAGGACGCCGCCGCCAGCCTGATGAAGCTGCTGGACGTGTTGGAGGACAACGACGACGTCCAGACCGTCGAGGGCAACTTCGACATCTCCGAAGAGCTGATGCAGAAGCTGACGGCCTGAGTCCAGGCCGCAGAGCGGAGGGCACCGGGGTGCTTGGGCAGGCCGGAAGGAGCGGGGCGGCGCAACAGCCGCCCGTACGCCTGTTGGGGCTGGACCCCGGCCTCCGGCACACCGGCTGGGGCGTCATCGACGTTGCCGGCAACCGGCTGACCCACGTCGCGGACGGCGCCGTCCATTCCGACGACGGCCGTCCGCTGGCCGAGCGCCTGTGCCAGCTCCACGAGGCGCTGGCCGAGGTGCTGGAGCGCTACCGCCCCGACGAGGCGGCGGTGGAGGAGACCTTCGTCAACAGCAACGCGGTCTCCACGCTGAAGCTGGGGCAGGCGCGGGCGGTGGCCCTGCTGGTCCCGGCGCTGGCCGGGCTGTCGGTGGCGGAATACGCCAACAACATGGTCAAGAAGGCCGTGGTGGGGCAGGGCCGGGCCGACAAGACACAGGTGCAGGCCATGGTGCGCCTGCTGCTTCCCGGCTGCGCCATCACCACGCCGGACGCCGCCGATGCTTTGGCGGTAGCGATCTGCCACGCGCATCATCGGCAGTCCCTTCTGTCCTGGACCCCGGCCTCAACCCTCTCCCCCCCGGGGAGAGGGCAGGGTGAGGGGGGGCAACTCCTGGCGCGCGGCAAGGCGACTCCTGGCGTTGCCCCCTCACCCCGACCCTCTCCCCAGGGGGGAGAGGGAGAGTGGGGCGTGGCGGCTCAAAGGAAGCCATCCGAAATTCAGACCGTTCGGGCGCGTCAGTTGCGGCGGGATTCGACGGATGTCGAAAAGCTGCTGTGGCAGAGGCTGCGGAACGCCCAGATGGGGGCGAAATTCCGCCGTCAGGAACCGATATTGGGCTTCACGGTGGATTTCGTGGCTCACGACCACCGTCTGGTCATCGAACTGGACGGCGGACAGCATGCGGATCGCGTCGAGCAAGACCAGCGCCGGACCCGCATGCTGGAGCAGGCGGGCTTCCGCGTCCTTCGCTTCTGGAACAACGAATTGAACGAAAACCTGGACGGCGTTCTTGAGACGATCAAGGCCCGCCTCGACGAAACCACCATTCTGCGGCGTCAGCCGTCCGGCAAGGAGTCACTTCCATGATCGCCAAGCTCACCGGTGTCGTGGATTCGGTCGGGACCGACTGGGTGGTGGTGGACGTCAACGGGGTCGGCTACCAGGTCGCCTGCTCCAACCGCACGCTGTCGCGCATGGCGGTGGGGGAGCGGCGGGCGCTGGTCGTGGAAACCTTCATCCGCGACGACCGGATCACCCTCTACGGCTTCGCCGATGCCGGGGAGCGGGACTGGTTCCGGCTGCTGACCACCATCCAGGGCGTCGGCTCGCGCCTCGCCCTGTCGATCCTCGGCGTGCTCGACCCCGACCAGATCACCCGCGCCATCGCCGCGCAGGACAAGACGGCGCTGACCCGCGCCGACGGGGTGGGGCCGAAGGTGGCCGCGCGAATCATCAACGAGTTGAAGGACAAGGTGGGCAACCTCGCCCTCGGCGCCTCGGCCTCCGCCGCTCCGGCGGCGGGCGGCAAGGCGGCGCCGGCGGCGGGCGGCCCGGACAACACGGTCATGGCGGACGCCGTCTCGGCCCTCGTCAACCTCGGCTACGGGCGGTCGGAGGCGTTCGGCGCCGTCGTCTCCGCCGGGCGCAAGCTGGGCGACGGGGCCGGCGTGTCGGAGCTGATCCGCCATGGCCTTAAGGAACTCAGCCAATGACCGCCGACCAGAACGGCACCAATCCCGACCGGCTGGTGCAGCCGGGGCAGGGCTCCGGCGATTCCGGCGAAGCCTCGATCCGCCCGCTCTCGCTGGCCGAATTCATCGGCCAGCGGCAGGCGCGCGAGAACCTGTCGATCTTCATCCAGGCCGCCCGTTCGCGCGGGGAGGCGCTGGATCATGTGCTGCTGTTCGGGCCGCCGGGCCTGGGCAAGACCACGCTCGCCCAGATCGTCTCGCGCGAGCTGGGGGTGGGCTTCCGCGCCACCTCCGGCCCGGTCATCGCGCGGGCCGGCGACCTCGCCGCCCTGCTGACCAACCTGCAGCCGCACGACGTCCTCTTCATCGACGAGATCCATCGCCTTAATCCCGCCGTGGAAGAGGTGCTTTATCCCGCCATGGAGGATTTCCAGCTCGACCTCATCATCGGCGAAGGCCCCTCGGCGCGGTCCATCCGGATCGACCTGCCGCCCTTCACGCTGGTCGGCGCGACGACGCGCTCCGGCCTGATCACGCGCCCCTTGCGCGAACGGTTCGGCATCCCCGTGCGGCTGCAATTCTACGAGCCGGACGAGCTGGAGCTGATCGTCCGCCGCGCCGCGGGCGTGCTCAACATGCTCATCACGCCGGAAGGGGCGCGGGAGATCGCCAACCGGTCGCGCGGGACGCCGCGCGTGTCGGGCCGGCTGCTCCGCCGGGTGCGCGACTTCGCCGCGGTGGCCGGCGTGCCGGAGGTGGACGCCCGCATCGCCGACGCCGCCCTGACCCGGCTGGAGGTGGACCGGCTCGGCCTCGACAGCATGGACCGGCGCTATCTGGGCATCATCGCCAACAACTACGGCGGCGGTCCGGTGGGCGTGGACACGCTGGGCGCGGCGCTGGGCGAACAGCGCGACGTGCTGGAGGAGGTGGTGGAACCCTACCTGATTCAGCAGGGCTTCCTGCAACGGACCCCGCGCGGGCGCATGCTGACCGACCAGGGCTTCCGCTATCTGGGCCTGAACCCGCCCTCTGCGCCGACGCGCCAGTTCGACCTGCTGGACCGGCTGGCCGATTCCAGCCGCGACCCGGAGGAGGACGGCGATGCGTGACGGCGCCGGGACGGCGAATCTATCGGGCTGGATTGACGAGAACGCGCAGCACAGGCTGCCGCTGCGGGTCTACTACGAGGACACGGACGCCGGGGGGCTGGTGTATCACGCCAACTACCTGCGCTTCTTCGAGCGGGCGCGCACCGAGATGCTGAGGCTGGCCGGGTTCACCAACGCCGGGCTGGCCGAAAGCGACGGTGTGTCATTTGCGGTACGACGGGCGGAGATCGATTTTGTCGCTCCCGCCAAGCTCGAGGATACGCTTGAAGTGGTGACGCGAATCACCGATACCGGCGGTGCCTCCTTCGCAGTTGCACAACTTGTCCGCCGCGACGGCCGTGACCTCGCGCGGGCGGTGATTCAACTGGCGTCGATCAACCGGGCCGGACGTCCCGCGCGCCTTCCGGCGCCGGTCCGCGAGGCGCTCAACGATTTGTACAAAAGGCAGAAGCGAGACTGACTGCGATGGATCTGAATTCCGCCCAGGTGGTCGGGGCCGCGGCGAAGGCCCACGACATCACGATGTGGGGCCTGTTCTGGCAGGCCGACCTGATCGTCAAGGTCGTGATGCTGATGCTGCTGGTTGCCTCGGTGTGGTGCTGGGCCATCATCATCGAGAAGCTGATGCGCATCCGCCGCCTGAACGCGCAGGCGGACGCCTTCGAGGAGAGCTTCTGGTCGGGCGGCTCGCTTGACGCGCTCTACGACCGCATCGGCCAGAACCCCACCGACCCGATGTCGGCCACCTTCGCCGCCGGCATGCGCGAATGGCGCCACGCCGCCGACCGCGGCATCGGCTCCATGAAGGGATCGCTCCAGCAGCGGGTGGAGCGCGTCATGTCGGTGACCATCGGGCGCGAGATGCTGCGCGCCGAGCGCTACATGACCTTCCTGGCGTCGGTCGGCTCGACGGCCCCCTTCATCGGCCTGTTCGGCACGGTGTGGGGCATCATGAATTCCTTCACCTCCATCGCCGCGTCGGGCAACACCAGCCTCGCCGTCGTCGCCCCCGGCATCGCCGAGGCGCTGTTCGCCACGGCGCTGGGTCTCGTGGCCGCCATTCCCGCCGTGATCTCCTACAACAAGTTCACCACCGACCTCGGCCGCTACGCCGACCGGCTGGAGACCTTCTCGGGCGAGTTCTCGGCGATCCTGTCGCGCCACCTCGAGGAGCGGGGAGCCGCCTGACATGGGAGCCCAGCTCGCAGGAAAGGGCGGCCACGGACGGGGCCGCCGCCGCGGATACCGCGCGATGGCCGACATCAACATGACGCCCTTCATCGACGTCATGCTGGTGCTGCTGATCGTCTTCATGGTCGCCGCACCGCTGCTGACCGTCGGCGTGCCGGTCGATCTGCCGAAGACCAACGCCGCCCCGCTGGAGGCGCAGAAGGACCCGCTGTTCGTGACCGTCCAGTCCGATGGCCGGGTCTTCGTGCAGGAGACGGCGGTGGAGACGGGCAACATGGTCGCGCTGCTGATCGCCGTCACCAACAACAACCCCGAAGCCCGCATCCTGGTGCGCGGCGACGCGAAGATCGCCTACGGCAAGATGCTGGAGGTGATGGGCACCATGAGCGCCGCCGGCTTCAAGAAGGTCGGGCTGGTCGCCGAGATGCCGAGCGGGCCGGGCGCCACCGGGCCGCGCGTCGGCGGCGCGGCGCAGCGCTGAGACGCCACGGCGAGTTGAAGGCTGACCCATGCGCAAACCCCTGATCGCCTCGGCAACGCTGCACGTCGCGCTGGTCGCGCTGTTCGTGCTCGGCATGCCGCCCAGCGATCGCAAGCTGGAGATTCCCGCCTCCATCCCGATCGAGATCGTGGATGTGGGCGAGGTGACGGAAGCCGCGCGCGTCGACAAGGGCGAGCCGAAGCCGTCCGCCCCCCGCCCGCCGGTGCCCGAAGCCAAGCCGAGCCCGCCGGCCCCTTCGCCGCCGGAACCGGCCAGCGAACCGCCGCCCCC
>NZ_JAUJFI010000168.1 GCF_030849505.1 Azospirillum isscasi | reverse complement strand
AACCGCCGCCCGCCCACCACCAGGTGGAGCCGGACGAGGCGCGGCGCCGGCTGTCGGTGATGCTGGCGGCCAGCGTGCCCGGCAAGCTGGCCGAGCCGCGCCCGCAGCAGGCCGACTACGCCAGCGCGGTGTCCGCCGCCTTCGCCCCCCGCCCTGCCCCCGACACCCCGAACGTGGTGCTGGCGGAGGCCGGAACGGGCGTCGGCAAGACGCTGGGCTATTTGGCGCCGGCCACGGTGTGGGCGGAGAAGAACGGCGGCACCGTATGGATCTCCACCTACACCCGCAACCTCCAGCACCAGATCGACGCGGAGTTGGACCGCCTCTACCCCGAACCGGCGACCAAGGCGCTCAAGGTCGTGCTGCGCAAGGGCCGGGAGAACTACCTGTGCCTGCTGAATCTGGAGGAGGCGATCCGCGGCATGCCGATGCAGCCGCATCACGCCATCGGGGTGGGGCTGATGGCGCGCTGGGCCGCGGCGACGCGGGACGGCGACCTGACCGGCGGCGACTTCCCCGGCTGGCTGGTGGACATCGCCGGGCGCGGGCGGACGCTGGGCCTCGCCGACCGGCGGGGCGAGTGCATCTACTCCGCCTGCGACCATTACGCCCGCTGCTACATCGAGAAGAGCGTGCGCCGCGCCCGCAAGGCCGACGTGGTGATCGCCAACCACGCGCTGGTCATGGTGCAGGCCGCCCTTGGCGGCGGCGAGGAGCCGACCCTGCCCACCCGCTACGTCTTCGACGAGGGGCACCACGTCTTCGACGCGGCGGACAGCGCCTTCGCCGGGCATCTGACCGGGCGCGAGACGCAGGAGCTGCGGCGCTGGCTGCTCGGCGCTGAGGAGACGGGGCGCAGCCGCGCCCGCGGGCTGAAGCGCCGCATCGAGGATCTGGTCGCCAGCGACGAGCGCGCCCAGGAGTTGATGGACGCCGTGATGATGGGCGCCCGCGTCCTGCCGGCGGAGGGCTGGGCGGCGCGGCTGTCCGCCGACAACCCGCAGGGGCCGACCGAGGCGTTCCTGCTCGCCGCGCGGCGGCAGGTCTATTCCCGCACGGCGGGACAGGGCGGTCCCTACAGCCTGGAGGCCGACAAGGCTTATCCGGTGGACGGGCTGCTCGACGCGGCGGAGGCGCTGGAGGCGGCTCTGGTCCGGCTGTCGGAGCCGCTGGCCGGGCTGGCGAAGCGGCTGGCCGCGCGGCTGGAGGACGAGACCGCGGAGCTGGACAGCGACCAGCGCCGGCGCATCGACGCCATGGCCCGCAGCCTGACCCGGCGCGGCGTGCTGACGGTCGAGGCGTGGCGGGCCATGCTGAAGACCCTGCCCGTGGAAACCCCGCCGCAGTTCGTGGACTGGTTCGCGGTGGAGCGGATCGACGGGCGCGACGTGGATGTCGGGCTCTACCGCCACTGGATCGACCCCACCGTTCCCTTCGCCGAGGCGCTGGCCGGGCCGGCGCACGGCATGGTGGTCACCTCCGCCACCCTGACCGACGGCACCGGCGACACGGCGATGGACTGGCAGGCGGCGGAGGACCGCTGCGGCGCCAGCCACCTGCCGCAGCCGGCGCTGCGCGCCCAGGTGCCCTCCCCCTTCGACTACCCCAACCGCACGCGGGTGATGGTGGTCACCGACGTGCGCAAGGACGATCTGGGGCAGGTCGCCTCGGCCTACCGCACGCTGTTCCAGGCGGCGGGCGGCGGGGGCCTGGGGCTGTTCACCGCGATCAGCCGCCTGCGCGCCGTCTACGACCGCATCGTCGAGCCGCTCGACGCCACCGGCATCCCACTTTACGGCCAGCATGTCGATCCGCTGGACGTGGCGACGCTGATCGACATCTTCCGGGGGGAGGAGCACGCCTGCCTGCTCGGCACCGACGCGGTGCGCGACGGGGTGGACGTGCCGGGCCGCTCGCTGCGGCTGATCGTGTTCGACCGCGTGCCCTGGCCGCGCCCGGACATCCTGCACCGCGCCCGCCGCGACGCCTTCGGGCGGCGGCGCTACGAGGACATGATCGCGCGGTTGCGGCTGAAGCAGGCGTTCGGACGGCTGGTGCGGCGGGCCGACGACACGGGGGTCTTCGTCCTGCTCGACCCGATGATGCCCAGCCGCCTGTTCGGCGCCTTCCCGGAGGGGGTGGAGGTCCGCCGCGTCGGCATCAAGGAGGCCGTGGAGGCGACGGAGGAGTTCCTGCGCGGCTGGTAGGAGGCCGCGGCCTCCCGGTCAGCCCGCGCCGATGCGGGAGAGATCGAAGGGCGTCGTCTGGTAGATCTGGTTGATCCAGTTCGCGAACAGCAGATGGGCGTGGCTGCGCCACCGGTTTTCCGGCGGGCGGGTCGGGTCGTCGTCCGGGAAGTAGCCCTGGGGAACCGGCGTGGCCGCGTCCTTGGCGACGTCCCGCAGATACTCGTTCCGCAGCGTGTCGGTGTCGTATTCGATGTGGTTGAACATGTGCAGGGAGCGGTGGGCGGCGTCCTCCAGCAGGCAGAGGCCGCTGTCCGGGGAATCCAGGAGCACGCGAAGGCCGCTGTCCGCCGGAATGTCCTCCTGGCGCACCTCGGTCCAGCGCGAGACCGGGATGGGCACGTCGTCGGACAAGCCGCACAGATAGGGCGAGGCGGGAACGCGGTTGCGGTGACGGAACACGCCGGACGCCTTCTTCCCCAGCAGATGCTTCGGCACCCCGTGGAAATGATGGATGGCGGCCTGCGCCGCCCAGCAGATGTTCAGGCAGGCATGGACGTGGCTCTGCGTCCAGTCGAAGACCGAGCACAACTCGTCCCAGTAGGACACCTCCTCGAAGGGCATGGTCTCGACCGGCGCGCCGGTGATCAGGAATCCGTCGAACTTCTCGCGGCGCGCGTCCTCCCACGACCGGTAGAAGGCGCTCATGTGGTCCGCGGAGGTGTTGCGCGACACATGGTTGGTGATCCGGATCAGCGACAGCTCGACCTGCAGCGGCGTGTTGCCCAGAAGGCGCGCGATCTGCGTCTCGGTCCGGATCTTGTCGGGCATCAGGTTCAGCAGGCCGAACCGCAGGGGCCGGATGTCCTGCCGGATGGCGTCGGCCTCCTGCATGACCATGACGCCCTCAGCCTGCAGGGCGGTGAAGGCGGGAAGATCGTTGGGTATCCTGATGGGCATGACTCGTCCGGCTCCGCTGTCGGCGCATCGGTCAAAACGGACGTCATGGCGAGCCCCGTATGATTGCCGGTCCGGCCACATCCCCCTTCGGGACGCCACCTTGCTCGGGAAGCAGGTTGGCGTTGAGCGTCCGCTCAACTCTTGATGCGCGGCGCACAATATACGGGCAGCGGCGGCTTGGCAACAGCGGCGGCCGGGGAGCGCTCCGTCAGGCGGACGGGACCGGGTAGAAACAGGTGTTGAGCACGAGCAGCAGCGCCCAGAAGCCGATTTCCAGCGTTTCGGTGATCGGCTGGATGCGCCGGATGGCGCCGTAGACGTGGACGGCGAGCATCAGCCCGAACACGGCGAACAGAACGTCGAAGGCGTAGGCGGTGCCCTCTCCGCCCGCCCCGCGCAGCATCAGGAATTCGACGATCAGGATGAACGCGCCCAGGCAGCGCCCGAAATAGACGGCGAGGTCCTTGTCCTCCGGGATGCGCCACAGCATCAGTCTTGCCCAGGTCAGCGGCGCGATGAAAATTGGAAGAGCAAAGAAAATCGTGGTGCTTATCATCAGGACAAGCAAATAGGTCTGCGCGTGCTGCGCATAGATGCCCAGCATGGCGGTTCCTCCATCTTGTATTTTTGATGATGATGGAGTGCCGGAACAGCCGCCGGTTGTCAAACCGATTGCCGCGCAATTCTTCGAAAGTATGAGGAGCGGGAGGCCGGGACGCGCCGTCCGGCGGGGATGCCGGTGGGCAGCCCCGCTGCCGCCCACCGGTCCCGGTCACGGCGTCACGCCGCCTTGATGGCGTTGAGGAAGTTTTCCACTTCGCTCTTCAGACGCATCGCCCCGTTGTTCAGGTCGGCGGAGGCCGACATCACCTGGGTCGCCGCACTGCCGGTCTCGGTCGCGGCCTGCGACACGCGGCTGATGTTGCTGGTCACTTCCTGGGTGCTCTGCGCCGCCTGCTGGACGCTGCGGCTGATCTCCTGGGTCGCGGCCCCCTGCTCCTCGATGGCGGCGGCGATGGAGGAGGAGATGTCGTTGATCGAGGAGATGGTCGCCCCGATCCCGCGGATCGCGCCGACCGCCCCGTCGGTGGCCGACTGGATCGCGCCGATCTGCTGGGCGATCTCCTCCGTCGCCTTGGAGGTCTGGTTGGCGAGGCTCTTGACCTCGCTGGCCACCACGGCGAAGCCCTTGCCGGCCTCGCCCGCGCGGGCCGCCTCGATGGTGGCGTTCAGCGCCAGCAGGTTGGTCTGCGCCGCGATGTTCTGGATCAGGTCCACCACGTCGCCGATGCGCTGCGCGGCCTCCGAAAGGCCCTGCACGGTGGCGTTGGTGCGGTCGGCCTCGTCCACCGCCTTGCCGGCGATGCTGGCCGACTGCGACACCTGCTGGGAGATTTCGGTGATGGAGGCGGCCATCTCCTCCGACGCGGAGGCGACGGTCTGCACGTTGGCGGAGGTCAGCTCCGCCGCGGACGCGGCGCCGCCGGCCTCGGCCCGCGTGTGCTCGGCGATGTCGGTCATGCTGCGGGCGGTGGTGTCGAGCTGCGACGACGCCGCGCCCACGGTCTGGAGGACGCTGTGCACCGCGCTGTCGAAGCCGCGGATCAGCGTATCGACCCGCTCGGCGCGGCGGCGTTTGTTCTCCTCCTCCGCGGCCTGGGCGGCGGTGAGGCGCTCGGCCTCGATCAGGCCGTCCTTGAAGACCTGCACCGCGCGGGCCATGGCGCCGATCTCGTCCTGGCGGGCGCCGCCTTCCACCGCGACGGCGAGGTCGCGCTTGGCCAGACGGTCCATGATGCCGGTCAGCGCGATGATGGGCCGGGCGATCGTCCTCGTCAGCGTGACGCCGGCGAACAGGCAGAGCAGCGAAACCAGAGCGATGGCGCCCAGAATCCAGGTCTGCGCCCCGACATAGGCGACGTTGCCCTCTTCCGCCGTCTTGCCGGCGCTGTTGACGTTGAAGGCCGTCAGCTCGTCGAGGAGGGCGCTGCACTCGTCGAACGCCTTGTGCGATTCGGTCCGGTAGATGTCGGCGGCCTTCTCGTTCTCGTTCGCCCGGGAGGGCGGGAGGAGCCGGTCCTGGCTGATCTTCATGTAGCGGTCCCAGGCGGCCTGCCAGCGCTTGGCGGTCTGGGTTTCCCAGCCGGGGGTCAGCAGCGACTCGTACTTCCGCCGGGATTCGGCCAGCCGGTTCAGCACCCCCGCCATCTCCTTCTCGGCCTCGGCGATGTCGGCGGGGTAGAGGGCCAGGATGTGGGACGCTTCCAGGATGCGGTAGTCGTTCGCCGCTCCATCCATTTCGGTGATGGCGGTGAGGCTGGGCAGCCAGTTGGCGCGGATTTCCTCCGCGGCCTGGTTGACGGTGCTCAGCCGCTCGACGGCGAACAGCCCCAGGGAGACCGTCATCAGAAGGACCGCGACGGTCGCGGTTACCACCTTGGCCCGGATGGTCATGGAATTCAGCATGGACATGGCAGGTACTCTTCCCCCGAAGCGATGCGGCGGCTGGCGATTGTTTCGTGTCTGAACGAAAAAGCTGGGTCTGACCAGCAGTCTATACGAAAGGCATAAGGCAGGGGTGGAACAAGTGATGGAACGGCGGTTATCCGGCAAGACGCAAGAATGACGCAGGGGCGCCGCATTATTGTGACCGCCCTGCGTTAACGAAGTTGCGCGACACGTTGAGCGGGTGAAATGGCAGGAGAATTTCTCCCGCCTTCAGTGCGCGGGGGCGTAGACCGCCAGAAGAAAGGACAATGTGACCACGCTGGCGATGGTGGACATCAGGATCGCCGAGGAGGTGCGCTCCACATAGATCCGGTACTGGCTGGCCACCACGAAGGTCAGGGCGCCGGTGGGAAGGCCGGCGAGGATGATGGCCGAACCGGTCCAGAAGGGGTCGAGCGGAAACAGCGTTTGGATCAGGAACCACGCCAGCGCCGGCTGCACCACCAGTTTCAGGGCGCTGATCCAGCCGACCTCCAGAAGGTTGGCCTTCAGGCTCTGGGTCGCCAGGAACAGGCCGATGGCGAACAGGGCGCAGGGGCCGGCGGAGGCGCCCATCAACTCGCAATAGGTCGTGATGGGGCGGGGCACCGGCACGCCGGACAGGAAGACCGACCAGGCCAGCCCCAGCGCCGTGGAGATGATCAGCGGGTTCCGGACCAGCGCCCGGCCCACGTCGGCCAGCGCCTTGCCGATCCCGCCGCCGTGGCTGTTGGCGAATTCCAACCAGATCACCGCGATGCCGACCATGATCGCGCTCATGATGACGGTGGCGAGGATCGCCGGGGCCAGACGGTCCGGGCCGAAGGCCGCCAGGAACAGCGGGATGCCCATGTAGCCGGTGTTGGAGAAGCAGGCGTTCAGCCCCTGCATGCACTGGATCTGCGTCCGCTCCCGGTGGATCAGCCAGCCGAGGACGGCGCCGAGCGCATAGACCGCCAGCATCGAGCCGAGGAAGGCGCCGATGAAGGGGCCGTTGAAGATCTCCGGCAGCGAGCGCTTGGCGGTGCCCAGGAACAGCACCGGCGGCAGGGCCATCCAGTAGACGAACTTGTTCAGCGCCTCCGAGGAGGCGGGACCGAGCAGCTTCGCCTTACCGGAAAGGACGCCCGCCAGGATGATGGCGAAGACCGGGAGCGCCACGTTGATGACCACCGACATGGGGCCCGACCTTAAGGGGCAGCCCGCTCCCTGTCGAGGGACCCACCCTTCCGTCGCAGGCATGGCTCCCTTGACGGCGCGTGGGGCACGGGCAAGATTGGGCGGGGCCCTTTCCCGCAGGAGTTTCGATGATCAACCACCACAGCGCGCTCATCTACGTCATGGTGCTGGTGTCGGCGTGCGACGGCGACATGACGGACGCGGAGCTTGAGGCCATCGGCGAGAACGTCCGCTATCTGCCGATCTTCAAGGATTTCGACATCGACCGGCTGACCGACGTGACCCGCGAATGTTCCGGTCTGCTGGCCGACACCGACGGGCTGGAGACGACGCTCCAGATCGTCAAGGAGGCCATCCCGCCCAAGCTGTGCGAGACCGCCTACGCGCTCGCCTGCGACATCGCGGCGGCGGACCCCTCGGCCTCGCAGGAGGAGCTGCGGATGCTGGAGCTGATCCGGCACAAGCTGGGCGTGGACCGGCTGTGCGCCGCCGCCATCGAACGCGGCGCGCGGGCGCGCCACGCCCGCCTGTGACGGGCCGGGACATGGAAGGTCTCAAAGGGCGGAGGGTCGGCTTCATCGGGCTGGGCCTGATGGGGCGGCCCATGGCCCGCAATCTGGCGAAGGCCGGCGCGTCGCTGGTCATCCACAACCGCAGCCCCGGCCCGGTCGAGGAGCTGGCGGGCGAGGGCATGAGCCCCGCCGCCGGCCCCGCCGAGGCCGCCGCCCGCGCCGATGCGATCGTGCTCATGCTGTCGGACACCGTGGCGGTGGAGGCGGTGGCCGCGGCCCTGATGGACGCGCTGGCGCCCGGCCATCTGGTGATCGACATGGGCACCACGGCGGTGGCGGCGACCCGCAAGCTGGCCGAGGCCGTCCGCGCCAGGGGCGCCGAATGGGTGGACGCCCCGGTGTCCGGCGGAACGGTGGCGGCGGAGGCCGGCACCCTGACCATCATGGCCGGCGGGACGGAGGACGCCTTCGCCCGCGCCCTGCCGCTGTTCCAGGCCATGGGCCAGCGCATCACCCATGTCGGCGGCAGCGGGGCCGGTCAGGTCGCCAAGATGGCGAACCAGGTGATCGTTGCGCTGAGCATCGGCGCGGTGGCCGAGGCGCTGGCGCTGGCCAGGGCGGCGGGGGTGGAGCCGGGCAAGGTCCGCGACGCCATCCGCGGCGGCTTCGCCGAGTCGCGCATCCTGGACCTGCACGGCCAGCGCATGGTGTCCGGCGACTTCACGCCGGGCGGGCGCGTGGTTACCCAGATCAAGGACCTGAAACAGGCGGAGGAGTTGGCGGAGCAGTCCGGCATCCAGCTTCCCGCGCTGGGCCTGAGCCTGGAACTGTTCGAACTGCTGGCCGAACAGGGCGATGGCGGGCTGGACCATGCGGCCCTGTACCGGCTGTTCTTCAAGTAACCCGGACGGCGCTTCCGATGGGAGCGCCGCACCGCCAAGCCGAAGCCGGGTTCCAACCCGGCGGCGATCAACCTCCCGATTGAACGGTCCCGCTTTCAAAGCGGACTGAAACCGCGTCCAAGGAACGCGGCGCGCAACGGCGTCGCCGCGCCGGCGCCCGCAGCAATCGGGCGGAGTCCGCCCGCCATTATTTCCCTCACGAACAATATTCCTTCGCTGATCGTTTGCATTTCCATCATTGAGCTTTCCGGCTCGAATGTGTGCAAACGGTCGAAATCCTGCCCACCCGATGGGCAAGCAACATTTTATTCCCGCACCGCCATGCGTATACCGCACCGCACCAATACCAACTTGGTATTACCATGCGCCAAGGTCAGAGCCTATGATCCGCCCCGTTACTGCTTTTGCAGTGCGTTTCCTCCCTAAACTCTTCAAGGCCGCGCCCCATCGGGGTTGCGGCCCTTTTTCTTTTCAACCTCCGCTTTTCAAAGCCTTGTCATCGCCGGCGGACCGGACGACTGGCGGATGGATCACCGACACCGGCGGCGGCCTCCGATGACAAGTTTGGGTCCATTAGCGGCCCGTTAACCGCACCGTCGTTGGATGTCGGGATGCAGCCACGTCAGGCCCCTCCCTCCGTCTCCGGAGACGACCGTCCCGACGCGACCGCCCGCAGCACCGGGCGCGCCGCGCCCGCCGGCCCGCGCGCGCAGTCCGGCGGGGACGACGGGGTGGAACCGGAACTGCTCGGCTACCTGTTCGACGACGCTCCCCCCGCTCCTCCCGCGCTGGAACCGGCGCGCCGCCGCGTCGGCACGGCCCTGGTCGAATCCCGGCTGGCCGGCATGGGCGACGCCGGGGGGCGCGCGGTGCTGGCCCGCAAGCTGTGCCGCCTGCTCCCCGACCTGCCGCCGGACAGCCAGGACAAGGCCACCGCCGCCGCCCTGCGCGCCCTGGAGCGGTTGGCCCGCGACCATGCGGCCCATGTGCGGGCGGCGCTGGCCGGGGCGCTGAAGGACATCGCCTGCGCCCCGCCGGCCATGGCGCGCACGCTGGCCCGCGACGTGGAGCGTTCGGTGGCGGAGCCGATCCTGCACTGCTGCGCCACCCTGACCGACGAGGATCTGCTGGAGATCGTCGCCGCCCACCCGGCGGGCTGGGCGCTGTCGGCCATCGCGCGGCGCCCGGCGGTCAGCGCGCCGCTGTCCTGCGCCATCGTGGACACGGGCGACGCGGAGGCCACCGGCCTGCTGCTGGACAACAGCGGCGCCGTCATCCCGGAAGACCGGCTGGAGGATCTGGTGGAACGGTCCGGCGGCCATCCGGACTGGCAGGCCAAGCTGGCGGGCCGCCCCGCCCTGCCGCAGCGGCTGGCCCTGCGGCTCGCGGAGTTCGTGGACGATTCGGTGGCCGACCTGCTGCGCCGCCGCACCGATTTCGACGCGGCCACCGCGGCGGAGGTCGCCGCCGTCACCCGCCGCCGTGTCGCCTGGATCGAGGCGCGCGACCCCGCCGAGTCCCCCGAACGGCACGCCGTCCGCCTTCACCGGCAGGGCGCCCTGGACGAAACGGCGCTGGACGACGCCCTGTCCTGGGAGGAGACGGATTTCGTCCGCGCCGCCCTGGCCCTGCGCGCCGCCGTTCACCCGGCGATCGTGGACGACATCCTGCGCTCCGGCGATCCCCGCGCGGTCACCGCGCTGGTCTGGCGGGCGGGCTATTCGATGCGCTGCGCCATGCGGGTGCAGGTCCGCGCCGCCGGCATCCCGCCGCGCGCGGTGCTGAACGCCCGCCGGGGCACCGGCTACCCGCTGCCCGCGGCGGACATGACCCGCCACCTCGCCCTTTACGGCGTCCGCTACTGAATTTCCAGCGGCCGGCGGGCCGGCGCGCGCCGGGAGTCCGGGTCCATCATCGGATCGTTCTGATACATCGGGCGCGACGGGTCCGTGTCGATGAGCTGCGGCGGGGTGACGATCTCCTCGCCCGATCCGGAATCGAACTGGATCACCGCCATCCGGCGCACCGTCTCGCACAGCTCGCGCTTGCGCAGCACCGCCGGGTCGCTGGGCCCGTCGAAGGCGACGAAGGGCACCACGATGCCGCTGCGTTCCCCCGGCGGAACGGAGGTGTACACATAATTCGCCACGGGCCGGCAATAGGCCACGTCGGTGTCCGCCGGGGCGCCTGCCGAAGCGCCTGGGGCGGCCGCCGCGCCGTTCAGCGGCGCCTTGGCCAGAGCCGCCTCATAGTCTGCGACGGTTTGTCCCAACGCGGCGCCGCCGCTCCCCAGCGCCAGCGTCACGGTCAGGCAAAATGCCGGTGCAAAGCGAGTCATACCCCTTCCCCCCATCCGGAACAGCCTTCAAAACCCATCCAAAGAATAGTGCGCCGCGGCGCCAACACCAAATTCCTGTTTGCCGTTCCGGCCATTCGCCGTAATCGATTGCACAGTTCCGTCCCCGCGCTTGCGGTCACGCTTGCTCTCGGGCCGGAATCGCGCTAGGAACCGCCCTCGAAATCTCAGGGCGCTGGATCCCTAGGACGCTAAACTCAATCGGTTCTGTCCTCCGCTGAATGGGGGACGCTCACGCTTAGGGAAACGCTCCATGGCTCGCAAGAAGATTGCGCTCGTCGGCGCCGGCCAGATTGGCGGCACGCTGGCTCTGCTCGCTGCCCAGAAGGAACTCGGCGACGTCGTTCTGTTCGACATCGCGGAAGGCATGCCGGAGGGCAAGGCCCTCGACCTGGCTGAAACCTCGCCGGTCGAAGGCTTCAACGCCAAGCTCAGCGGCGGCAACGACTATTCGGTCATCGAAGGCGCCGACGTCGTGATCGTCACCGCCGGCGTGCCGCGCAAGCCGGGCATGAGCCGCGACGACCTGATCGGCATCAACACCGGCGTCTGCCAGACCGTCGGCGAGAACATCAAGAAGTACGCCCCGAACGCCTTCGTGATCGTCATCACGAACCCGCTGGACGTGATGGTGTGGGTGCTTCAGCAGGCGTCCGGCCTGCCGCCGGAGCGCGTCGTCGGCATGGCCGGCGTGCTCGACTCGGCCCGCTTCCGCTACTTCCTGGCCGACGAGTTCAAGGTGTCGGTCGAGGACGTCACCGCCTTCGTTCTGGGCGGCCACGGCGACACCATGGTCCCGCTCGTCCGCTACTCGACCGTCGCCGGCATTCCGCTGCCGGATCTGGTCAAGATGGGCTGGACCACGCAGGAGAAGCTGGACGCCATCGTGCAGCGCACCCGCGACGGCGGTGCGGAGATCGTCAAGCTGCTGAAGACCGGCTCGGCCTTCTACGCCCCGGCCGCTTCCGCCATCCAGATGGCCGAGTCCTACCTGAAGGACCAGAAGCGCGTCGTTCCGGTCGCCGCCTACCTGACCGGCCAGTACGGCCAGAACGACCTCTACGTCGGCGTCCCGACGATCATCGGCGCCGGTGGCGTCGAGAAGATCATCGAGATCGATCTCTCCGAGGAAGAGAAGAAGATGTTCGATCACTCGGTCGACGCTGTGAAGCAGCTCGTCGAGGTGGTCAAGAAGCAGCAGGCTGAGAAGGCCGCCTCCTAAGGCGGCCTGTTTTTTGCCTGCGCGGTGACCTGCGGCTTTATCGCCCGGGGCGGACGGTTGAACACGCCGCCCCGGGTGGTACAGTAACCGCGGTCGCTCGCGCCAGCCGGCGTAAGGCTTCTCGAAGGACAAGGCTTCCCGAAGACTTGCGTCCTGGCGTGTCCGCCAGCAGGAAACGCCTGCCCGATCTTCGCCCATCGTCAGCCGACCAAAATCTGTCAGCCGACCATAAAAACAGATGGACGCCCGATGAACATCCATGAGTACCAGGCCAAGGGCCTGCTGAAGAAGTACGGCGTCGCGGTGCCCCGCGGCGGCGTCGCCTACACCCCGCAGGAAGCCGAAACCGTCGCCCGCGAGCTGGGCGGTCCGGTTTGGGTCGTGAAGTCGCAGATCCACGCGGGTGGCCGCGGCGCCGGCCGCTTCAAGGACAACCC
>NZ_JAUJFI010000167.1 GCF_030849505.1 Azospirillum isscasi | reverse complement strand
CGGGTGTGGGCCTTCCGGGCCGGGAACCGCCGCCCCGTGCTGGCGGTGGCGGCGGACGACGCGGCGGCGCTCCAGGCGCTGCTGCGCCCGCTGCCCCATTATGGCCGGCAGAGCTGGCTCGTCTTCGAGGGCACCCGCGCCGCGGACCGCGGCGTCTGGCCCGCCGGGGACAGCCCGTTGCGTGCGTCTTTCGAGTAGCCCCGCCCGCCCCGCATCTGTCCTTGGAGCATACCCCGCCTTTGCCTGTTGTAAGGGGAAACGGCGCGCGTCGCGCGCGTTCTGCGGGAGAATGCACATGTCTCGGATGACGACGAGTTTCCTGGGAACCCTGGCCGGCATCGGCGTGGCGGCGGCGCTGGCCCTGCCCGCCGCGGCGGCCCCCGGCGACATCCACACGGTGACCGGCGAGAAGGTGAACCTGCGCGCGGCCCCGTCCGACAACGCCTCGATCCGCTCCACCGTCACCCGCGGCGACGAGGTGATCGAGCTGAAGCAGGAGGGAAGCTGGATCGGCGTGCGCTCGATGCGCACGGGGGAGGAGGGCTGGGTCTTCGGCGACCTCGTGAAGCGGCAGACGCCCAGCACGCTCGGCGGCGCGTCCTCCGCGGCGTCGGACGCCGGGTTCGGGCGCATCTCCTCGGGCTTCGACGGGCTGCTGGCGGGCATCAACAACCAGCTCGGCTACCGCTTCGCGGAGCGGGTGGAGCAGTCGGGCAACGGGGCGCTGCGCGTCGTCCCGACCCAGGAATGGCTCTACAACACCAGCCGCGAGGCCAAGATCTACGCGACGCTGGCGCTTTACGAGATGTGGAAGAACCACAACAACGGGCGTCCGGTGAGCGTGGCGCTGGGCACCCCCGGCTCCTCGGCCATCGCCATCGAGGATTCGGGGCGGGGGCCGGAACTGTCGCTGCCTCTGATGGGCGCCTCGAAGTAGGGGAACGGACGGGGGAGGGCGCGTCGCCGTCCCCCGTGCCCCATTCTTGATCCGCATCAACGCCAGCGCCCCCCGCCGCCGTCCAAATGCCGGTTCGGCAGGCCGAAAGGGCGGGGGCGATGAAGTACGTCGATGAATTCCGGGACGCGGGTCTGGCCCGCGGCATCGCCGCCGCCATCGGGCGGGAGGCGGCGACCGGGCGGTCCTATCACCTGATGGAGTTCTGCGGAGGCCACACCCACGCCGTGTCCCGCTACGGCATCCCCGACCTGCTGCCCGACAATGTCCGGATGATCCACGGGCCGGGCTGCCCGGTCTGCGTCCTGCCGGTGGGGCGGATCGACGACGCCATCGCCATCGCGCGCCAGCCCGGCGTGATCCTGTGCACCTACGGCGACGTTCTGCGCGTTCCGGGATCGGGGCGGGTCAGCCTGCTGAAGGCGAAGGCCGAGGGCGCGGACGTGCGGATGGTGCTGTCCACCATGGACGCCCTGCGCATTGCCGAGGAAAATCCGGGCCGCGAGGTCGTCTTCCTCGCCATCGGCTTCGAGACGACCACGCCGCCCACCGCGGTGGCCATCCACGCCGCCCAGGCGAGGAACCTCGAGAATTTCAGCGTCTTCTGCAACCATGTCCTGACCCCCGCGGCCATCCGGGGCATCATGGACAGCCCGGAGGTGCGGACGCTGGGCACGCTGCCGCTGGACGGCATCGTCGGGCCGGCCCATGTCTCCGTGGTCATCGGCAGCCGCCCTTACGAGTTCGTGGCCGAAGCCTACCGCAAGCCCGTGGTCATCGCCGGGTTCGAGCCGCTGGACGTGCTCCAGGCCATCCTGATGCTGATCCGTCAGGTGAACGAGGGGCGGGCGGAGGTGGAGAACCAGTTCACCCGCGCCGTGAGCCGCGACGGCAACCAAAAGGCCCAGCGGATCGTCGCCGAGACCTTCGAGCTGCGCCCCGGCTTCGAATGGCGGGGCCTCGGCTCGCTTCCCGACAGCGGCCTGCGCCTGCGGGACAGCTTCGCCGCCTTCGACGCGGAGCGGCGCTTCGCCGTGCCGGGCCGGACGGTCCCCGACCACAAGGGCTGCGAGTGCGGCGACATCCTGCGCGGGGTGAAGAAACCCAGCGATTGCAAGCTGTTCGGCACCGTCTGCACGCCGGAGAACCCGATGGGCTCCTGCATGGTGTCGGCGGAGGGCGGGTGCGCCGCCCACTACACCTACGGGCGGTTCCGCGATCACCGGGCGGCGGCGTCATAACTTTCGGTTTCAGTTCACAACTGTTTGTCACGAAATATTTCGTCGGGGAAGCCATTCGCCCGTTGCACGGCTAACGTTTTTGCGGGGGTCGGGAGGTCGCTGCTAGTTTCGTTCCTGAACAAAAGAACAGGAGGGGACTCCCGTATGAAACGCCGTTCGTTCCTTGCCAGCGCCGGTGTCGGCGTCGCGGCCAGCACCCTGGCGGCTCCGGCCATCGCGCAGAGCACGCCGGAAGTCCACTGGCGCCTCGCCTCCAGCTTCCCGAAGAGCCTGGACACCATCTACGGCGCCGCCGACGTCATTGCGCACCGCGTCGCCGCCATCACCGACAACAAGTTCACGATCCGCCCCTTCGCCTCCGGCGAGATCGTCCCCGGCCTCCAGGTTCTGGACGCGGTGCAGAACGGCACCGTCGAGTGCGGCCACACCGCCAGCTATTACTATGTCGGCAAGGACCCGACCTTCACCTTCGACTCGACGGTGCCGTTCGGCCTGAACGCGCGCCAGCAGAACGCCTGGATTCTCCAGGGCGGCGGCATGGAACTGCTGCGCGACTTCTTCAAGGGCTACAACGTCGTCAACTTCCCGGCGGGCAACACCGGCACCCAGATGGGCGGCTGGTTCCGCAAGGAGATCAAGACCGTCGATGATCTGAAGGGCCTGAAGTTCCGCATCGGCGGCTTCGCCGGACAGGTGCTGACCAGGCTGGGCGTCGTGCCGCAGCAGATCGCAGGCGGCGACATCTATCCGTCGCTGGAGAAGGGCACCATCGACGCCGCGGAGTGGATCGGCCCCTACGACGACGAGAAGCTGGGCTTCAACAAGGTCGCCAAGTACTACTACTACCCCGGCTGGTGGGAAGGCGGCCTGAACGTGTCGCTCCTGGTCAACCAGCAGAAGTGGGAGGAGCTGCCGAAGCCCTATCAGGCGGCGCTGGAGGCAGCCTGCTTCGAGGCGCTGGCGATCATGAACGCCAAGTACGACGCCGACAACCCCGCCGCGCTGAAGCGGCTGGTGGCCGGCGGCGCCCAGCTCCGCCCCTTCCCGCGCGAGGTGATGGAGGCGTGCTACAAGGCGGCCTACGAGCTGTACGACGAAACCGCCAAGGGCAACCCGAAGTTCGCCAAGATCTACGAGCCGTGGAAGAAGTTCCGCGACGAGGAATTCCTGTGGTTCCGCGTCGCCGAGAACAGCTTCGACAACTTTACCTTCACCGCGGGCCAGCGCCGGTGATGATGGGCCGTTGAGGAAGGACCGGTGCGGCGCGATCCGGCGCCGCACCGGTTTCCTTTTACGGCGTGGCGGCGCGGGCCTCCGCGGCGGCCTTCCTGGACAGGCGCTGCAAGTCCTGCGACGCGCGGTCGGCGATGCGCTGGGCGGCGACCAGCGTGTCCGTCAGATTGCCGACGTCCGGCGCGATCTCACCCGCGGCGTCGGACATCTCGTCCAGAGCCTTCACCGCGGTGTCGATCAGGCGGATGACCAGCCCCGCAGGGCCGTCGGCGTTGTCGTACCCAGCCATTCCAAGTCTCCAAGGTTGCGCAACTCAGCCCGAACGACACGGCGCCGAGTTTCCATGGAGGCTGCGGGTTGCGCAAGCCGCTTGTCGCCGCCCGGTCCTTCCCGCCTGCGGTCAGGGTTTCGTCATGCCGGCGATGGCGCGGGCGACGGTCATCCATTCGTCGCCGGGTTCGGCGTCCAGAAGGGCCAGCAGGGGCGGCCAGACGCCCAGCCGGCTGCGGCGGCGCTGGGCGGCGAAGCGCTCCACCTCCTCCGCCGTGGGCAGGCGGTCGGCCTTGCGCTGGTTGCAGCGGCGGTGCGCCAGCACGACGTTCGGCGCCGCGTCGAGGCCGCCGTAGGCCAGCGGGATCAGATGGTCGAAGGTCGCCTTCGCCCCCACCGGCTCCCCGCAGTAGAAACAGCGCCCGCCCTGGAGGACGTCCATCAGGCGGTACTCGTCCGGGCCGACGGGCATGGCGGGGCTCCCCAGGAATTTCACACCGGCAGGCGGATCAGCACGCGCAGGCCGCCGTAGGGACTGTCGCTGAGCGTGATGTCGCCGCCGTGGCTGCGGGCGACGTCGCGGGCGATGGTCAGGCCCAGCCCGGCCCCGCCCGTCGCCTGGTTGCGGGAGCTGTCCAGGCGGAAGAAGGGCTTGAACACGTCGTCGCGCGACGCCTGCGGAATGCCCGGCCCGTCGTCGTCCACCAGGATGTCGATGATGCCGTCCCCGCGCTCCGCCCGCACCCAGATGCGGTCGCCGTGGCGCCGCGCGTTGGACAGCAGGTTGGCGAGGCAGCGGCGGGTCGCGTTGGGGCGCAGCGGCAGGGTCAGCCCGTCCGGCGCCACCAGGGCGACCTCCGCCCCTTCGCGGCGCACCCCGGAGACCACCTCGTTCAGGATGCGGGTCAGGTCGGTCGGCTGCACGGCCTCCGTCCCCTCGCCGCGGGCGAAAGCCAGATAGCCCTCGATCATCGTCTCCATCTCGGTGACGTCGGTCAGCAGCTCCTCGACCTCCGGCCCGTCGCCCATCATGTCCAGCGCCAGCTTCATGCGGGTCAGCGGCGTGCGCAGGTCGTGGCTGACGCCGGCCAGCATCTCCGTCCGCTGGGTGATCTGGCGGTGGATGCGCTCGCGCATGCGCAGGAAGGCGACGGCGGCCTGCCGCACCTCGGTCGCCCCTTCCGGCTTGAAGTTGCGCACGTCCCGCCCCTTGCCCAGAGCGTCCGCGGCGGCGGCCAGCCGCTTGATGGGGCGGATCTGGTTGCGCATGAAGATGATGGCCACCGTGAACAGCACCATGGCCGAACCGACCATCCACAGGATGAAGATGTAGCTGGTCGGGCTGAACAGGCGGCGTTCCGGCGACATCACCGACAGCACGCCGTCCGGCATCTGCACGCGGATCTCGTACCAGTCGCGGGTGATGCGGGTGTTGATGGCGAAGGGCCTGCGCACCCGCTCGTTCAGCGCCTTGCTGAGCGTGTTCTCCAGCATCCCGCGCGGCTTCGGCGGGTGTTCGGGCAGGGTGCTGCCGGGCTCCAGCGTCACGATCAGGTCGGTGCTGCGGGCGGTGGCGGCCAGCGTCCAGTTGCGGCCTTCCGGCGTCGGATCGTGCTCCAGCATGCCGATGACCATGGCGATGTCGCCGGCCACCGCGAAGGCCAGCCGGTTCGTCATGGTTTCCCAATGCCGGTCGTAGAAGATCCAGGTCGCCACCGCCTGCGCCAGGATCACCGGCGTCACGATGATCAGCAGCGACCGCCCGAACAGCGTCCGGGGCAGGAACCGCTTCAGCAGCCCCGTCTTCTCCCGGCGCGGCATGGGCATCGGCGCGGCGGCGGTGTCGGTGGTCATGTCCCTGGTCCTGATGCTCTGGCGGCCCCGGTCAGGGGTCCGGTCTCAACACATAGCCCTCGCCGCGCACCGTATGGAGGTAGCGCGGCTCCCGCGGGTCGGGTTCGATCTTGCGGCGCAGGCGGGTCACCTGCACGTCGATGGTGCGGGCGTTGCCGGCGACCTTGCTGCGCTCCGTCAGCTCCTCGCGGGAGAAGATGGTGCCGGGGGAGGCGGCGAGCACGCGCAGCAGCCCGGCCTCCGCCGTGGTCAGGCGGATCACCTCCTCGCCCGCCCGCAGCTCGTCGCGGTCCGGCAGGTAGATCAGGGGGCCGAGCCTGACCGGCTGCGGCGGTTCCGGCTCCGCCGGGCGGCTGGCCTGGCGGCGCAGGATGGAGTTGATGCGCAGCAGCAGCTCGCGCGGGTTGAAGGGCTTGGCGAGGTAGTCGTCGGCCCCGGCCTCCAGCCCGGCGATGCGGTCGTCCGGCTCGCCCCGCGCGGTCAGCAGCAGGATGGGCAGGTCGCGCTCCCGCCGCAGCGATTCGGTCAGCTCCAGCCCGGTCTCGCCCGGCATCATGATGTCGAGCACCAGCAGGTCGAAGGCCAGCCCGGCCAGCTTGGCCCGCGCGTCCGCGGCGTCCTTCGCGGTGCTCACCAGAAAGCCGTTGCCGGCGAGATACTTGCGCAGCAGCTCGCGCAGGCGGGTGTCGTCATCGACGACCAGGATGTGGGGCTGGTCTTCTTCGGTCATGGCGCGACTGTAGCGCAACCGCGCGCCGCGCACCAAGGGAAGCGGCGCCGGTCAGGCCGCGGCATCGGCGCCCGCGGTCAGTTCCGCCAGGGCGGACAGGATGCGGTTGGGCGGGGCGGGCTTGGTCAGCACGAGGCAGCCCGCGGCCTTGGCGGCGCGCACGAGGTCGGCGGACAGCTCTCCGGTCAGCAGGATCGCGGGGACATCCCGTCCCAGAATCCCGCGAAGCGTCTGGATGCCGCTCAGCCCGTCGGTCCCGCCGGGCAGCCGGTAGTCGCTGAGAATGGCCGAGGGCGCCTGAAGCGTGGCCTGGGCGGAGGCCAGCGCGGAATCGAAACTGTCCGCCGCCATCACCCCGGCACCGGCCTGCTCCAGCAGCAGGGTCAAGGAGTTGCGCTGCAACGGATCGTCCTCGACCACCAGAACCCGGCGCCCGGACAGGCGCCCGGCGGACCGGACGGGGGGCGCCGGCTCCGCCGCGCAGGGCGCCGCCGAAGACGGCGGGACGGCGGGCGCGGGGACGCGGGGCAGGGTGACCGCGAAGACCGACCCCCGCCCGACCCGCGACCGGACGTCCAGCGGGTGGCCGAGCAGGCGGGCGGTGCGCTCCACGATGGACAGGCCCAGCCCGGCGCCGCGCGACCCGTCGCGGGCGGGGTTGCCGATCTGGTAGAACTCCTCCCAGATCGTGCCCAGTTCCGCCCTGGCGATGCCCTGGCCGCTGTCCCAGATCTCCACCCGCACCGTGTCGCCGCGCGGCCGCACCCCGACCACCACCCCGCCGTGCGCCGTGTATTTGACGGCGTTGGACAGCAGGTTGCGCAGGATGGGCTGGAGCCGCGCGGGGTCGCTGCGCACCCAGGCGGCGGTGGGCATCACAGTCAGCCGCAGGCCCTTGGCCTCGGCCTCCGCCCGCAGTTCGGCGGCGAGCTGTTCGAGAAGCGGGGCGAGGGGCAGGGCGCCGGCCTCCACCGGCACCACTCCGGCCTCCAGCCGCGACAGGGTCAGCAGATCGTCGAGCAGCCGCTGCCCGGCCTGGAGCGAGGCGGAGGCCATGGCGCCGAGCTGCCGGAGCGTCGGGTTCGGCGCCTCCTTCAGAAGTAGCTCGTGGAAGGCGGCCAGACCCTGGAGGGGCTGGCGCAGGTCGTGGCTGACGGTCGCCAGCACCTTCATCTTGGCGAGGCTGGCCGTCTCGGCGCTGCGCAGGGCCCGTTCCAGCTCCGCCGTCCGCAGGCGGACGCGCTCGTCCAGGCTCTGGTTTGCGCGCAGCAGCTCGGCCCGGACCGCCTCCTCCCGGCCGGCTCCGGCCAGGGCGAAGGCGAACAGCAGGGACGCGCCGGCCAGGATGCCGCCGCTGATCGCCGCGGTCCACGCCGCGCGCTCCCGCCAGGGGACCAGGATCTCGGACAGGGGGCGGCTCGCCACCACCACGACCGGCAGGCCGCTCAGCATCCGCGCCGCGGTGATCCGCGTATCCTCCACCACCGCCGGCCCGTCCGGCGGGTCCCAAGGCTGCGGCCAGGCGGCGGCGGGCGGCTCGACGCCGCTGTCCGGCGGCCATTCGGCCAGCTTCTCCCTGGCGCCGGTGAACAGGGCCAGCCGCGCGCCCTCGCCCCAGCCGGCCTCCCCGTACAGCCGCGAGAAGTAGCTATTCTGGATGCCCGCCACGGCGATGGCCAGCAGGGTTCCGTCCTCGCCGCGCAGGGCGCGGCTGATGGTGAAGCGCCCCTGGCTGATGCTGGGGCCGGGCAGGTGGGAACCGACATGGAGCCCCGGCGGCGGCCCCTGCGTGGCGGCCATGTGGGCCTGGGCGTAGTCGCGTGCGGACAGGTCGCGCGGCGGGGCCGGGTGTTCCGCGGCGTCCAGCAGCAGCCGGCCCTGCGCGTCGAGCGCCCAGACCCCGCCGACCTGCGGCAGGCGTTCCGCGCGGGCGCGCATCGCGGCCTGGATGCGCCGCCCTTCGGCGGGGTCGCGGCGGTCCCACCGTTCCAGCGCGTCCAGCAGCATGCGCAGCTGGGCGTCCCCCGCTTCGATGGCGCGGCTGGCGTGTTCGTCCAGAAGATGGGCGGTGGCGGAGAATTCGCGGCGGGCCTGATCCAGCGTGGCGTGGCGGTCGCGCGACACCGACAGGGCGGACACGCCGACGCACAGGGCGGCGAAGGTCAGGAAAGCGGCCACGAGATGGGCGCGCTGCATGCCGCCGGCTCCTTCAGGACTGTGTAAAGCAAAAGAATCGAAGCGGTGCAACTATGGGCTAAGCAACAAGCCCGGGACAACTCCGCCGAAGGGCAGGGCCGATGCGGCGGGGAGAGCAAAAGTCGTGAGGCGAGACGGCCGCCCGGGGCCTTGGCGGATGGGATCGGGTTGCATCCCGGCCTTTCGATCCCCACGTGAGGAGGGTCGAATTTCTTTGGGTCTACGGTCCGCCTGCAGGTCGCTGCGTCTGGTCCTTCCCCTTTGTGATTTGATGTGAACCCGCGGCAGGAGCGCCGCGGGCAACCTCGTTCAAGGAACTGCCAGATGGCTACTGGAACCGTGAAATGGTTCAACACCACCAAGGGCTACGGCTTCATCCAGCCGGACGACGGCACGGCCGACGTGTTCGTGCATGTTTCTGCCGTGGAGCGGTCGGGCATCAACATTCATGAAGGCCAGAAGCTGTCTTACGAACTCCAGCGCGACCCCAAGAAGGGCAAGAGCGCCGCGGCCAACCTGAAGGCGGTGTGATCTTTTCGCGCTGATTTTCCCGGGGCCGCTCCGTTCAAGGGCCGGTTGCCCCCAATCCCGCAACAGCCGCTTCACAAAAGAAACGCATGCCCCACGGACCGCCGGGCCGCCCGTGCGGCGCCAAGGGGCACGATGACGATCACAGGAGGCATGCATGGCATCCGATAACCGCAGCGCGGATCGGAATGAGCTCGACTCCATGACCCGCGAGTTTCTTGCGAAGGGGGGCAAGATCGTTCACTGCCCGCCGGGGTCTTCCGACAGCGTGGTGTACAAGCGCACCTCCTTCCGCCGCCGCGGCGCCGCCAATGCCGCGGGCAAGGAGGGCGCGGAGGGTGCCGTCGACACCCCGCCGGCGGATGCGGCCCCCGCCGCTGCTCCTGCCCCTGCCGAGGCGCCCGCCCCGGCCAAGGATTGACCTGACCAAGGATTGACCAGGGCAGTCCGCGGCCCGGTTCCTACCGCTTCACGGCGGCGAGCCGGGCCGGCGCCGGGGGGGCGAACTTCACCCGGTCCTCCTCGTCCATCATCCCCAGCATCACCTTGCGGAAGCCCTCCACGGCCTCCGCCCCGGCCATGCGGTAGGCGCGGGCGATCCGCTGCCGCTGCGTTTCGGAAAGCTGGCGTTCCAGCTCCACGCCCTTGTCCGTCAGCTCCAGAAGACGCTGCCGCCGGTCGCGCACGCCCGTCTGCTGCTGGATGAACTCCTGCCGGACCAGCTCTCCCAGCACGCGCGACAGGCTCTGCTTGGTGATCTTCAGGATCGCCAGAAGCTCCGACACGGTGATCTTCGGGTAGCGCCCGACGAAATAGATGACGCGGTGATGCGCCCGGCCGAAGCCGATCTGCGCCAGGATCTCGTCCGGCTCCGCGGTGAATTCCCGATAGGCGTAGAACAGCAGCTCCATGCCCGTGCGAAGTTCCTCTTCGCGCAGGAAAAGCTGGTTCACCCCCGCTTTTATGTCAGCCATGTTGACGTGATCGGTGCGATTCGTTACAAATGGGTCAATAACCCAGACATAAACGAACAAAGGCTGCGAAACAAGTGCGGCCTTCGACAATTCCAATCCATGTCCCGGGCAACGGGCCAAAGACCGAGGTGGGAACCGCCATGTCCATCCTTCCCTTCGACGACCGCGACGGCGTGATCTGGTACGACGGCGCGCTGGTGCCGTGGCGCGAGGCGAATCTGCACGTCCTGTCGCACGGCCTGCACTATGCGAGCTGCGTGTTCGAGGGCGAGCGCGTCTACAACGGCAAGGTCTTCAAGCTGACCGAGCACAGCGAGCGTCTGGCGGCCTCAGCCCGCATCCTGGGCTTCGAGCTGCCCTACTCGGTGGCGGAGATCGACGCGGCGACGAACGAGACGGTGAAGGCGATGGGCTTCACCGACGCCTATGTCCGTCCGGTGGCGTGGCGCGGCAGCGAGATGATGGGCGTGGCGGCGCAGGCCAGCCGCATCCACGTCGCCATCGCCGTCTGGCAGTGGCCGAGCTATTTCAGCCCGGAAGCCAAGATGGCCGGCATCAAGCTGATGTGGGCGCCGTGGCGCCGCCCGGCCCCCGACACCGCCCCCACCGCGTCGAAGGCGGCGGGCCTCTACATGATCTGCACCCTGTCCAAGCACGAGGCGGAGGCCCAGGGCTATCAGGACGCGCTGATGCTCGACTACCGCGGCTATCTGGCCGAGGCGACGGGGGCGAACCTGTTCCTGGTGATGGACGGCAAGATCCACACGCCGAAGCCCGACTGCTTCCTGGACGGCATCACCCGCCGCACGGTCATCGACCTCGCCAAGGCCCGCGGCATCGAGGTGATCGAGCGCCACATCCAGCCGGAGGAACTGGCGAACACGCAGGAGGTCTTCCTGACCGGCACCGCCGCGGAGGTGACCCCGGTGGGCCAGATCGGCGACCACCGCTTCACGCCGGGCCGCGTCTGCGAGACGCTGGTGAAGGACTACGACGCGCTGGTCCGCGGGTAAGGCGCCGGAAGGTCTCCGAAATGGGGGACCGCACAGGCGGAAAGGGCGGGTTGCCGCGGCCGCCGGGTCTCCCCATCCTACCTGACGGACGAAATGGACGATGGTCGGGAGGATGCGGGCGATGCGGCGTGTGATCCGGGCGGTGGCCGCCCTTGCGCTTGGCGCGCTGCTGACGGCGGGAAGCGCCGCGGCGGCGGACAAGGTCCGCGTCGGGTCGAAGCTCGACGCCGAAAGCGGCCTTCTCGGCACGATGATCCTGCGCGTGCTGGAGGCCAACGGCATCCCGGTGGAGAACCGGATCCAGCTCGGCCCCACCCGGATCGTGCGCAGCGCCCTGCTGGCCGGGGAGATCGACGTCTATCCGGAATACACCGGCAACGGCGCCTTCTTCTTCAACATCGACGGCGATCCGGCCTGGAAGAACGCCGCCGCCGGCTACGAGACGGTGAAGCAGCTCGACCGGGACAAGAACAACGTCGTCTGGCTGGCCCCGGCGCCCGCCAACAACACCTGGGCGATCGCCCTGCGCCGCGACGTGGCGGGGCCCAACAACCTCGCCACCATGGAGGATTTCGCCCGCTGGGTCGGCGCGGGCGGCGGGGCGAAGCTGGCCGCGTCGGCGGAGTTCGTGGAAAGCCCGGCGGCGCTGCCCTCCTTCCAGAAAGCCTACGGCTTCACCTTGAAGCCCGACCAGATCCTGGTGCTGGCCGGCGGCGACACGGCGGCGACCATCCGGGCGGCGGCGGAAGGCACGTCCGGAGTCAACACCGCCATGGTCTACGGAACGGACGGCGCCATCGCCGCCCTGGACCTCGTGGTCATGAAGGACACCAAGGGTGCGCAGATGGTCTACGCGCCGGCCCCGATCATCCGCGACGGCGTGCTGGACGCCCATCCCCGGATCAGGGACCTGCTTGACCCGGTCTTCAAATCCCTGGACACCGAAACCCTGCGCGGGCTGAACGCGAAGATCGCGGTGGAGGGGCAGGACCCGCGGGCGGTCGCCACCGCTTACCTGAAGGCGAAAGGCTTCCTGAACTGACGGGATGCCCCGGCTGATCCACAACCGCGTCGCCCTGCTGCTCGCCGCCGTCACCGTGACGGCGGCGCTGGGCCTGCCGTTCCTCGGTTTCGCGCCGAACCGGCTGCTGTCGGGGAAGGGCATCGCGCTGGGCGCGGCGGCAGCCGGATGGAGCGGGGCGGCGCTGCTGCCGGTGGCGGCGCTGCTGGCGGTGCCCTTCCTGCGGGGCGGGCGGTTCGTGGACGCCGTCTACACGGGGGGCGGCGTGCTGGC
>NZ_JAUJFI010000166.1 GCF_030849505.1 Azospirillum isscasi | reverse complement strand
GGATGGCGGGCGGCGTGCTGCTGGCCGCCGGGGCGGTGGGGGCTTCGCTGGCTCTGGCCGCCACCGGCCACGCGGCGACGGCGGAGCCGCGCTGGCTGAGCGTGCCGCTGGTGGCTCTGCACGGTCTGGCGGTGGGCTTCTGGATCGGGAGCTTCTGGCCGCTCGCTGTGCTGCTGCGGACGGAGCCGCCGCATGAGTCGCTGCGGCTGGTCCGGCGCTTCTCCGGCTGGGCGGTGCCGGCGGTGGCGGTCCTGCTGCTGGCCGGGGCGGGGCTGAGCGCCCTGCAACTGGCCGACCCGCGCGCCATCCTGACCACCGCCTACGGGCAGATCTGGGCCGCCAAGATCGCCTGCGCGCTGGTTCTGCTGGGGCTGGCGGCGCTCAACCGGTGGCGGCTGACGCCGCGGCTGGAGACGATGGGCCGGGACGCCGCCACGCGGCTGCGCGCCAGCGTCCATACGGAGATGGTGGTGGCGGCGCTGGTCGTGCTGTTCACCGCCGGGCTGGGCACCACCCCGCCGCCGCGGACCCAGGCCCCGCCGGTCGTTGCGGAGAGGCCGGCCGGCTTCAGCACCGCGGTCATGGCGCAGGGGCGCATGGCCATCCTGACGGTGACCCCGGCGCTTCCCGGAACGAACCGGATCGAGCTGCGGCTGGCCGGGCCGGACGGCGCGCCGCTCGACGCGCTGGAGGTGTCGGTGGAGCTGGCCCTGCCCGCCGCCGGGATCGAGGCGATCGCCCGCCCCCTGCCGAAGCAGGCGCCCGGCGTCTACGCGGCGGACGGGGTGGCGCTGCCGGTGGCCGGGTCCTGGTCGGTGCGGGTGAACGCGCTGGTCAGCGATTTTGAGAAGGTGCCCTTCCGCGCGGCGGTGCCGGTGGGGCGCTGAGGCCGCTTACACCGGGGCGTCCGGCAGGATCACCGCGTCCTCCGCCCGGAAGGCGATCCGGGCGGGTTCGCCGGGGGTCAGCGGCGGTTCGTCTCCCAGATGCGGGACCTGGACGGTGATGTCGCCCTCCAGGAAGGCGTTGATGAAGGCGCCCTCGAAATCCCGGTGGGTGACCCGCGCCTCCAGCGCGTTTTCCGCCCCCGCCCCCGCCGCCATGCGTTCGGGCCGGACGAACAGGGTGGCGCGGTCGCCGGGGCGGAGCCGCCGCGGGTTGCGCCCGACCAGACGGCCATAGGGTGTGTCCAGAGCGGCGCGCCCGTCCGCCGACTCGGCGACGGTGCCGGAAAAGCGGTTGTTCTCCCCCACGAAGGAGGCGACGAAGGCGGTTTCCGGATGGTCGTAGATGGCCCGCCCGTCGCCCACCTGCTCCAGCACGCCGCGGGACATCACGCCGATCCGGTCGGACATGGTCAGCGCCTCGCCCTGGTCGTGGGTGATGTAGATGAAGGTCACGCCGGTCCGCTTCTGCAGGTCGCGCAGCTCGGCCCGCATGTGCTGGCGCAGCTTCAGGTCCAGCGCCGACAGCGGCTCGTCCAGCAGCAGGACGGCGGGCTCCACGGCCAGCGCGCGGGCGATGGCGATGCGCTGGCGCTGGCCGCCGGACAGCTCCGTCACCTTCTTCTCCGCGGCGTCCGGCAGGGCCACGAGGTCGAGCAGCTTGCGCACCCGCCCCTTGCGCTCCGCCGCGGGCACGCCGCGCACCTCCAGCCCGAAGCCGATGTTCTCCGCCACCGTCATCAGCGGAAACAAAGCGAGGTTCTGGAAAATCAGCGCGGTCGGGCGCTTGTTCGGGCCGATGCCGCGCATGTCCCGCCCGCCGATGCGGATGGCCCCCTCGGTCGGCTCCATGAAGCCGGAGACCATGCGCAGGATGGTGGTCTTCCCGCAGCCGGACGGGCCGAGGAAGCTGAAGAACTCCCCCGCCCCGACGGTCAGCGAGACGTTGCGGACGGCGGTGACGGAACCGAACCGCATGGTGACGGATTCAAGCTGGACGTCCTGACTCATAGGCACCTGAATGGAAATTTCAAACTCCCTCCCCCGCCCCGGGGTAGGGTCGGGGTGGGGGTACCGACGAGGATCAGCGACATGATCCTTGCAAGCACCCTCACCCGCCCGCTGCGCGGGCACCCTCTCCCGGGACGGGAGAGGGTGGTTTTATGGTCACGCCGCCAGGAAGCGGTCCTGGTATTCGTTGCGGATGGAGACGTACCAGGCTTCCTGGATCGGCCACCACCACAGCTTCTGCAGCGCGTCGCCGGGATAGGCGTCGGCGAAGAACTGCTTGTTCAGGTCGGACAGATGCGCCTCCGCCCCGACCGCCGTGCTGGAGATGCCGGAATGGTTGGTGTAGAGCGCGCCCGCCTGCGGCGTGTAGAACCAGTTGATCCAGGCGTAGGCCTGCTCCAGGTTCGCCGCCTTCTTCGGGATCGCGAAACCCTCCATCCAGGCCAGCGCCCCTTCCTTCGGCGCCAGGAAGCGGACCGGCAGACCCTCCTTGCGCAGGGCCACGGCGGTCGAATCCCAGGTCTGGCCGATCACGCAGCCGTTGGTGCGGAAGGCGCCCTGGGCCTCGTTCTCGTTGGACCAGAACTGGCCGATGGCCTTCTTGTGGGCGGCGGCGACCTGAAGGATCGCGTCGAAATTGGCCCGCGCCTTCGCCTCGTCCTTGAACTGCTCGCGGATCGGGTGGGGCAGCTTGCCCTGGCCTTCCAGCCACAGGCCGATGCCGATCAGGCCGGAATGGCCGCGCACCGTCACCTTGCCCGCATGCTCCGGCTTCCACAGGTCGCCATAGCTGGCGGTGCCGTAGGTCAGCGGCGCCTTGCCCTGGTCGTAGGCGATGGCCTCCGTCCCCCAGTCGGCGGGGGCGAAGAAGCGCTTGCCGCCGACCACGCCGCCCATGGCCGCGGAGCCCTCGACGGCCGATTTCAGGCAGCCGTCCCAGGTGACCTTCGATTCGTCCAGCGGCTGGACCAGCTCGAACTCCACATAGTTCGGCACGCGGTCCACCGTGGGGTGGATGATGTCGAAGCCGGCGCCGCCCGTCGCCTTGAGCTGGTTCAGAAGCTCGTCGTTGGTGCCGTATTCGGTGAGGGTGGCCTTGATGCCGGTCTTCTTCTCGAAATCGGCCAGCATGTCCGGGCTGATGTAGCCGGCCCAGGAGAAGATCTTGACGCTTCCCGACGCGGCGCGGCCTTCGCGCAGGATGAAGGGACCGGCGGAGGCGACGCCCGCGGCGGCGGCGGCCCCCTGGAGCAGCAGGCGGCGGGTGAAGCCCTTGGCGGCGCGCTGGGTCTCGGCGCTGGAGCGCCGTTCCAGGCTGGTGGTTTCCGGAACCTTGGTCATGGCACCTACTCTCCCGTTTTCTTATTGGCCCGTTTTCTTTTGCCGGTCGTGCCGGTCGCGGGGCCGGTCCTGCCGGACGCCGCCGCAGCGGCAACTGTGCCGCGATATCCGGGCGCCGTCCATGGCTCAAGCGGGAGTGGGCGCAAACTTCATCGGCCTGTCATGGCCGCGGGCGGGATCACATCACGTAGAAACGGGCCTTCACCACCACGCCTTCGATGCCGCAGACGACGGTGCGGTTGCGCCCGCTGTTCTTGGCGAAGTAGAGCGACTCGTCGGCCCGCGCGATCAGGTCGGCCACCGTCTCCGTGCCGTCCGCCGGGCAGACGCCGATGCTGACGGTGAAGGCGAACAGGGCGCCTTCCGCGGTCTTGGCGGTCAGCGCCTCCGTCGCCATGCGGATCTCCTCCGCCTTGGCGATGGCCGTCTCGACCTGCGGGGCGGGCAGGACCATGCAGAACTCCTCCCCGCCCATGCGGCCCAGGAAGCCGCCGGGCGGCACGCGGGCGGCGCAGGTCTGGGCGAACAGCTTCAGCGCCATGTCGCCGTTGGAGTGGCCGTAGGTGTCGTTGATCCGCTTGAAATGGTCGATGTCGAACAGCGCGACGGCGAAGGGGACGGCCTTCTCCGCCCCTCTCTGGCTCTGGGCTCCGCCCTGAAGCAGGCGGTGCTGCTGCTCCAGCCGCTCCATGAAGCGGCGGCGGTTCAGGACGCCGGTCAGATAGTCGGTGTTCAGCATCTCCGCCATCACCCGGTGGGTGCGGGTGATGCGTTCGCCGGCGCGCACGCGGGCGCGCAGCATGGGCATGTCGATGGGCTTGGTCAGGAACTCGTCGGCACCCGCGTCGAACGCCTCGATCCGGCGCTGGATGTCGTCGTCCGCGGTCATCAGGATGCAGAAGGTGCGGTGCTGGTCGTCCTCCGCCCGGATCAGCCAGCACAGCTCCAGCCCGTCCATGCGGGGCATTTCCAGGTCGGTGATCAGGATGTGGATGTCGTGGAGATGGTAGAGGTCCAGCGCCTCCCGCCCGTCTCGGGCGAGCAGGACCCGGTAGCCGTGCGTCTCCAGGTGGTCCTTCAGGATTTTCCGGACAACGGAGGAATCGTCGACGACGAGGACGTTCGTCTCCGTGGTTGAGCCGGAATTCATGGCAGCGACCCCTTGCACGCACCGGTGGGGTGTTTACAAGGGTTTTGTATAAAATGCCATCATTTTTGCGGTGCACATAAAGCCGGGCGCCCGCGCCCCCGGCCGGCTCCGCTCAGCTTTCCAGCATGCGGCGGAGAAGCTCCACGTCCTCGGCGAAGGCCGGGTCCGTGGTGCGCAGCTCCTCGACCTTCTTCACCGCGTGCATCACGGTGGTGTGGTCGCGCCCGCCGAACTTGCGCCCGATCTCCGGCAGCGAGCGGGCGGTGAGCTGCTTGGCGAGATACATGGCGACCTGCCGCGGGCGGGCCACGGCGCGGGCGCGGCGGGCCGAATGCATGTCGGCGACGCGGATGTTGAAATGCTCCGCCACCCGCTTCTGGATCTCGTCGATGGTGACGCGGCGGTCGTTGGCGCGCAGCAGGTCGTGCAGCACCTCCTGCGTCGATTCCAGCGAGATGGCCCGCCCGACCAGCTCCGCGTGCGCGACGATGCGGTTCAGCGCCCCTTCCAGCTCGCGCACGTTCGACGTGATCTTGTGCGCCAGGAACTCCAGCACCTTCAGCGGGATCGCCGCGTTCAGCGCGTCCGCCTTGGCCTGGAGGATGCCCAGCCGCAGCTCGTAGGTGGTCGGGTGGATGTCCGCCACGAGGCCCCAGCCGAGGCGGGAGCGCAGCCGCTCCTCCATCCCTTCCAGGTCGGACGGGCTCTTGTCGGCGGAGATGATGACCTGACGGTTCTGGTCCACCAGCGCGTTGAAGGTGTGGAAGAACTCTTCCTGGGTGCTGTCCTTGCCGCTGATGAACTGCACGTCGTCGATCATCAGCACGTCCACCGAGCGGAACTGCTGCTTGAAGGCCATGGTGTCCTTGAAGCGCAGCGCCCGGATGAACTGGTACATGAACTTTTCCGCCGACAGGTAGATCACCTTGCGGTTCGGGTCGTTCCGCCGGATCTGCCAGGCGATGGCGTGCATCAGGTGCGTCTTGCCCAGCCCCACCCCGCCGTAGAGGAACAGCGGGTTGAAGGTGACCGAGGTGGCGTCGGCGACGCGCCGGGCGGCGGCGTGGGCCAGCTCGTTCGGCTTGCCCACCACGAAATTCTCGAAGGTGAAGCGCGGGTCCAGCGGGGCGGAGATGTCGGTGCGGTCCTCCAGCACCGAGGCGACCGCCGTGGGCGACTCGTCCGACGCGAAGGAAGGCGGCCCCGCCGAATAGGAGGACCCGATGTAGGAGGTGGCGCCATAGGACGGGGATTGCGCCAGCGCCGCGGCCCGCGGGGCGGGGGCGGACGGAACCGGGCCGTCCTCGGCGGGCCCGCGCGCCGGATCGGCGCCGGGGGCCTGCTCGTCCCTGTCCTCTTCCGAAGCCAGCATGGACGGCGCGTTGGCGGAGGCGACCACCACGTCGATGGACAGCACGTCCGGGTTCTCCCCGGCCCACAGGTTGCGGATGCGGTCGGCGTAGTGGGTCAGCACCCAATCGCGCATGAAGCGGGTGGGCACGACGATGCGCACCTCCCCGCCGCGGATGCCGGCGAAGGAAAGCGGCTGCAGCCAGCTGCGATAGGCGATCTCGCCCACCTCGTCCTTGAGGCGGCCCCGGATGCGGGCCCACTGCTGATCCAACGACGCGCCGACCGACATGCTTCCCCTACCCCGCTCCTTTCCCCCCGGACGGCCCCGTGCCGCAGGGGGCACCGTCCCGCTCGACTTAACTTAGGCCCCGCGCGTTCAAAACGTTCCTCTCCTGAAGACTCCAACGGTGGATGCCTCCCAACCGGATGGCAATGCTATCCCTTCGGCGAAGTTGGACTCCGCCCTTGCCACGTTGAGTTTTAAGAAAAGCATCGCTCCAGGAGCAACGGGTCGAGTCGAGCTTCTTGAGCGTCCCGCGGCCTTGCCCGTCTCCGTCCTTTAGCAAATGACGCGCGACATCGAAGGCAACATCGGTGCGCCATTCCCGACGGATCGAAAGTCTAATCAGCCGTCCCCTTCGTGGCAATAGGACAGAAAGCGAACGGTCCGGAATGCGCCGAAAAACACAAACCCCCTTCGCATCCTGCTCCACAGACTCCACGGGCGTCCGCAGAGTCGGCGGCGCATCGCCATCCGACAGCCGCGGTTCCGAGATCCGCCGCATTTCTGTCGGAAGATTCGGAAAAACGGTGACTGTATTTACTAAGAACGCAAAAAGCCGCGCCCAGATCTGGTGCGCGGCTTTATAACGCCGAGTAAACTCAGAGAGCCTTGATGCGGGCCGACAGGCGCGACAGCTTGCGCGACACGGTGTTCTTGTGCAGAACGCCCTTGGAGGCCCCACGCATCAGTTCCGGCTGAGCGGCCTTGAAAGCCTCAGCGGCTTCAGCCTTGTTGCCGGACGAGATCGCCGTCTCGACCTTCTTCACGAAGGTGCGGATACGGCTGACGCGGTTACGGTTGATCTCCGTACGACGCGCGGTTTGACGAATGCGCTTTTCAGCAGACTTATGATTGGCCATGAAAACCCTACTCCGGACGACACGCCTGTCCCAGTGCGAGGGGGCCTTATACGCTCCAGCCGGAGGAGAGTCAAGGCGCCGTCCAACACTGTTTTTCGGCAAATGAAAGAAAACGAGATCTTGACGGATTCCTGGCCCTCCCCCGCTAGATGCGGGGGAGGAGTCGGGGGATGTCAGCGATGCTTCCAATCCGGCTGGCGCTTCTCGGCGAAAGCGGCCATGCCTTCCTTCTGGTCTTCGACGGCGAAAGTGGCGTGGAAGATTCGGCGCTCCACCCGGATGCCTTCGGTCAGCGTCGTCTCGTAGGCGGCGTTGACCGCGTCCTTGGCCATCATGACCACCGGACGCGAGAGCTTGGCGATCTTCTCGGCAACCCTCACCGCCTCGTCCACCAGATCCGTCGCCGGCACGACGCGGCTGACGAGGCCGGCGCGCTCGGCCTCCGCGGCGTCCATCAGGCGGCCGGTCAGGCACATCTCCATGGCCTTGGACTTGCCGACGAAGCGGGTCAGGCGCTGCGTGCCGCCGGCGCCGGGGATGGTGCCGATGGTGATCTCCGGCTGGCCGAACTTGGCGGTGTCGGCGGCCAGGATGAAGTCGGCCATCATGGCCAGTTCGCAACCGCCGCCCAGCGCGTAGCCGGCCACCGCGGCGATGGTCGGCTTGCGGCACTTGGCCAGCCGCTCCCACTTCGCGGTGATGAAGTTGGCCTTGTAGACGTCCATGTAGGAGAAATTCTGCATCTCCTTGATGTCGGCGCCGGCGGCGAAGGCCTTCTCCGAACCCGTCACCACGATGGCGCCGATCGAGTCGTCGGCCTCCAGCGCGTCCAGCGCCTGGCCCAGTTCGGTCACCAGCAGGTCGGACAGGGCGTTCAGCGCCTTCGGCCGGTTCAGCGTGACGAGCCCCACCGGTCCGCGGGTTTCGACGAGAATGGTTTCGTACGGCATGGTGCAGCAGGCTCCCGTGGTTTGGCCCCCCTTATTCTGGATGGGGGCGTTCTGGTTTGCTCTTGGTCTTTGGAGGGTCAGCGCGGAATCAGGGAAAAGCGGACGACCGTGGCCCCGGCCTTCGGCGCGGCGGCGCGGGCCGGCTCGACGAATTCCAGGCGCAGTTCCTCGCCCTCCCGCAGGAAGCTGGCGGCCCCGCCTGCCCGTTGCGGGGCGCGGCTCCAGCCGAGCTGCGGCATGGTCTGGTTGTAGAAGGCCAGAACCGCGCCGCGGTCCATCGTCCCGGCCATCACCGACTGCGCGATGCGCCCGGCGGGCTTGTCGAAGACCAGCGGCGCCTCCTCGGCGGGGGCGAGGCCCGGCATCACCGGCACGTCCCCCATCCCTTCGACGTAGCGGGCCGACTCGGCGGCCCGGGCGGAGGCGGGCAACGGAACCCCGGCCAGACCCGCGAGAGCGGGGCCGGCGAGGAGGAGGGCGGCGAGCGCCGCCCGGGCGGTGGCCGATGGAGCCGTCATAACCCTCCACCTATATCAACGCTGGCGTTGCGGACAATAGAAAGTCGAACGGCCCGCCTGGACGATCCGGCGGATGCCCCCGGTCTTCGCCACGTCGCAGGTGCAGCCCGGACAGGGCGCTCCCTCGCGGTCGTAGACCGAGAACTGGTGCTGGAAATAGCCGAGTTCCCCCGACGCCTGCCGGTAGTCGCGCAAGGACGAGCCTCCGGCGGCGATGGCCCGCTCCAGAACCCCGCGGATCGCCGCGGCCAACCGTTCCGCTTTCGCACCGGTCACCGTGGCGGCAATGCGCGTGGGGCTGAGGCGGGCCAGGAACAGCGCCTCCGACACGTAGATGTTGCCGAGCCCGGCGACCACGGTCTGGTCCAGGAGGGCGGCCTTGATGCTGGTCATCCGCCCGGCCAGCCGGCCGGCCAGCACCGGGCCGGAAAATTCGTTGCCCAGCGGCTCCGGCCCGAGGGTGCGCAGCAACGGGTGCTCGGCCAGGGTTTCCGCGATGGCGAGGTCCATCAGGCCGAACCGGCGGGCGTCGTTGAAGGTCACCACCGTCCCGGCGTCCGTCTCCAGCACCACATGGTCGTGGGCGCCCCAGGCGGCGGGCCGTTCCGGCGTGATGATCATGCGGCCCGACATGCCGAGATGGGCGATCAGCACCGTCCCGTCGTCCAGATGGACCAGGATGTATTTGGCGCGGCGGCGCACCGACTCGACGCGGCGCCCGGTCAGCCGCTCGCAGAAGCCGGGCGGAAAGGGCACGCGCAGGTTGGCCCGCCGCTGGAGCACCTGGACCAGCGTCCGCCCCTCCAGATGCGGGGCGAGGCCACGGCAGACGGTTTCGACTTCGGGAAGCTCGGGCATGATGCCAAGGAGGATGGTGGGAAGCGCCGGTTGACGCAAGGGGCAAGCTCCCGTCTTCCCAACCCCCGCTCAGACACTCTCCTCCACCAGCCTCCGCAAGGCGCGCGCCGCCTCCTCCACCGGCCCGGACCAGTCGCTCCGGCGGGTCTGGCGGAACAGGCGGGCGGTGGGGTACCAGGGGCTGTCGTCCCGCCCGTTGAGCCAGCGCCAGTCGTTGTCCTTGGCCAGCAGAACCCAGACCGGGCGGGCCAGCGCGCCGGCCAGATGGGCGATCGCCGTGTCCACCGCAACGATCAGGTCCAACCCCTCCATCGCCGCCGCCGCCTCAAGCATGCCGGGCGGGCCGTCCGACAGGTCGATGACCGGAAAGGGCGCCCGCGCGATCTGCTCGGACGCCTCGCCCACCTGGAGGGAGAACAGCGCCACCCCCGGCACCGCCGCCAGCGGGGCCAGGGCGGACAGGGGCATGGAGCGGGTGGCGTCGGCGTGGTACTGGGGCCGCCCCGCCCAGGCCAGCCCGACGCGCAGCCGGGCCCCCGGTGCGTCGTTCCGCAGGCGCCGTTCCCAGAAGCCGCGCCGCTCCTCGGGCACGCTCAGGTAGGGCACGCGGGCGGGAATCGCCTCCAGGCTCGGACAGAAGAGGCCGGCAAGGCTCATCAGCGGGATTTGGACATCGGTTTCGGGCAGGCCGCTCACCCCCGGAAAGTTGGCCGCCCGCGGGATCACCGACACCCGTGCGGGATCGAGGCTGTGCGTCAGCAGGGGCAGAAGGGGACCTTGCGTCTCCAGATGGATGCGCGCCGGGCCGGCCCGCAGCACCGCGTCCAGGAAACGGACGAACTGGATGGTGTCGCCCAAACCCTGCTCCGCATGGACCAGGATGGTCTGCCCCGCCAGATCCACGCCGGCCCAGCGCGGCTGGCGAAAGGGACGGCGCCAGCCCGCTTGCGCCTCGCTCCGCCAGCGCCACTCGAATTCCGCCCAGCCGGCGGCGTAGTCGCCCAGACGCAGGAGCAGATGGGCCAGATTCACATGGGCGGTCACCAGCCGGGGGGCCACGCGCAGGGCGCCGCGGAAGGCGTCCACGGCCTCCCGCGGGCGGTCGAGCCGCACCAGCGCATCACCGCGGACGACCAGGGCGTCGCCCAGATCCGGGGCCACCAGCAGCGCCCGGTCCGCCAGCCGCAAAGCCTGCGCGTCCTCGTCGAGCAGGATCGTCAGCGTGCCCAGGTTGGACAGGGAAAGCGCATGGGCCGGGTCGCAGGCCAGCGCCACACGGCCGCAGGCCGCCGCCGCCGCATGCCGCCCCTGGGCGGCCAGCGCCAGACCCAGCTTCGCGTGGGCCTCCGCCTCCTGCGGGGCCAGGGCGCGCGCCCTGCGGGCCAGCCGCTCCGCCGCCGCATCGCGTCCGTCGAACCGGCACAGCGACAAATTCCACAGCGCCATGGCGTCCGCCGGGTTGACGGCCAGAAGCCCGCGCAGCAGCCGGGCGGCCTCCGCCGGCTTGCCATCGCTGTAGGAAGCCGCGGCGTGGGCGGAAAGGAGCGGCACACCCACGGACTCCGCCACCGGGCGGGTGAGCCGCTCCACCGCATGCCCGATCCGCCCCTGCGCCAGCAACTCCCGCCCTTCCCGCTCCACGGCCCGGTCGGCGAGGTAGCGCGCCTCCAGGCTGTCGGGCTGGAGCGTCAGGAGCCGTTCCAGGGTCAGCAGCGAGTCGCCGTGCCGCCCGACGCTGCGGAAGGCCAGGGCGAGCTGGAACAGGGCCGCCGCGTGGTCGGGCTGGAGCGCCACGGTCTGCCGCAGGACGGCCACCGCCCCCTCCCCGTCCTCCAGCATCAGCCGGACGCGGGCGAGGTCGTAGCGCAGGTCCGGATGGTCCGGAACCAGCCCGATGGCCCCCACGAACAGCGCCGCCGCCAGCTTCGGCCGGTCCGTCTGGCCGTAGAGAACGCCCAGCAGATGGAGCACGGTCGCCTGATCGGGATCGGCGTCGAGGATGCGGCCATAGAGGATCTCCGCCTCGGCCAGACGGCCGGACTCGTGGTGGTCGAAGGCGATGGTCAGGGCTTCCGCGATTGTCGCCATGTTTCCGTGCCGGGCGGTGAGAGGGAGCGAAGGGTGGCGGGCCTACCGGAACCACGCGCGCAGCCGGTCGGCCACGGCGTCCAGCGGCGTCCGCCAGTCCCCCGCCGCCGGTTGCCGGAACAGGCGGGCGGAGGGGTACCAGGGGCTGTCGTCCCGCCCGCGCAGCCAGCGCCAGTCCGGCGCGTGGGACAGCAGGACCCAGACCGGATGCCCCAGGGCCCCGGCCAGATGGGCGGTCGCGTTGTCGATGGTGACGACGAGGTCCGTGGCGGCGATCTGCGCGGCCAGCCCGTCCAGGTCGTCCTTGCGGTCCAGCCCGGGGGGCAGCGCGACGGCGATGCCGTCATCGGCCAGCGCGGCCACCTCCTCCGCCCAGCCGCCATATTGCAGGACCACCATGTCGGCGCCCGCCGCGTGCAGCGTGCGCGCCAGATCGGCCAGCGGAAGGTTCCGCAGGCGCCCCCATTTCGGGTTGGTGGTGTGCCAGGCGATGCCGACCAAGGGGCGCCGGTCCGTCCGCCGGATCGGCGGCACCCGCGCCGGATCGGCGGCCAGGGCGGGACGGAGCCGGCGGAAATCCTCCTCCCGGCGCAGCAGCAGGCGCGGCAGGCTGCCGGACGGGATGTGCGCGGCGATGTCCGGCGCCGACAGGCGCGGGTCCGGCACCGGGCCGCGCGGCACCACCTCCACCCCCGGCAGGGAACGGGCGAACAGCGGCGCCAGCCGGGCGTCGCATTCCAGCACACAGCCCGAAACGACCGATATTGATGATTGCGTCTCTTCTGTTGACGATTGCGTCAACAAAGGCAGCAGAGTGGCGAACATCACCTCGTCGCCCACCCCCTGCTCCCCCCAGACCAGCAGCCGCCCGCCCGCCAGCGGTTGCCCGGTCCACAGCGGTTGCGGAAAGCGCCCGGCGGTGCGGCACCAGGGCTCGGCGGACCAACGGTCCTCCCAGGCGTCCCAGCCCTCGGCGAAGCGCCCGAGCGCCAGCAGGGCCGAGGCCCGCGCCACCCGCGCGTCGGCCAGGGCGGGATCGCGGGCGAGCGCCGCCTCC
>NZ_JAUJFI010000165.1 GCF_030849505.1 Azospirillum isscasi | reverse complement strand
GAATGGCTGGCCGGGGCCTGACCGCGGCTGGAATGGTTGCCGGCCGCGGGCGGGCCGGCGCTGATCTGCGCGCCACCGCCGACGCTGCCCGCTCCGCTGTCGATCCGCTGGGTCGGGGCGGCGCGCGGCACCACCTCCCGCTGGGGCTCGCGCGGCGCCTGTCCCGGTCCGCCGCCGCCCACCTTCTGCTGGGCGAGGTTGCCGACCGTCGGAGGGGCCTTGCCCTCCCGCTCGCCCATCATCTTGGCGATGGTCGCCTTGTCGAGCTGGTTGGTCACCGGCAGCCCGTTGGCCGCCTGATACTTGCCGAGCGCCGCCTTCGTCTCGGCGTGCATCTGGCCGTTGGCGCGCCCGCCGATGTTGTATCCCTTGCCCTTCAGGATGGTCTGGGCCCATTGGATGTCCGCCGCCGACTGCGCCCCGGCCGGACCGCCCGCCAGCAGTCCCGCCGCCAGAACCGGCACCGCCACAGCCAGCGCGACCGCGCGGCGCGCGCGACGCGAACCACCCGTCATGACCATCCTCCGTCCGTGACGCCAACAAATCATCGTTCATCCACTATCGCGGATGCGCAACCGTGTTACCAGATTGCGGCGGATTTCCGGGCGCGATTTTTGTGCGCCTGCGTTGCAGCCGCATCAGATCCCCCTACCCCCGGCGGCCTCCGGAAGGCCCGGCCTGTTCCCCATCCGTTAACCGATGCGCGCGCAAAAACGTGGTATGAATCCCGTAAGGCGCTTTGTGGGAGGCCGAGGCATGGCGACTCTGAGATACGCGGTTCTGGCGGGCGGAGCGCTTGTGCTGGCCGCCTGCGGCAGCACCCCGGCCTACCGGGAATGGACGGCGACCGAAACCACGGCGACCGCCGCCTACGACGAATGCATCGAGCAGGTGGACAACACCATGCGCCTGCGCGGCTATCCCTACCGCCCGCTGCCGGAGACGCCGCAGTTCCGCTACCGCAAGGAAATCTTCGCCCTGTGCATGCGCCGCAAGGGCTACACCGCCGACGAATGACCCCTCAGGGCCCCGGCAGGCCATAGCGCAGATACAGCACGCCCCCGATCAGCACCCCGGCCAGCACCACCGCGGCGTAGAAGCGCAGGGGCAACGGCACCCTCTCCCGCCGCCGCGCCCCCTTGGCCGCAGCCCTGGGCGCCGGTCGGGCCGGGACCGTTTTCCGCCCCTGTCCGACCGGTACCGCCTGATTGGGCCCCGCCTGATTGGGGTCATGCAGCTCGATGAGCTTCCAGTTGAACTCCATCCCCTCGCCGCCGGCATCGGCGTTGTGGTCGAGCTGGATCAGGCGGAAATAGGCGCGCGGGTTCACGCGCACCATCAGGTTGAAGCGGGCGCGGGCGTGCTCCAGGTCCTCCCCGACCTCCAGCGTCTTCCAACCCTTGCCGCGGGCCTTCTGGATGGCGAAGCGGGTCGGCTGGCCGGCGGGAACAGGCGCCATGATCGCGGTTCCGCGTCTTCAGACAGACGTCGGAACGCCCTTTTTCCGGATCACGTCGGCGTACCAGCGATAGCTGGCCTTGGGGCGGCGCTCCAGGGTCTGGCGGTCCACCTCGATCAGGCCGAAGCGGCGCTGGTAGCCCTCCGCCCACTCGAAATTGTCCAGCAGGCTCCATACGAACCAGCCCCGCAGGTCCGCCCCCTCCTCCAGCGCCTGGTGGGCGGCCAGCATGTGGCGGCGCAGGTAGTTGATGCGGTCGTTGTCCTGCACGAAGCCCTTCGGCCCCATCTGCTCCGGATAGGCCGCGCCGTTCTCCATCACATAGACGGGCGGGTTGCCGTATTCCTGCTTCAGCTCGATCAGCATCTCGGCGATGCCGTCCGGTTCCACCGGCCAGCCCATGCCGGTCGTCGGCGTGCCCTCCGGCGGCGAGCCGTAGCCGGTGCCGAACAGGCCCGCCGGGTCCGGCTGCTGGTGCATGCGGCTGTAGTAGTTGATGCCCAGGAAATCGATGGGCTGCCGGATCGCCTCCAGATCGCCGGCCTTCACCAGCGGGGCGAAACCGTCGCGCAGAAGCTCCGGATACTCGCCGCGCAGCAGCGGGTCGAGGCAGGCACGGTTCCACACCGCGTCCCACATCAGCGAGGCGCCGTAATTGGCATCCAGCCCGCCGACCGGCCACACCGGCTGGAGCGACAGCACGGTGCCGAGCTGCCAGCCCTTGCCGCCGCCCGCCGCGCGCAGCGCCTTCAGCGCCGTGCCCTGGGCCAGATTCTGGTGGTGGATCGCCTTGAAGTAGTTGGCCTTGCCGGTCAGGCCCGGCGCGTGCCCGCCCAGCCCGTGGCCGAAGATGGCGTGGACGGAGGGCTCGTTCAGCATGGTCCAGTGCTTCGCCCGGTCGCCGATCCGCGCGGCGACGATCTGGGCGTAGTCGGTGAACCAGCCGGCAATGTCCCGGTTGGTCCAGCCGCCGCGGTCCTGAAGCGCCTGGGGCAGGTCCCAATGGTACAGGCAGGGCCAGGGCGCGATGCCCTTGGCCAGCAGCGAGTCGGTCAGCCGATCGTAGAAGTCCAGCCCCTCCGCGTTGGCGGCGCCGGTGCCGGTGGGCTGGATGCGCGGCCAGGCGACGGAGAAGCGGTAGGCGTTCATGCCCGCCTTCGCCATCAGATCGACGTCCTCGGCGTAACGGTTGTAATGGTCGCACGCCACGTCGCCGGTGTCGCCGTTCGCCACCTTGCCGAAGGAATGGCTGAAGGTGTCCCACACGCTGGGCCCGCGCCCGCCCGCGGTCACCGCCCCCTCGATCTGGTAGGAGGAGGTGGAGGCGCCCCAGACGAACTTGTCCGGAAAAGCGGCCAGCGTTTCCGACGGCTGGGCCACCGCGGCGCGGCGCGTGGTCAGAAAGGCCCCGGCCGAGACCGCCAGCCCGGTGGCCGCCGCCGCCTTCAGGAAACTCCGCCGCCGCATACCGAATTCCTCTCGCCGTCCGGGTCGTCCGCGACAATGTAAGAAGACCGGGCTTCAGCGCAACAGGCGGCTCGCATCGGAATGCCGTGGTAACCGGTTTCCCCGGGATAGGCTTAACCTGGACGGTGGGGTAGGATGGCGCCATGAACGGACTTTTCGCGTTTCTCCTGATCCTGGCGCTCGGCCTGGTCGTGGCCTCGCTGTTCACCGGGCTGTTCTTCATGGCGCGCGGCGGGCAGGGCGATTCGCACAAGTCGAACAAGGCGATGCGGATGCGCGTGGCGCTCCAGGGCGTGGCGCTCGTGCTGTTCCTGCTCGCGATTCTGACCCACGGGTAAGGGGACGGCGGTACGGATCATGGTCAAATTGACGCGCATCTACACCCGCGGCGGGGACCGCGGCCAGACCTCGCTGGGCGACGGGCGCCGCGTGCCCAAGCACGACCCGCGCGTCGCCGCCTACGGCACGGTGGACGAGGCGAACGCCGTCGTCGGGCTGGTCCGCCTGCACACCGCCGGCCAGCCGGAAACCGACGCGATGCTGGCCCGCATCCAGAACGACCTGTTCGACCTGGGCGCCGACCTCTGCACGCCGGAGGCGGAGGACCCGCCCTACCCGCCGCTGCGCATCCTGGACTCGCAGGTGGACCGGCTGGAGGCGGAGATCGACGCGATGAACGCGGACCTCGCCCCCCTCACCTCCTTCATTCTGCCCGGCGGCTGCCCCGCCGCGGCGCATCTGCATCTGGCCCGCACGGTGGTGCGGCGGGCCGAGCGGCTGATGACCGAACTGGCGGAGACCGAAGCCGTCAACCCGGCGGCGGTCAAATACGCCAACCGCCTGTCCGACCATCTCTTCGTGCTGAGCCGGAAGCTGAACGCGGACGGAGCGTCCGACGTGCTGTGGGTGCCGGGCGCAAACCGTTGATGCAACTCTGCTCCTTCGCGCCTGCGGCGTAGGCGGCGTTGACAGCCAAAACGGCAACTCCTATGGTCGCAGCGCTGTCACAAGCTGCCCGATTCGGCGCCAGCGGCGAAGATGCGCCTGCATAATTGAAGAAAAGGGTGGGATATGAAGGTCCTCGTCCCGGTCAAGCGGGTGGTCGATTACAACGTCAAGATCCGCGTGAAGGCGGACGGTTCCGGCGTTGAGACCGCCAACGTGAAGATGAGCATGAACCCCTTCGACGAGATCGCCGTCGAAGAGGCGGTCCGCCTGAAGGAAGCCGGCAAGGCGACCGAGGTCATCGTGGTCACCGTCGGCCCGACCGCCGCGCAGGAGACGCTGCGCACCGCGCTGGCCATGGGCGCCGACCGCGGCATCCTGGTGCAGACCGACGCCGAGACGCAGCCGCTGGCCGTCGCCAAGGTGCTGAAGGCGCTGGTGGACAAGGAAGGCCCGACGCTGGTCATCCTGGGCAAGCAGGCGATCGACGACGACTGCAACCAGACCGGCCAGATGCTCGCCGCCCTGCTGGGCTGGCCGCAGGGCACCTTCGCCTCCAAGGTCGTGGCCGGCGACGGTGCGGTGACCGTGACCCGCGAGATCGACGGCGGGCTGGAGACGGTGGAGCTGACGCTCCCGGCGGTGGTGACGGCGGACCTGCGCCTCAACGAGCCGCGCTACGCCTCGCTGCCCAACATCATGAAGGCCAAGAAGAAGCCCATCGAGACGCTGGCGCCCGACGCGCTGGGCGTCGACGTGGCGCCCCGCCTGACCACGCTGAAGGTGGCCGAGCCGCCCAAGCGCAAGGCCGGCGTCAAGGTCGCCGACGTGGCCGCCCTGGTCGACAAGCTGAAGAACGAAGCGCGGGTGATCTGACATGGCCATTCTCGTCATCGCTGAACACGACAACGCCGCGCTGAAGCCCGCCACGCTGAACGCGGTCACCGCCGCCGCCAAGATCGGCGGGGATGTCCATGTCCTGGTCGCCGGCCAGGGCGCCCAGGCGGTCGCCGACGCGGCGTCCAAGATCGCCGGCGTGGCCAAGGTGCTGCTGGCCGACGACGCGGCCTACGCCCACCCGCTGCCGGAGAACGTCTCCCCGCTGGTCGTCGGGCTCGCCAAGGGCTACGGCCATGTGCTGGCCGCCGCCTCGTCGGAGGGCAAGAACCTCCTGCCGCGCGTCGCCGCGCTGCTGGACGTCGCCGCCATCTCCGACATCACCGGCGTGGTGTCCGCCGACACGTTCGAGCGGCCCATCTACGCCGGCAACGCCATCGCCACCGTGAAGTCCGCCGACCCGATCAAGGTCGTCACGGTCCGCACCACCGCCTTCGAGGCGGCGGCGGCCACCGGCGGTTCGGCCACGGTGGAGAGCGTCGCCGGGACGGGCGCCGCCGGCACCGCCAAGTTCGTCGGCCAGGAGCTGACGAAGTCGGAGCGTCCGGAGCTGACCCAGGCCAAGATCGTCGTGTCCGGCGGACGCGGCATGCAGTCGGGCGACAACTTCAAGCTCCTCGAAGCGCTGGCCGACAAGCTGGGTGCCGCGGTCGGCGCCAGCCGCGCCGCGGTGGACGCCGGCTTCGTCCCCAACGACTATCAGGTCGGGCAGACCGGCAAGATCGTGGCCCCCGAGCTGTACATCGCCGTCGGCATTTCCGGTGCCATCCAGCACCTCGCCGGCATGAAGGACAGCAAGGTCATCGTCGCCATCAACAAGGACGAGGAAGCGCCCATCTTCCAGGTGGCGGACTATGGTCTGGTTGCCGACCTGTTCAAGGCGGTGCCGGAACTGACGGCCGAGCTGGACAAGGCGTAATCGGCCGGTCCTCGTCCTACCGAAGACAAGCGGGAAAGCTCATATGTCCACGATCAAGAAGATTGGCGTCATCGGTGCCGGCCAGATGGGCAGCGGTATCGCCCATGTCTGCTCGCAGGCGGGGTACGAGGTCGTCATCTCCGACATCAGCGCGGAGATTCTGCAGAAGTCGGTGGCCGCGATCTCCAAGAACATGGACCGTCAGGTTCAGAAGGGGAAGCTGACGGAGGCCGACAAGGCGGCGGCGATCGCCCGCATCTCCACCGGCGCCGACCTGTCCGTGTTCCATGACGCCGATCTGGTGGTCGAGGCGGCCACGGAGAACGAAGCGCTGAAGCGCGAGATCTTCAAGAAGCTGGTCCCGCACCTCAAGCCCGAGGCGCTGATCGCGACGAACACCTCGTCGATCTCGATCACCCGCCTCGCGGCCTCGACCGACCGCCCGTCGAAGTTCATGGGCATGCATTTCATGAACCCGGTGCCGGTGATGCAGCTCGTCGAGCTGATCCGCGGCATCGCGACCGACGAGGCCACCTTCGCCGCGGTCAGCGAGCTGACGGCGAACATCGGCAAGACCGCGGCGGTGGCCGAGGACTTCCCGGCCTTCATCGTCAACCGCATCCTGCTGCCGATGATCAACGAGGCGGTCTACACCCTCTACGAGGGCGTGGGCGGCGTCCAGGCCATCGACACGGCGCTGAAGCTGGGCGCCAACCACCCGATGGGTCCGCTGGAACTGGCGGACTTCATCGGTCTGGACACCTGTCTGGCGGTCATGCAGGTCCTCTACGAGGGTCTGGCCGACAGCAAGTACCGCCCCTGCCCGCTGCTGGTGAAGTATGTCGAGGCCGGCTGGGTCGGCCGCAAGGTCGGCCGCGGCTTCTACGACTACTCCAAGAACCCGCCGGTCCCGACCCGCTGACGCGGCGTCCCCCTGCGGTCATTGCAACGAGGCCCGTCCCGGGAAACCGGGGCGGGCCTCGTTCCTTTGCGGAACCGCTGCGCTTGCGCTCTGTTCGTCCTCACGAGGACCGGCGTCCGAAGCCGGCCAGAGGAAAGGACGGGGGCGATGCGGCGTACTTTCCTGGCGGCGGTGCTTCTGGCCTGTCTGTGCAGCCCGGCCCCGGCCCAGTCGCCGGAGTCGGACCCCATCCCCGTCCTGTCCCGGCAGGAGCGCAATTTCATCGCGGAGGCCCTGGCCGACGGCATGGCCGAACAGGCGCTCGGCAAGCTCGCCCAGGATCGGGCGGAAACGGAGCCGGTCCGCCGTTTCGCCCGCCGCATGGCGGACGATCACGCGCTGATGACCGACCGGCTGGCCGATATGGCGCTGCGCCACGGCGTTCCCCTCCCGCACGACCTGAGCCTGGCCGCCCGCGCCCACATGTCCAGCCTGCGCGACACGCCCGACGGCGCCTTCGACCGCCGCTACATGGCCGCGGAGGAGGAAACCCACGCCCGCGCCATCAAGCTGTACGAGGCCCAGGCCGAACGCGGCGGCGCGACCGGGGACATTGCCCGCGGCGCCCTGCCCACGCTGCACGCCCATTTCGAGGAGGCGCGGAGGATCATGGCCGAACTGGCGCGCCGCCCGGCCCCGCCGCAGACCCAGGCGCCGCCGGGGGATGCGCCGCCGGGAACGTCCGGGTCGTCGGAGTGATGTAAATTCCTAAAGTCCCCTCTCCCCCTGGGGAGAAGGGGTGTGCGGAGCCTCACCCGCCCGTCCGCACCATGCCGCCGCGGCTGTCGCGCGCCGGGCCGCCGCCGTGGCCCATATGCTTGCGCAGGAAGGCGACGACCTCCGGCGAATCCCATTCCACCGCCCCTTCGATGCGGCCAAGCTCCCGCCCTTCCTGGTCCACCAGCAGGGTGGTCGGCAGGCCGCGCAGCGTCAGCGTCTGCATGGAGGCGCTCGACGGGTCGAGGTAGAGGGCAAGGTTCTTCACGCCGGTCCGCTGGTAGAAGGGCGCCACCTGATCCTTGCCGCCGCGGTCCACCGACAGGGCGACCACCTGGAAGCCCGGCCCGCCCAGTTGCGCCTGGAGGCGGTCGAGCGCCGGCATCTCCTTCACGCAGGGCGCGCACCAGGTCGCCCACAGGTTCAGCAGGACCAGACGGCCCTTGAACTCCGACAGGTCCACCCGGCGCCCCTCCCCGTCCAGGAAGGTCAGCGCCGGCACCGGCTTCAGCGGCTCCATGTAGCGGAACTTCTCCAGCCCCACCGCCGTCGCGCCGGGGGAGGGCTGGGTCAGGGTCAGGGTCACGGTGGCCGGGGGCGGGGCCGACGGCCCGGCCAGCGCCACCCACAGCCCGGCGCCGCCCAGGATCACACAAAAGATTGCGGTGGCCGCCAAAGTCCGCATACTCACGCTTCCCGTCCTCCCACCCGTATTGTGTCCGCCATGAGCGCCGAACAGCCCAAGCCGAACCCTCAAGACCGCACCTCCGCCCCGGCTGCCAGCCAGATGTGGGGTGGCCGCTTCGCCCGCGGTCCCGCCGCCATCATGGAGAAGATCAACGCCTCCATCGGCTTCGACAAGCGGCTGGCCGACCAGGACATCGCCGGGTCGAAGGCCCACGCCGCCATGCTGGCGCGCCAGGGCATCATAACCCAGGCCGACGCCGATGCCATCCGCGACGGGCTGGACCGGGTCAAGGAAGAGATCGACTCCGGAGCCTTCACCTTCAAGGTGGAGCTTGAGGACATCCACATGAATGTGGAGGCCCGGCTGGCCGAGCTGATCGGCGAACCGGCCAAGCGCCTGCACACCGGACGGTCGCGCAACGACCAGGTGGCGACCGACTTCAAGCTGTGGGTGCGCGACGCGCTCGACCGCGCCGACCAGGGGCTGAAGGCGCTCCAGGCCGCGCTGATCGATCTGGCGGAGAAGCACACCGACACGGTGATGCCGGGCTTCACCCACCTCCAGGCCGCCCAGCCGGTCAGCTTCGGCCACCATCTGCTGGCCTATGTGGAGATGTTCGGGCGCGACCGCGGCCGCCTGCGCGACGCCCGCGCCCGGCTGAACGAATGCCCGCTGGGCTCCGCCGCGCTGGCCGGCACGCCCTACCCCATCGACCGCTTCATGACGGCGGAGGCGCTGGGCTTCGACCGGCCCACCGCCAACTCGCTGGACGCCGTGTCCGACCGCGATTTCGCGCTGGAGTATCTGGCGGCGGCGAGCATCTGCGGCATGCACCTCTCCCGCTTCGCGGAGGAGATCGTGCTGTGGTGCTCCGCCCAGTTCCGCTTCATCAAACTGACGGACGCCTTCACCACCGGCTCCTCCATCATGCCGCAGAAGAAGAACCCGGACGCGGCGGAGCTGGTGCGGGCCAAGGCCGGGCGCGTCATCGGCAGCCTGAACAGCCTGCTGGTCGCCATGAAGGGCCTGCCGCTGGCCTATTCCAAGGACATGCAGGAGGACAAGGAGCCGGTCTTCGAGGCCGACGACACGCTGGCGCTGTGCATCGCCGCCATGGAAGGCATGGTGCGCGACATGCAGCCGAACGTGCCGGCGCTGCGCGAGGCGACCGACCGCGGCTTCCTCAACGCCACCGACCTCGCCGACTGGCTGGTGCGGGAGCTGAACATCCCCTTCCGCGAGGCGCACCACATCACCGGGCGCGCCGTGAAGGCGGCGGAGGACAAGCGCGTCGGCCTGACCGCCCTGACGCTGGAGGAGTTGCAGGCCATCGAGCCGCGCATCACCGAATCCGTCTTCCCGGCGCTGAGCATCGAGGCGTCGCTGGACAGCCGGCGCAGCTTCGGCGGCGCCTCCCCCGTCCGCGTGCGCGAGGCCGTGAAGGCGGCGCGGGAGCGTTTCCTGTGAGGCGTCCCCTGCTGATCCTGGCGACCGCCGCCGTCGCGCTGACGCTGGCCGGCTGCGGCAAGAAGCCGAGCTTCGTCGATCCCCCGCAGGGCAAGGAAGCCGACAGGTTCCCCGGCACCTACCCGAACCCGAAGACCGACCCCAAGCCCGGTCAGCCGTCCTCCGGAGTCCGCTTCCCATGAGCGCCTTCGCCTACCGCAACGGCGTGATGCACGCCGAATCCGTGCCGCTGTCCACCATCGCGGCAGAGGTCGGCACGCCCTTCTACTGCTACTCCACGGCGGCGCTGGAGGCGCATTACAGCGCCTATGCCGGGGCCTTCGCGGGGCAGGACGCCGACGTCTGCTACGCGGTGAAGGCCAATTCCAACCTCGCGGTCATCCGCGCCTTCGCCCGTCTCGGGGCCGGCGCCGACGTGGTGTCGGGCGGCGAGATGCGGCGCGCGCTGGCCGGCGGCATCCCCGCGGGCAAGATCATCTTCTCCGGCGTCGGCAAGACGCGCGAGGAGATGCGCGCCGCGCTGGAGGCCGGAATCCACCAGATCAACGTGGAATCCATCCCGGAGGTGGAGGCCCTGTCGGAGGTGGCGGTCAGCCTGGGGGTCACCGCCCCCATCGCCTTCCGCGTGAATCCGGACGTGGACGCCAAGACCCACGCCAAGATCGCCACCGGCAAGAAAGAGAACAAGTTCGGCGTCGATTACGACCACGCGCGGGAGGTCTACGCCCAGGCCGCCCGGCTGCCCGGCATCAAGCCGGTGGCCATCGCCGTGCACATCGGGTCGCAGCTGACCGATCTCGCCCCCTTCCGCGCCGCCTACGAGCGGGTGGCGGCGCTGCTCCACGTCCTGCGCGAGGACGGGCACGACATCACCCGCCTCGACCTCGGCGGCGGGCTGGGCATCGTCTACAAGCACGAGGCGCCGCCGGACATCGCCGACTACGCCGCCATGGTGAAGTCGATCACCGGCAACCTCGGCTGCCGCATCTCGCTGGAGCCGGGCCGCTCGCTGGTCGGCAACGCCGGCATCCTGGTGTCGCGGGTGATCTATGTGAAGCAGGGGCTGCACCGCCGCTTCGTCATCCTGGACGCGGCGATGAACGACCTGATCCGCCCCACCCTGTACGAAGCCTATCACGGCATCGTCCCGGTGACGGAGCCCGCCAGGGGCGCCGCCACCGAGCCCTGCGACGTCGTCGGGCCGGTCTGCGAGAGCGGCGACACCTTCGCGCTCCAGCGCGCGCTGCCGGCCATGGCGCCGGACGAGCTGGTGGCGATCCTGTCGGCGGGGGCCTATGGCGCGGTCATGTCCTCCACCTACAACACCCGCCCGCTGATCCCGGAGGTGCTGGTGAACGGCGACCGGTTCTCGGTCATCCGCCCCCGCGTCTCGGTGGAGGAGCTGCTGGCGCTGGACCGCGTGCCGGACTGGCTGAAGGACTGATCGGGGCCTTCACGCCCGGCCCTTCACATCTGGCCCTTCACACTTGGCCTTTGAAGACCGTCTGGAAGGGGGCATCCAACCCGAATGGAGCCCCCTTCCATGACGTCCATCCGCCTGAACGGCGCCTTCCGCGACGCCGTCGCCGACATCACCCTGGCCGTTGCCCAGGACCCCAACCTCGTCGCGCTGGTCATGCGCTGGAACGAGGACGACACCCTCCTCTGGACGCTCAATTCCCTGCCCAACGGCCAGAACACCGTTCCGGGCGGCGGAGCCGCGCACGCCGAGGAAACTCTGATCGTCAACTGGCCCGCCTACGTCGCGCAGAACAACAACCAGGAGCCCGACGTCGTCGAGATCCTGCTGACCAAGAGCCCCTGCATGGACCGCTCGCCGACGCGCCAGATGGCCGGCGGCGCCTGGCCCAAGGGCTGTTCGTCGAAGCTCCGCCAGCTCGTGCAGGCCAAGCCCGCCGGCGATTGGCGCATCTGCTTCCTCGCCTATTACCAGGAGGACATCCGCATCGACGCGCAGGTCTATGGCGCGGTCGCGGAGTTCACGGGAATCGCGAAGGCCGACGTCTATCTGTGGGCCGACCGGCACAAGTCGTGACCGGCGCGCGGGCCGCCCCGCGACGGCCGGCGGGGTGCAATAACCGCTGCACATCGGCACCCTTAAGGCGTATGATTCCCCGTTCGAGAAACGCGCGGGGAACATCATGGAGTGGGACGCGGCCTATGCCATCGGCCAGAGCGCTGTGGACGGAGACCATCAGCGCCTTTTTCAGCTCTTCAACCAGTTCGGCGCGGCCATCGCCGCCGGGGAAACGCGGGAATCCGCGAACCGCTTCCTGCGTGAACTGGCCGACTATTCGGCCTATCATTTCCGCCGCGAAGAAGGGCTGATGCGCGCCGTCGGCTATCCCGACTACGTCAAGCACAAGAAGATGCACGACACCTTCGCCGACTTCGTCCGCCGGCAGTCCGACGCCGACGAGCGCGATTCGGAAGAGATCCAGTTTCTTCAGAGCTATGTCGAGATGTGGCTCTGCGGCCATATTCTGGTCATGGACAAGTGGTTTGGTGAATGGCTCGATGGCCGGGCCGGGAAATCCGGCGCGGCAGAGCCTATATCCTGACGACGCCCGGCTTCCGCCTCTCTCCCCCAGGCCGGGTTCAGGGTTTCGGCACGCGGCTGGACGGGAGTGCGGGATGAGCGACAGCAACGACGGGTTCCGGTTCCCCCTGAACAAGGAGGCTCCCCCCGCCCCCGCCCCGCGGGAACCCCGTCTCCGCATGGCGCAGGCCCGCGCCGCCCTGCTCTGGGAACGGCTGTGGCCGGCGCTGTGGGCGCCCGCCGCCATCGCCGGGGCCTTCCTCGCCCTCGCCCTGCTGAATCTCCTGCCGCTTCTGCCGGGCTGGCTGCACGCCCTGCTCCTGCTGCTGTTCGCCGCCGCCATCGGCTGGACGGGGTGGCGCGGGCTGCGCGCCTTCCGCCTGCCGGACGAGGACGCCGCCCGCCGCCGGCTGGAGCGCGACAG
>NZ_JAUJFI010000164.1 GCF_030849505.1 Azospirillum isscasi | reverse complement strand
GTGCGGGGGCGGTGGCGCTCGGCGCGGGGGCGTCGGCGCTCTTGGCGGCGCCCGGCGCGTCGAAGCTGATCGCCTTGAGCGCGGGTTCGGCGCCGGCGCTGGTTTTGGCCGCGTCGGGGGAGGCTTCGGCGGTGGCCTTGTCTCCCGCCTCGCCCTTTGCGTCCTCCTTGGCGCCCTCCTTGGCGCCCTCGTCCTTGGTGCCTTCCTTTCCGCCTTCCTTCTCGCCGCCGTCCTCCTTGCTTCCTTCTTCGCCCTTCGCGGCTTTGCTCTCCGCGGCGGCCTCGGCCACTTGTTCGGCGGGCTTGCCTTCCGGCGTCTCGGCGTTCTGCGCGGGCTTCTCGCCGCCGCCCTTCTCGCCGCCGTCCTTGGCCGCTTCTCCCGCAGGCGCCGGGGCGGCGAGACCGGCCAGGGCCTTGTTCTCGGCGGAGACGGGGACTTCGCTGCTCTGGGCGTTCTGCTGCACGGTGTCCGCGGTCTGGCGGGCGGCGGCGAGCGCCTGCCCGGGGGCGCGCCCGTCCGCCAGCGCCTGCCCCAAGGCGGCGTTGAAGGCGGCGCCAAACCCGCCCAGCGACTGGACCGCCTGCTGCACGTTCTGCCCGCTGGCGAGCGCCGCGATCAGCCCGTCGCTCTTCACGCCCTTCGCCGTTTCCGCCGACAGCGCCATCGCCGTCGACACGGTCTGCTGGGCCGAACCGAGCGCGCCGGACATCTCCTGGCCGGTGGACAGGGCGCGTCCCAGCGCCTGCCCGAATCCGCCGGACGCCGCGCCGTCCAGGCCGGCGGCACCCGCGAAGGTCTTGAGGGTGGCCGCCACATTCTGGCCCGACGCCAGCGAGGCGACCAGCGCGTCCGCCGGCTTCGGCGGCACGGCGGCGGCGTCCTGGCGGGCTGCCATCTCCGTTTGCGCCCTGGCCGAGGCGCCAAGCGCGGCGTCGGGTTGCGCGCCCTGCGCCAGCGCGTCGTTCAGGACGCTGGTGAAGGCGGGGTTGCCGTCCAGGGCGCCGCCCGCCCCCTCCGTCCTGCCGGAGGCGAGGGCGCCGAGCATGCGCGCTCCGTCGGTCTGTTCGACCGCGATGGACTTGGACTGGTCGGTGCTCGTGGCGCTCAGCGCCTGCGCCGCGGCGACGGCGCTGCCGGCGTCGGCGCCGCTGGACAGGGCCTGTTCCAGCGCTTCGGCGAACGGTCCACCCTGGCCGGGGCCGAGCGCCTTCACCGCGTCCTGCACCCCCACCCCGGAGGCGAGCGCGGCGGCGAGCTTGTCGGACGGCGAAGCGGGAACCGCTTCCGGCGCCGCGGGGGCCACCGGGGGCGCGGTCAAAGCCTGCGACAGGGCGGCGATCGGGTCCGCGGCCCCCGCCGGGCGGGCCAGCGGGTCCATCACCCCGCTGAACAGAGCCGAGGACAGGTCGGAAGCCGTCCCGGGATCGTTCACGACGCCCTGCGCCAGGGCCACGGCCAAGCGCTGTTCCCCCGACAGGGCGGCGGTTTCCTGGGCCGCCTGGGCCATGCGCGCCGCGGTTCCGGCGGCGATCCGGCTCGCCTGCGCGATGGCGTCGTCGGGCGTGCCGCTCGCGCCGATTCCCGCCGCGACGTCGCGCATCCAGCCGTCCGCCACGGTGCCCGCCGCGGTTCCCGGCAGCCCCTGGCCGGTCAGTGCCGCCGCGAGCTTCTCCTGCACGGTCTTCAACGCGCCGGCATCGCCACTCAGCAGCACCGCCGCCGCTTCGGAGGCCAGCGCATCGGGGATGGTCAGAAGCGGAACGGTGGCGTCCAGGGTATCCGGCATGTTGACCCTCTCGCTGTCGCGGCAGTTCCGTATCGGGAGAGCCAATAACAAATCAATTTGTTAAAAAATATCTGAACACCGCGAATGTTTTCAACGAATGAGTGCCGATTTCGTTTGGCGTGGCCCGCGCAGGACATCGGATCACCCATACTGTCGTGATGGATATTATATGAGGGCAAGTTCATGCAGGTGGCGATTGTAAGATTATTCAAAGGATTTGCTTGATGGTTGCGCATCGGCGGGCATCTCTTTCCTTGAGATGGTGACCGGCGGTGGTGCCGCACGTCCTTGCCTCCGAAGGAGGCGGAGGCGTTGAAGCGTTCAAAATTCCCCTAAAGAGATCATGGATATAAGGGTGCGCACGATCACCGGACCGGTGACGTTGCCCTCTTGCGCAACCCGCCGCCCGATGCTTAGAATGAGAATCATTCGCATTCTGGTGATCAGCGCAAATGTTCGGCTCATTGGAACGGACGGGGTGCCGGTCGCCGACGCTGCGCCATGCGCACACCTTTTGGTAGAGGAAAAGGCATTATGCTACAATCAAGCGGCAAGGGTGCTCTGCGCCGGACCGCCCGCCGCCGCAGCGCCGCCGGCTCTGCGCACGACCTCTTCGCACCGGGGCTGCGCCCGGTCGCCATGGCCGTTTGCGTTGCCGGCGCCGTCCTGGCGGGCGGCCTTCCGATCGCTCCGGCGGCCCATGCCCAGACGGGGGCGGCCCGTACGGTCGAGGCCAACGTGCCGCCGGGTCCCCTCGACGCCGCGTTGCGGAGCTTCGCCGCACAGGCCGGGGTCGCCGTCGCGGTGGACGCGGAGCAGGTCCGCGGCAAGACCTCCCAGGGGGTGCGCGGGGCGACGACGGTCGAGGACGGTTTCCGCCGGATTCTCGACGGCAGCGGGTACCGGATCGCGCGCACGCCGTCGGGGTACGGTCTGGTGGCGCAGGGCGCCGCGCCGGCTGCCGACGCCTCGTCCGGCGTGACGGTGCTGCCGTCCGTTCAGGTTTCGGCCAACGCCGGATCGGCTCCGGGCGAGCCGCCGCCGCCCTACGCCGGCGGCCAGGTGGCGCGCGGCGGCTCGCTGGGCCTGCTGGGCACCAGGAACACGCTGGACACGCCGTTCAGCACGACCAACTACACGTCCGAACTGATCGAGAACCAGCAGGCGCGCACGGCGGCGGACACGCTGGTCAACGACGCTTCGGTGCGCACGACCACGGGCGGCAACGGCTTCGACGACACGTTCCAGATCCGCGGCTTCGCGGTTCCGTCCGGCGACGTCGGCTTCAACGGCATGTACGGTCTGGTGTCCTCCAACCGCGTGCCGTCGCAGATCATCGAGCGGATCGAGCTGCTGAAGGGACCCGGCGCGCTGATCAACGGCATCGCCCCCGGCGGCAGCATCGGCGGCGGCATCAACATCCTCAGCAAACGGGCCGGCGAACAGCCGCTGACCCGCGTGACCGGGCTCTACCAGAGCGACGCCAATTTCGGCCTTCATGTCGACACCGGGCGCCGCTTCGGCGAGAACAACGCCTGGGGCGTGCGCTTCAACGGCCTGCTGCGCGGCGGCGAAGCCTCGATCGAGGACGGCGACGTGAAGACCGGCCTCGGCGCGCTGGCGGTGGATTACCGGGGCGAGCGGCTGCGCTGGTCGCTCGACGGCATCATCCAGCGCGACGACACCGACAATTTCCGCCCGCAGATCAGCCTGCTGTCCACGACCACCGCCATCCCGTCGCCGCCCGACGCGCGGAGCAACTGGTACCCCGACACGACGCTGGTCCAGAAGGACAAGACCATCGCCTCGAACATCGAGTTCGACGTGACGGACTGGCTGACCGCCTATGCCGGCATCGGCTACCGGGACGGCACGAACGAGCAGATCTTCCCGGTGTCCGGCCCCGCCGTGGACGCGCTCGGCAACTTCACGGTCCGCAATTCCTATTACGACTCCTACAGCGAGACGGTCAGCGGCACGGCGGGGGCACGCCTGCGCTTCGAGACGGGACCCGTCCGCCACCAGCTCAACATCGGCTACACCGGCTTCCAGCGGGAGGAGGGCAACGCCTACATCCAGTCCGCCGGCTCGACCCGGTCGAACATCTACAACCCGTCGCCGCTTCCCGTCATCACGGCGCCGCGCACCGACCCGCGCAAGTCGGCGGAGACGACGCTCACCAGCGTCGCGGTGGCCGACACGCTGTCCTTCGTCGAGGACCGCATCCTGCTGACGCTGGGCGTGCGCGACCAGACCGTGCGGGTGAAGGGCTACAGCACGGCGACCGGCGCGCAGACCAGCAGCTACAAGGCCAGCGCCACGACGCCGCTCGCCGGTCTGGTGGTCAAGCCGCTGGAGAACGTGGCGGTCTACGGCAACTACGCCGAGGGCCTGACGCGCGGCACCATCGTCGGCGCCGGCTACGCCAACACCGGGGCGGTGCTGGAGCCCTTCAAGTCGAAGCAGGTCGAGGCCGGGGTCAAGGTCGATTGGGGCACCGTCACGACCACCGCGGCGGTCTTCCAGCTCTCGCGCCCGAGTTCGATCCGCAACGCGGCCAACGAGCTGGCCTATGACGGCGAGCAGCGCAACCGCGGCCTGGAGCTGTCCGCCTACGGCGAGATCCTGCCCGGCCTGCGCGCCATGGCCAGCGCGACCTTCCTGAAGCCGGAACTGACGAAGACCGCCGTCGCGGCGGAGGAGGGCAACGACGCCGCCGGCGTTCCGGACAAGACCTTCTCCGGCAGCCTGGATTGGGACACCCCGTGGGTCGAGGGCCTCGCGCTCAACGGGCGGGTGATCTACACGTCCGGCTCCTACCTGACCAACGCCAACACGCTGCGCTTCGACGGCTGGACCCGCTTCGACATCGGCGCCCGCTACAACGCCGAGGTGTCGGGCAAGCCCGTCGTGCTGCGCGCCAGCGTCGAGAACGTCTTCGACAAGACCTACTGGCTGACCACCGGCACCTACGTGACCGTCGGGTCGCCGCGGACCTTCCTGTTGTCCGCCACCGCCGATTTCTAAGGCCGATTTCTGATCCTCACGTCCTTGTGGATACCATCATGAACAAGCTGTCCCTCGCTTTCATCGCCGCGCTGGGCTTCGCCGCGCCCGCGCAGGCCCACCAGATCTGGATCGAACAGCCCGGCCAGGGGAACGCCACGATCCGCTTCGGGGAATTCGGCGAGAACCTGCGCGAAGCCTCGCCGGGCCTGCTCGACAAGTTCGCCAAGCCGGCGGCCACCCTCGTCTCCGCCAACGGCGAGCGGAAGGCCGACGCCGCCAAGACCGCGGACGGCTTCGCGCTGCCCTTCAAGGCTGCGGCGGGCGAGAGCATCGTCGCCGAGGACGCCCTCTATCCGCTCTACAGCTGGAAGCAGGGCGACAAGGAGACCACCAACTGGTTCCATCCCGCGGCGCGCCTGATCACCGGCTTTGCCGAGCAGGCGCCGAAGCTGGCGCTGGACCTCGTGCCCACCGGCAAGCCGGGCCAGTTCAGGCTGGTCTTCCAGGGCCAGCCCAAGGCCAAGACCAAGGTGGCGCTGGTCACCCAATCCGGCTGGGCCAAGGAGGAACACACCGACGAGCAGGGGCTGGTCACCTTCGACATGCCGTGGAAGGGCACCTACGTCGCCGAGGTCAGCCTGAACGAGCGCACCCCCGGCGAGCGCCAGGGCGCCAAGGGTCCCGAAAAGTATGACGGTGTGAGCTACGTCACCACGGTGACCTACGTTCACGCCGACGGGCTGGAGCCGATCCCCGCGGGTCCGGCGGCGGCGCCCAACAAATGACGTCGATGGCCGGCTGGGGCCGCAGGTTTGGCCCGCTCGTGTCGCGCATGGCCGCCGCCCTGTTCGGCGGCTATGCGCTGGCCGCACTCGCCAGCGTGGCGGCGCTGGCGCTTCCCATGAGCAAGCCGCAGGCGGTGCTCACCGGCCAGATGGCGGGTTTCGCGGTCTACGCCGGTGCGGTGATCTGGGTCTTCGCGGTCCGCAGCGCCCGGCGCGCCTGGGCGGGTCTGCTGGTTGTGGCGGCACCGCTGCTCGTGGCGGCGTGGCCGGTGTGGTGACGGGGAGCCCGAACGTGAAGACCGATCAGGACGCGCGCCCCGCCGGCCGCGGACTCCGCCAGAGCATGTCCGACCTGCACAGCTGGGTCGGGCTGCTGCTCGGCTGGGTGCTCTATGCGATGTTCCTCACCGGGACGGTGTCCTACTTCAAGGACGAGCTGTCGCAATGGATGCGCCCCGAACTGCCGGCGCAGATCCAGGTGCCGGACCCGGCGGTGGTGGCCCAGCGCATCGCCGACGAGCTCGGCACCGTCGCGCCGGGCAGCCCGCAATGGAGCCTGCGCCTGCCGGACGCCCGCAACAACAGCGTCTACGCCTTCTGGCGCACCGCCGGGGCCGCTCCGGGGCAGCGCGCGTTCGGCGAGGGCAACTTCGACGCGGCGACCGGGCGGACGGTCACGTCGCGCGGGACGCTGGGCGGCGATTTCTTCTACCGCTTCCATTTCCAGTTCCACTACATGCCGGTGGTGTGGGGGCGCTGGATCGCGGGAATCGCGGCCATGTTCATGCTGGTGGCCATCGTCAGCGGGGTCATCACGCACAAGAAGATCTTCACCGATTTCTTCACCTTCCGCTGGGGCAGGGGCCAGCGCTCCTGGCTCGACGCGCACAACGCGCTGTCGGTCTTCGGGCTGCCGTTCCACGCCATGATCACCTACACGGGGCTGGTGACGCTGATGGCGCTCTACATGCCTTGGGGCGAGCGGGCGGCGATCAGGACCGCGGCGGAGCGCCAGCAGCTCACCGCCGAACTCAGCGCCTTCATCCAGCCGGGCAAGCCCAGCGGCGAGACGGCGCCGCTCGCCTCGGTCGAGGACATGGTGCGGCAGGCCCAGGAGCGCTGGGGCCGCGACAATGTGGGCCGGGTCACCGCCACGCACGCGGGCGACGCGGCGGCGCGGGTGGCGGTGGCGCGCGGCGACGGCGGGCGCGTCTCCATGAGTCCGCAGTATCTGGAGTTCGAGGGCTCCACCGGCAGGCTGCTGGCGGTCCATGAGGGGGTGGGGGCGGCGGCGGAGACGCGCGGCGTGCTCTACGCCCTGCATCTGGGGCGTTTCAGCGACAGCGTGACGCGCTGGCTCTATTTCCTCGTCAGCCTCGCCGGCACCGCGATGGTGGGCACCGGGCTGGTGATGTGGATCGTGAAACGGCGGCAGAAGCTGCCCGATCCGGAGCGGCCCCATGTCGGTTTCCGCGTCGTGGAGCGGCTGAACATCGCCGGCATCGCCGGCCTGTCGGTCGCCATGACGGCCTTCCTGTGGGCCAACCGGCTGCTGCCGGTGACGCTGGCGGACCGCGCGAACTGGGAGATCCACGGATTCTTCATCGTCTGGGCGCTGACCCTGCTGCACGCCGTGCTGCGCCCGGCCAAAAAAGCCTGGGTCGAGCAATTGTGGCTGGCCGCCGCGCTGCTGGCGCTGCTGCCGGTGCTCAACGCCGTCACCACGCCCAGGCCGTTCTGGCACAGCCTGGGCGCGGGCGACCGGGTGTTCGCCGGCATGGATGCGATGTGCTGGGCGCTGGCGGGTCTCCATGCCGCCCTGGCGGTCCGCACGCAGCGGCACCAGCCCAAGCCGCGGCCCGCGCGCAAGCCGGTCCGCGAACCCGTCAACGGCGCCGTGCTGCGCGAGGGATGACCATGATCCACCTGTCCTCCTTCATCCTGTGCCTGACGGGTTTCGCCGCGCTGGCCGTCGCGATGGACCGACAGCAGCACGACCTGTTCGGACGGTCCCTGCCGGCGCCCGCCACGGCAAGCCTGCGCGCCGGCGGGGCCGCCGCCCTGCTGGGGGCGCTGGGCCTGCTCGTGGCGTGGCAGGGGTGGGGGCTCGGCCTCGTCATGTTCAGCGGCCACACCAGCCTGGGCGCCGGCATCGTGCATGGCGCGATCATCGGCGGCTTGCGGATGCGTGCGAAAGCCCGCGGCGGATGAGAACGGACATCCCCTCTCTTTGAGGGTACCACGCCTTAACTCCGGCCCATCCGGTCGCGACCGGGCGGTTTTCGCTTTCCGTATGAGCCGCTTGGGAGGATGATTTCCCGCCGTTTTTGCCAGGATGATCGTGCTTTTCGACGATTCTGCATCGTTTGGGAGGAGTACGCATGGCCCGCATCCTCAATCATGTCCCGTGGCTGTTTTTCGCTGTACTGGGAGCCTTCGCGCTCGGCACCGTGGCCTTGGCGCGCGGCGAGACCATCAACGCCCTCTGGCTGGTCGTGGCCGCCGTCTGCACTTATCTGGTGTCGTACCGCTACTACAGCCTTTTCATCGCCACGCGCGTCATGCGCCTGGACCCGGCGCGTCCGACTCCGGCGATGCGCCACAATGACGGTCTGGATTACGTCCCGACCAACCAGTACGTCCTGTTCGGCCACCATTTCGCCGCCATCGCCGGCGCCGGCCCGCTGGTCGGCCCGGTGCTGGCCGCCCAGATGGGCTATCTGCCGGGGATGCTGTGGATTCTGGCCGGCGTGGTGATCGCCGGGGCGGTGCAGGACTTCATGATCCTGTTCGTCTCGATGCGCCGCGACGGGCGGTCGCTGGGCGAGCTGATCAAGGCCGAGCTGGGGGACATCCCCGGCGTGATCGCCCTGTTCGGGACCTTCATGATCATGGTGATCATCCTGGCGGTGCTGGCCCTGGTCGTGGTCAAGGCGCTGACCAACAGCCCGTGGGGCTTCTTCACGGTCGCCGCCACCGTGCCGATCGCCCTGTTCATGGGCGTCTACATGCGCTTCCTCCGCCCTGGGCGGATCGGCGAGATCTCGGTGATCGGCTTCTTCCTGCTGATCGCGGCCATCCTGCTCGGCGGGCAGGTCGCCCAGAGCGAGACCCTGGCGCCGATCTTCACGCTGACCGGCGTGCAGATCACCTGGATACTGATCGGCTACGGCTTCGTGGCGTCGGTGCTGCCGGTGTGGCTGCTGCTGGCGCCGCGCGACTATCTGTCCACTTTCCTCAAGGTCGGCACCATCGTGCTGCTGGCGCTGTGCATCCTGCTGGTCGCGCCGCCGATGAAGATGCCCAGCGTCACCCGGTTCGTGGACGGCACCGGGCCGGTGTGGTCGGGCAGCCTGTTCCCGTTCCTGTTCATCACCATCGCCTGCGGCGCGGTGTCGGGGTTCCATGCCCTGATCTCCTCGGGCACCACGCCGAAGATGGTGGAGAACGAGGTCCACACCCGCTTCATCGGCTACGGCGGCATGCTGACGGAGTCCTTCGTCGCCATCATGGCCCTGGTGGCGGCCTCCTGCATCGAGCCGGGCATCTACTTCGCCATGAACAGCCCGCCCGCGGTGCTGGGCACCACGGCGGAGTCCGCCGCGCAGGTGATCAACAACTGGGGCTTCGTCATCACGCCGGAGATGATCACCCAGACCGCGCAGGATGTCGGCGAGGTGAGCATCCTGTCGCGGGCCGGCGGCGCCCCGACGCTGGCGGTCGGCATGGCGCAGATCTTCTCCGACCTGTTCGGCGGCAAGGCGATGATGGCCTTCTGGTACCATTTCGCCATCCTGTTCGAGGCCCTGTTCATCCTGACCGCCGTGGATGCGGGCACCCGCGCCGGACGCTTCATGCTTCAGGACCTGCTCGGCGTCTTCTTCAAGCCGCTCCAGCGGACCGCGTCCTGGGCCGGGAACCTGATCGCCACCGGGCTGTGCGTCGCCGCCTGGGGCTACATCCTCTATCAGGGGGTGATCGACCCGCTGGGCGGCATCAACACCTTCTGGCCGCTGTTCGGCATCTCCAACCAGATGCTGGCGGGCATCGCCCTGATCCTGGCGACGGTGGTGCTGTTCCGGATGAAGCGCGAACGCTACGCCTGGGTGACCATGGTGCCGGCGACGTGGCTGCTGATCTGCACCCTGACCGCGGGCGTGCAGAAGGTCTTCCACAGCAACCCGGCGATCGGTTTCCTCGCCCATGCCGAGCGGTTCAGCACCGCCGCCGAGGAGGGCCGGCTGCTCGCCCCGGCGACCTCGATGGAACAGATGCGGCAGGTGATCTTCAACGATTACCTGGACGCCGCGTTGGCGTCGCTGTTCGTGCTGGTCGTTCTGGCGGTGCTGATCTTCGGCATCCTGTCCTGCCTGAAGGCGCTGCGCAGCGACCGCCCGACCACGCGGGAGATTCCGGGAGACCGTGTCACCGCCGGAGCCGCGGAATGATCGCGGCAGCATTTGACGTCAAACCCCTCTCCCGGGGCGGGAGAGGGAATTTCGGAGGCGGCATATTGGAAAGGGACGTCTCATGAGCGGCTTGAAAAGCAACCTCAGCCGGTTCCGCGGATACTTCGAGCAGACCGCCAGGCTCATGGTCGGGGTGCCGGATTACGACACCTACCTCGAACACATGCGCACCCGGCATCCCGACCAGCCGGCGATGACCTACCCGGAGTTTCTCGACAACCGGCTGGAAGCGCGCTACGGCGCCGGCAAGGCGGGCTGCTGCTGAGCCGCTGCGGCCGGGAAACCGGAACCCCGCGGGGGTGGTCCTGTGCGTGTCCCCACCCCCGCCGGCCATGGCGGAAGTTATCCACAAAATGGTGCATAAGATGGTGGATAAGCCTGTTGAACCATCGGTCCCGCCTGCCCGCCGCGGGGGTGCCGGGAAAGGCCCCTGAAAGGGAGCCGAATCGGAAGCCATCCGGGGCGCACCACCCCGAACGGCCAAGGCGGCCGCAACCCTTGCGCCGCCCGCCCCCTCCTAAGATGGTCTGGTCCGGTCCTCCCCCCCTCGCCACTATCGACCCATGCATTGCGATGGCGGAAAGGACGGCGTATGGCCCATTTTCTCGTGACCGGCGGCTGCGGATTCATCGGATCGCATCTGGCCGACCGCCTGATCGGCGACGGGCACCGGGTCACCATTCTGGACGACATGAGCACGGGCCGGCTGGAGAACAAGCCGCTGCCGGCCAGGCTGGTGGTGGGCGACGTGGCCGATCCCGACGCCGTCCGCCAGGCGATGCAGGGGGTGGACGGCGTGTTCCATCTGGCCGCCGTCGCCTCCGTCCAGCGCTCGCGCGAGTTGTGGGCGGAAACCCACCGGACGAACCTGTCCGGCACCGTCACCGTCTTCGAAGCGGCGCGCAGCGCCCGCAACGGCGGCCCGGTGCCGGTGGTCTACGCCTCCTCCGCCGCGGTCTACGGCGACAACCCGGCCACCCCGCTGCGCGAGGACGCCGCGACGCGCCCCCTGTCGGCCTACGGCGTGGACAAGCTGGGCTGCGAGCTGCACGCCGACGTGGCCTGGGCCATCCACGGGGTGCCGACGACCGGCTTCCGCTTCTTCAACGTCTACGGGCCGCGGCAGGACCCCGCCTCCCCCTATTCCGGGGTGATCTCCATCTTCGCCCGCCGGGTGGCGCAGGGCGAGGACGTGACGATCTTCGGCGACGGGCAGCAGGTGCGCGATTTCGTGTTCGTGGGCGACGTGGTGCGCTTCCTGGTGAAGGCGATGGAGCGCCGTCCGCAGGGGGCGGAGGTCTTCAACCTGTGCACCGGGCGCCCGACCTCGCTGCTGATGCTGCTGGAGGTGCTGGAGGAGCTGTGCGCCAGCCGGGTGCGCCGCCTGCACCAGCCGGCGCGGGCGGGCGACATCCGGGTTTCCATCGGGGACCCGGCGCGGCTGCGCGCCACCTTCGGCGAGGCGTGCCGGTTCGGCCTTCTGCAAGGGCTGAGCGCCACCCTGACCGGGGAGATGCCGCGGTAGGACGGCCCCCTACACGTCGCGGCTTTCCAGGCGGGGCAGCCCGACCACCTTCAGGCGGCTCTCGCGCAGTTCCCCGATCTGGTCCAGGATCGGCAGGGCGACCGCGGCGACGTGGGCGTTGATCCGCTTCAGGTCGCGCAGGATGTCCAGCACCAGGGCGCTGGTCTCGATGCTGGCGGCGTCGCCCCGCCGCACGCGGTCGAGATGGCGGGCGGTGGCGGTGCGTTCCAGAGCCCGCACCGCGTCCTTGCCGGCGATGAGCTGCCGGGCCAGCCGCCGGTCCTCCCCGATCAGGATGCCGAGCGCGGTGCGCAGGTTCTCCACCGTGCGGCGGTGCAGCTCCTCGACCTCGCGGAAATCCTCCGGCGCGAAATGCAGGCGGTGGCGGATGCGCTTGGCGGCCAGATCCATCAGGCTCTTGTCGATGATGTCGCCGATGTGCTCCAGGTTGATGGCGAAGGCCATGAGGTCGTCGACGCGCCGGGTCTCCTCCGCGTCCAGATGCCCGCGCCCGAGCTTGGCGAGATAGAGCTTGATGGCGGTGTGCAGCCGGTCCACCCGGTCGTCGGCGCGGCTGACCTCGGCGATGGGGCGCTCGTCGTCCCGGCGCAGGGCGGTCAGGCTGCGGCGCAGCATGTCCTCCACCAGATCGCCCAGCCGCAAGGTTTCGCGCAGGGCCCCCGCGATGGCGACGGAGGGCGTCTCCAGCGCCGATTCGTCCAGATGCCGCGGGGTTGCCGCGTCCTCCTCCGTGCCCTCCGGCTCGGGCAGCAGCCGTTCGGTCAGCCGGGCCAGCGGCGTCACCAGCGGCAGGAAGAGCAGAGCCAGCGCCGCGTTGAAGGCGACATGCACGGTCACCACCGCCGTCAGCGGCGCCATGCCGGCCGGCAGCGCCGCCGCCGCCGCGGGGACCAGCGGCAGGGCCAGCAGCGCGCCGGTCACCCGGACCAGCAGGTTGCCCAGCGGCACCCGCC
>NZ_JAUJFI010000163.1 GCF_030849505.1 Azospirillum isscasi | reverse complement strand
ACCCGCCTGCGCCAGCTAGGGGGAGCGCTCCGGCGGGCCAGCCTCACGCCTCAGACACCACCTGCCGGGACACGGCCCGGCCCCCCTCGGCGGAGGGGTACGATTCACTGTATCACCGCACCAGCCATTCCTCCACCTCAGGCCCGCAGTCCCGGAGACGAATCCAGCGGTCTCCCGTGGGCTGGCCCCGGCGCAGGCACAGCTTGCCGACCAGCCCTACGGGAGCCCATTCAGGCCGGTGTTCACGCGGCACATAGGGCTTCGCCGGGTCCCAGGACTCGTTGAGCTTGCGTCGCCGCTCGGTCCGGCGGAGCGCTCCGGCGGGAACCTTGGTGTCGTCAGGGACGGCCTCGACCGAACAACTGCGGGTCACACCGTCTTCGGTCCAGACGAACAGATCGACTTCTTCGACGACATAGGCGCCGAAAGCGTCCCGCAGATACTTGCCGGACCAAGCGTTCCACGCGGCGTCGCCGACCACCGACGGCCGCGCCGACACCACTCCGACGATGGATGCCGCCGGGTCAGTGTTCGTCGCCGGTCGGACCCGCGTTCCCTCCAGAACGACCGACAAGCCACGCCGGTCCTCGGCGGTGGGATTGCCGTCGGCCCACTCGAAGAATTCGGCGTAGTCGGCTCCCCCGCCGGTCCACGATCCATCGCAGTATCCTGAGCCGTTTCCCGATAGATTGAACTCTACGTCGGTAGTACTTCCAACACCGCTGCGCGCGTACAGAAAGGAATAGGCGCTGCTGGCAGACCGGGTCACATCTATGGTGAAGGCGTTGCCTGCAAAAGTCGGACTGCCAGCCAGACCGTAGAATATGGAAGCGGTATCCCCACTGTGATCGCATCGCAAGGGTTGCCCAGTGCTCGCGACGTGGAGACGCGCGCTGGTGCTGACCGTAGTGCCGATGCTGACGTTGCGGTTGGGGCTGACGCGAACGCCCTCGGCGCCACCGACGCCCAGCGCCAAGGTGTCGGCGGCCGGCGAAAACAGGCCGCTGTCCGCGTCTCCAGCTATGGCGAGGCCAGGAGCTGCCATCGAACCCGCTCCAACCGCGAGCATGGGCACGACCGTCGGCATGGCGACCGGAAGATGGCTGCGGCTGGTCATGGCCGCACCCCGTAGAAGCTCAATGAAACGGTGCAGGCGAACGGTGCGATAAGGCCGATGGTTTCGCCGGCCTGGACCCGCCGTGCCGCCGGAGCCAGTTCCGGGGCCGATCCGCCGCCATCGTCCGCCACCGGTAGGGCGGCGGCTCCCCCATACTGCACCCAGAAAGGTCCGGTGGCGTTGAACAGGACCGCCATGGCCTCAGCCGGCACCGTGACAGTTTTCCCAACGCCGGCGGCCAGCACGATCACATGGCGGCTGTCGGACACGTCGAGGATGTCGCTTGGTGCGCCCATGGCGTCACCGTAGATTCTGAAGTTCCTCATGCGCATTTCCTTCGCGGACATGAAAAAAACCCGCCGCGGCCGGGGCCGGGCGGGTTGGGGCAGACGGAAATCTCCCGTTTGCGGGAATGACTTTGAGCCGCGCCCGCCATACCGTCAAGCAAAAAGTTCTTTTTATGTTCTCTTTTGCCGAAAACTCCGCGCGATCACAGGCCCGCCGGGTTGGCCGGCTGGGTTGGCCGATTGCGGTTGGTCCATTAAGTCGTCAAGCGCTGGTGGACCACCTTCAGCCGATGCCATCGTCCCTATGGAAACGATATGCCGGAATTCCGGAAGGGCTTCACACTCCCCCGAGGCGATGGGTTGCCGAATGGCAATGAGCCGAGTCTTGCGCCGCCGCCTCGCCGAAACGGTGCTGCATTGGCAAAAAGTTCGTCCAGCCTTTAGCCGGACAGCCTCTGCGATGTTTTCGGCTGTAGCCGCCGGGGAACAAGCCTCGTCCCCCCGCGTTATGAAGTCAACGTCACCACAAACGGGAGCAATACCGAAGCGTTTCAACGCTTTCGGATTGACCAGTTGGAGAACGGGAGACCGTTGATGACGACAGCCTGTTCCGCGTGCTGCGCCGACCCGACGACGGGGACCAATTAGGCGGCGCCACCGGAGTTTTTCGCTCACCGCCACACGCACCACGGGACCGGCACCGCCCCATCGCGGCGCCGGAGCGGGATTGTCGTCTCCGATCGAAATCTCGGGACCGGGGCGCCGTCACCACCGACCGGCAGCCCCGCCGAACGAAGAGAAGCTGGAGGAAGAGCAACAATGGCGTATTGTTTCGAAGCCGAACTGATCCGTTGCATGCCGAACCTGCAGCGCTACGCCTGCAAGCTGACGCGCGACGTCAGCGCCGCCGAGGATCTGACCCAGGACTGCCTTGCCCGCGCCTTGTCCCGTCAGCATCGTTTCGAACCCGGCACCAACATGCAGGCGTGGCTGACCACGATGCTGAAGAATCTGCATTTCAACAATCTCCAGCGTGAAAAGCACGTCACCAAGGTGGAGCTGTGGGACGGCGCCATGTCGGTCGAAGCCTCGCAGATCGCCCGCCTCGTCTTCCGCGACGTGGACCGCGCCTTCGGCGCCCTCACCCCCAGCCAGCGCAAGGTTGTGAAGCTGGTCGCCATCGAGGGCCGCCCCTATCAGGAGGCCGCGGAGAAACTGAACGTCTCCATCGGCACCATCCGTTCCCGCTTGTGCCGCGCCCGTGAGCGGCTGAACAATCTGATGGCCGCGTAAGGTCCGTACGCCTCTCCGGAGGAAAAAGCGCCGCGGGGTATGGCAGCCGTACAACAGCTTGATTCTTCCCCTGCTTCCGGACCGTCCTGCACCGGAACAACCGAAGGGAGCGGCTGTTACATCCCGCGTGCGAAACACGTACGACCGCTGCGGAGTTGCCAAGCATCCACGGGGAACGAACGGATACGGTCCGCCTACCACTTGGCGTTACCGGCATCATCCCCATAAGAAGAGGTAAGACACCACTCCCGACGCCGTGCCGGTCGTACTATATTTAAACTCTGCGTCGCGGATCGTTTCCGTCTCAGGGGACTGGCCTCCGGAGACGTTCCGGGATCAAAAGATATGAAGCGTGTGACGATGAACCATATCAACGCATATCTTGACGGTGCCTTGGACGACAAGGAGCGTCAGGAGTTCGAGCAGTCCGTCGAGGACGATGCCGACGCGAAGGCCGTGGTGACCTTCCACAAAAGCCATGTGGAGGAACTGCACCGCCTTTACGACCCCGTACTGGAAGAGCCGGTACCGGCGCGCATGCTCGAACTGCTGAGGCAACGCCGGAAGAGCTAGGTCCCCGATTCCCGTGTTCCATCGTCACATAAGGGGCGTCCGGGCGATCCGGCCGCCCATTTTCTTGCCCGCACCCCGATTTCCGCCGGTGCCGCGGGCTTTTCCGCATACCCGCCCCGCCTCTCCTTTCGGATAAACGCTTGCCCCTTTTACAGACCCGCGGCTTTTCCCATAAACAGGAGCCGCAGAAACGGAAGCTGGGCCATGGGCGCCCGGACCGGCGGGAACGAAGAGGGTGAACAGCGTCCATGGCGCGCGGCAGGCCGGCACCGAACATCATTCTGGGTCCCGTTCTTTATTTCCGGGGGGAGCAGGGCGACCGCTGGTGGCTGTCCGCGCTCTTCGTGCTGGAAGGCGATGCCGAACCCGACGACCTGCGGGTGGATGGAGTGACCCTGCCCGTTCCACCCCGCCACCTCGCCCGTTGGCGCAACCGGCACCTCTGGCGGTTCGATTTCGCCATCCCGCGCGGCACCAGGGATCTGGAGGCCGCCTTCGGCTTCACCGACGGCGCCTCGCCGGGGGACACCTGGACGGTCACCGTCCCGGGACGCAACGCGCCGCCGCGCATCGCCTATGTGTCCTGCAACGGGGCGGAGGACGAGGAGAAGATCGCCGGGCTGGACGCGCCGCGCAACGCCCTGTGGGGCGACCTGCGCCGCCGCCATGAGACGGAGCGCTTCCATCTGCTGCTGCAAGGCGGCGACCAGCTCTACGCCGACGCGGTGTGGCGCCAGCCGCCGCTGCTCAGCGCCTGGAAGAAGCGGACCGACGCCGCCCGCCTGGAGGAGCCTTTCACCCCCGCCATGGCGGAAGAGGCGATGGACTTCTACTTCGACCTTTATCTGCGGGTCTGGAGCCAGCCGGAAACCGCGGCGGTGACCGCCCGCGTGCCTTCGGTGATGATGTGGGACGACCACGACATCTTCGACGGCTGGGGCTCCCACCCGGACGAGGAGATGACGTCGCCGGCCTGGCGAGGGGTCTACATGGCGGCCCGCCGCCATTTTTCGCTGTTCCAGTTGGGCGCCACCACGGAAGCCCTGCCCGAATGCGTGTGGGGAGCGCCGCTGGGGTCCTTCAGCCAGGGGTTCCGGCTGGGCGACATCGGCATCCTGGCGCTGGACATGCGCAGCGACCGCACGCCCCGCCGGGTGCTGTCGGACCGGGTGTGGGATGCCCTGCCGGAGTGGATGGAACGCTTCAAGGGTTGCCGCCATCTGGTTCTGATGTCCAGCGTGCCGCTCCTCTATCTCGACACCGGCGTGATGGAGCGGGTGGTCGGCCTGTCGCCCGTCCGTGTCGGGATCGAGGACGATTTGCGCGACCAGTGGCGCAGCCCCGCCCATGCGGAGGAGTGGCTTCGGCTCATCGACCTGCTGGCCGGCTTCTCCCGCCGCACCGGCTGCCGCATCACCACCGTGTCGGGCGAGATTCATGCGGGTGCGCGGGCGGTCCTGCGCGGCGGCGGGGTGGAGATGTGGCAGCTCGTCGCCTCGGGCGTCGTCCACCCGCCCCCCGCCAAGGCGACCGCCTTCGCCCTGGAATGGCTGGCCGGACGCAAGGAGACCCTGCCGGGCGGCTATGGATTCGAGATGCCGGCTTTTCCCGAATCGGGAAAGCGCATCATCCGCCAACGCAATTGGCTGTCGCTGATCTTCGACGGCAAGGGCCAGATCCATGCCCGCTGGTCTGCGGAAGGTCAGCCGAACCGCTACACGCAGGTGATCTGAACCGTCAGGCGATCCGACCTGCCCCGCTCGCCCGGGTCCAGTTCACTCGGGTCCAGTTCACTCGGGCCCAGTTCACTCGGATTGCGGCGAGCGGCGGCGGTTCCGCAGGTTCAGCGCGTTCAGGAAACTGGTGGCCTGCGCAGGAGTGGCCGAACCGCCGGCCCCCGACGCCTTGGCCGAGGTCGCCAGGAAGCCGCCCACACGGGCGCGCAGTTCGACCGAATCGTGAGCGGCCTGGTCGGCGTCCTCCGCCACGCGGCGCCGCACGTCGGGGTCCAGCGTCTTGAAAGCGCGGGAGGCGAATTCGAAAGCCGGCTGGGACTTGGTGGCGATCACCTGCCGCAGCGCCTTGGAAACCAGAACCGTGTCCAGCCCGCCGGGGCCGTCCACCCCGTCCAGAACGTCGGCCAGGATGCCGATGGCCTGCAGGGTCTGGTTGTCATCGAGCGAGATGGGCTCCAGGCCGTCCATGACACTCACTTCCGATGTTGGTTGCCGAAGCGGGTTGGACCCACGGACACCACCGGCAATTTTTGCCGGTGCGAGGAAGCATAGTCGCGCCGCCCCGCCAAGGCAATGCGCACGGCGTCACGCCCCTCGCTTACCACTCCGGTTGACCAGCGCCACCCCGGCCACCGCCAGCGCCATGCCGGACAGGGCCGGCAGCCCCAGCCGCTCGCCGAACATCGCCCAGGCGATCACCGCGGTGACCGGAGGAACCAGATAGAACAGGCTCGCCACACGCGCCGCCGCACCGCGCCGGATCAACAGGAACAGGAGGAAGATCGCCCCCACCGACAGCACGCCGCTGAGCCACAGCAGGGCGAAGACGAACTCGCCGGTCCAATCGATGCGCATGGTCTCGAACAGCGGGGCCAGCACCGCCAGCACCGCCGCCGTCGCGGCATATTGGATGGCCGCACCGCTGCGCAGATCCATCGCCGTGCCGTGACGTTTCTGATAGAGCGTGCCGAAGGTGATGCCCAGCAGGGCGGCCAGCGCCAGCCCCATGCCCGCCGCGTCCGCCGAGTCGAAACGAAGCTTCTCGCCCACCACCAGCCCGACTCCGGCCAGCCCCATCAGGAAGCCCACCCATTGCCGCCCGCTCACCCGTTCCCCCAGCAGCGGGCCGGACAGCGCGGCGGTGAGCAGCGGCTGGATGCCGACGACCAGGGCGGTCACCCCCGCCGGCATGCCCTTGGCGATGGCGCAGAACACGCCGGTCAGATAGACGCCGTGCACCAGCAGCCCGGCGACCGCGATTCGCCCGGCCTCCGCCCAGCTTTTCGGCCAGGGGGCGCCGGTGGCCAGGGCGACGGCGCCCAGCACCACCGCGACCAGCCCCAGCCGGACCAGCAGGAAGGTCATCGGCTCCGCATAGGGAAGGCCGTACTTGGCGCCGATGAATCCCGTGCTCCACAGCAGCACGAACACACCGGGCATCAGGCCCACCCAATCGGGCCGCCCGCCGGTGGTGGTGGCGGTCGCCTGCGCGGTCGTCTCGTCCATTCGTCTCCTACCCCCGTGCCTGCGCGCCTTCGGCGGTGTGGGCCTGAGCCTCCAGCGTCTGGACGTCCGCCGCAGGCGCCTCCGCCGAGGGTGCCTCGGGCGCCGCGCTCACGGTCTCCTCCACAGGCTTCGGCGGCGGCGGGTTGCGCCGGGCCTCGGCCACCGCCTGGAGATGGGCGCGCAGGCTCGCGTCCTTCTTCACCAGGCGATGGAAGTCTCTCACATCCAGGACCAGCAGTTGGCAATAGCCCATCGCACGCACATCGGCGTTGCGCCGCTGGCGGGTCAGCAGAGCCATTTCCCCGAACACGTCCCCGGTGCCGAGCTGGACCGGCTCGTCCAGCCCCGGCACCAGCACCTCGACGGCGCCGGACGCGATGAAGAACATGGCGTCGCCCCGCTCCCCGCGCCGCACGATGGTTTCTCCCGGCAGGACCAGCCGCGGCTTCAGCAGGGTGGCGATGCCGCGCACGCGGTCATCCTCCAGCCCCTTGAACAGCGGCACCCGCCCGACGAGCTCCATCAGGTCCAGCCGCAGATCCAGCTTCGGCAGGGCGTCGAGCGCGCGCCGGCGGGCGTCCAGGTCGCGTTGCAGGTCGCTCAGGATTTCCTGGCTGATGATCGACTCGGCGAAGAGCGTCCGGTAATCCGCCTCCTCCAGTCGCAGGGCGGCCCGGCTGACGTAGCGGCTTTGCAGGATCAGCGCGTAGTCGGGATATTGCAGCTTCAGCGCGGCCAGAGCCTGCTCGACCATGGCGAGACGGACGGTCAGGATGCCTTCCAGTTCGCAAGCCACGTCGGTGCCGAGCACCTGCCCGACCTTGTCGTTGATGAATTCCAGGAGTTCGCGCTGCACCGTGCGCACGCCCAGCAGGATCTCGAACCGGAAGGCAAGACGGCGGGCCAGAGGCGCGTGGACGCCCAGCCGGCGGTGCAGCAGGCTGGCAAGGCGCATCCAGGGGGTGAAGGAAATGAAGGGCTCCTCGAAGGCGCGGTAGCCGGCGCGCCCCTGGGTCTTCACCGCGTCGAGCAGACGACCGGTGCGGCGGTTCAGCAGTTCCGCCACCCCGCGCGACAGGATGCCTTCCTTGAAATGCTCGTAGTACAGTTCCTCTTCCCGGTTCACCAGGATGACGAGGCCGATGGTCACGCGGTCCTCGTTGCTCAGCGGCGCTTCGGCCGAGCGCTCCCGGACGATGGCGTCGAGCCGGTCCGAATATTGGGACACGGTGGAACCGACCGCCTGCCCGTCCACCTCGTAGCGGTGGGCCAGCCCCTCCACCCGCTCGCGCACGCCGGCCAACGACAGGGCGAGCGCGCGATTGCGCATGGCATGCTCGACCGGCGACAACCGGTTCAGCCCCAGCAGGTTGATGACGGCGCGCAGAGTCGTCCCGTTGATGAACAGGGTGTAGAACACGAAACCCGTCACCAGGACCGCGACGAAGCCCTGCACCCGGTCGGGCACCCGCCCGTTCTCGGTGACGGCCAAAGCCAGCGTCAGCGACACCGCCCCGCGCAACCCCCCCCACAGCATGACCACCTTGTAGGCGTGGCTGACCCGCTGGGCCAGCCCGGCACCGGACAGCAGCGGCAGAAGGCCGAACAGCACCAGCGCCCGCGACACCGTGGCGGCCCCGACCACGACCAGCACCAGACCGACGTCGCTCCAGCCGATGCCGCCCAGCAGGCGCGGCACCAGAAGCGCCGTCATCAGGAAGATCAGCGAGTTCGCCCAGAAGCCGAGTTGCTTCCACACATGCTCCAGCGCCCCCCAAGTCGCCGGGGAGATGCGCGTGCGCCCCACCGAGCCGACGACCAGCGCCGCCGTCACCACCGCCACGACGCCGGACGCGCCGACATAATGCTCCGCCAGCACATAGCTGAGGTAGGCGAGCGCGACGGTCAGCGTGATCTCGGCCATCGGCTGGTCGCGCACCGGCTCCACGATCATGCAGACCACGCGCCCGCAGACATAGCCGGTCAGCACGCCGCCCGCGAAGTCGCGCAGGAACTCCACCGCCGCTTCCGCCGCCCCGCCGTGGGCCTTGCTGGTCAGCATGCCCAGCAGCAGCGTGAACAGGGCGATGGCCGCGGCGTCGTTCAGCAGGCTCTCGCCCTCGACCAGCATGGTCAGGCGGCGCGGCGCGCCCAGGTCGCGGAAGATGCTGACGACCGCCGCCGGGTCGGTGGTGGCGACGATCGACCCCAGGAGCAGGCAGGCCACCAGCCCCATCGAGGTGAAAAGATTGAGCGCATAGCCGACGGCGAAGGTGCAGACGAACACCGCCACCACGGCCAGCAGGAGGATCGGCCATACATCGTCGAACAGCCGCCGCACGTCGACCGCCAGCGCCGTTTCGAACAGCAGCACCGGCAGGAAGACGTAGAGCAGGACCTCGGACGAAATGTCCATCTCGGCCAGGGAATTCAGGAAGTCATGAAAGGGTCCGGTGCCGCCGTTCCCGGCGAAGCTCTGGATCACCATCCCCAACGCCACGCCAACGGCGGCCAACAGCACCGTGTAGGGCACCCGCAGCCGGGCCGCCAGAGGAGGCAGGAAGCTGACCAGCGCCAGAAGGCCGGATACCGCGAGGACATAAATGACGATGACGTGCATGGGCCTGCCTTGCCGGATGAGGCGCGGGCCGCACGGTATAGCCCGATCCGGGCTGGAGCAAGGTCAGGATGGGGGACAAAGCTGTTCCCTGCGTGCAGCCCAACGGCGGAGCAGCCGCATGTGCCGCGGCCCGGATTTGAGACACCCGATTGGGCTTGTTCAGGCAGCCGGAGCCCGCGGGCGACGACCTCCAGCGGCTCGCCGCGCAGCGGGCGCGCTCCGGCTCCCCCTTGGGCTTACGTTCCGGTTCCTTCCATTTCCGGGGTCTCCGGCTGTACGGTTCGATTTGCCGCAGCCGGGTGTCTCATCGAACCGTGCCGCACCCCAAGAGCAGACCGAGCGGCAGGCCGCATAACCCGCTGCCTATTCTCCCGCGGGAAGCTCATCCGGTCTTTACAGCTGCGCGTAGACGATGACAGTATGCGGCCGGTTCCATCACTGCTGCCTCCGTGCTCGTTCCTCCAAGGGGTATTTCGGTGCCGCAGGGAATTTCCCCGTTGTTACCTACGGTCATGGTATAGCGTGATGCATATCGTACAATTCGGGTCCATTGACGTCGCCAACTACGGCGATCTTCTTTTCCCTTTGATTGCAGCCTATCGCCTGAGTGACTTGACCACCCGGATGACGTTGCTGGCGCCGCTGGGCGGATCCGTCCTCCGCTGGCCGGATTCCCTGCCGTCGGAGCCGGCCGATGTCGCGCTGCGCGAAGGGTTTGCATGCGATGCCTGCCTTGTCGGCGGAGGCGATGTCGTCCAAGCAAACTCCACGGTGATCCAGGATTATGCCCAGGACGGTATAACGAACCGGCATGCCTTGCCCTCCCTCTGGCTGGGCGCGGCGCTGGTAGCCGAGCGGACGCAGGCTCGTCTCATCTGGAATGCCCCAGGGGTTCCCCGCCCGTTCATAGATCCCCGGCTCCAGGCGCTCGTGTCCTCGGCGGTGGCGGCGAACGACTACACCTCTGTCCGCGATCCGGTCAGCCGCCGCCATCTTGGCTTGGGCGACGGCGGTGCCTCCGTCTCCGTTGTGCCGGACACCGCGGTGGACGTCGCCCGCCTGTGGCCGGCTCCGTCGCTGCTCCCCAACTACCATGGTCTGTTCCGCGCACGCGGGCATGAAGTTCCGAAGCGGGCGGCGGTGTTCCACCTCAACCAGTGGTCCCGCGGCAGGGCGGAGGAAATCGCCGCGAGCATCGCCCGGATCGCCGATGGCATCGGCTGCATGCCGATCCTTCTCTCGATCGGTCTGGTTCATGGCGACGACACTTGGGTCCGGGAGGTTTCGGCCAAGCTCGAGGTGCCCCACATCGCGATTGACCGGCCGGAAAGCCTGAAGGACATCGCGGCATGCTTGGCCCATGCCGTCTGCTACGTCGGGTCCTCGCTGCATGGCTTCCTCACGGCCTTCGCCTATGGCAACAAAGGCCTGATCGTTCGTCACCCGAACGTCCGCAAACTGGACGCCGTGCCGATGCAACTCGGCCTGCCGGACGTTGCTTGCGATAGCTGGGCCGATGCCGAGGCACGGCTCAATGCGGTGTTGGCCGATCCCGACCGCCAATGGCCCGCTGCGCTGAACCGCGCGCAGGTCGCACTCGATGCGCACTGGACAACCATACGGAAGGTCCTGCTCGCGCCACTGGACGAGGACAGCAAGGCACGGAAGACCCGATTCGCGCAGGATCTGCTGGCCTTCAACGATGAGAACGGCGGCTGGATCGCGCGGCTGAGCGGTGTTCTGGCCCTGGAGGTCAATCGCCACCGACCGCCCGTCGGCGGCCGCCTGCTCGATATCGACCCCTTGGTCGTGCAGGGCCAGCCGGCACATGTGTCGCGGAACGCCGTGGGGCTCGTCCTGCACCCACCATCCAAGGGTGTGACCGAGGTGTGCTTCGGGCGCATTCCGCTGTCGGGTGGGGAGACCATCCGGGGTGGAGTCACCGTCGGCCACCGGCAGGGGCATCCGGTGCGCTTCTCCCTGCTGCTGCTCGACGCCAACGGACGCACCCTTGCCGCCACCGAGATCACGGCGCATCCAGGCAAGGTGCTTCCCTGGGCTCTTGCGGTGCCCGACGCCGTGGCCGTGCCCGCCCATCTCTTCGTATCCACGCGAATGGACCAACCGACGGACGCCAGCCATTTCGCCTGGGCGACGCTGATCGATCCGGTAGTCGAGCGGCTCGCGATTGCCACCCGCCCCGCGGAGCCCGGACTCTGAGAGGCCGGTTGATTTGATCCAGGGGTCGGACGGCGCCCCCCGGTCGATGCTATGGCGTCAGTGCCGGTTCAGGTCGGGGGGCGAACACTTCGGGCGGCGATGCCCAAGTCAACCCGGGAGTCGACATCAGGGCGGACAGCAGCACGTCGAGCGTGGCCCATGCATCCTCGGCCATGGCCCTGTGATGGGTAAGGATGCCGATGGGTTCCGGATCCTCGGCCCCTTTCTCGCGCTGAAGGCGCACGAACTCAGCCAAGCGGTGAAACAGAACATCAGCGGGCAGAGCGCGGGCGACTCCCACGGCGCTCCAATCCAGCACATCGATGTGCGTGTTCACCAGCCTCACGCCCGGAGCCGCGAAACCGTGCAAGCGCCGTCCGTACGTGGATAAGCCCGTGAATCCCCGCTCCGCCAGCGTCGGTATATGCTGCTCGGCGATGCTGTTCCACGGCGGGACGAAGATGGGGAGACACCGCCCACCCAGGATGCGGGCCAAGGCCGCTTGGCCGAGGGCAATCTCACCTTTGACGTCGTTTGGATCGCGGTTGTCGGCGAATTCGCTCTTGCCGCCCCGATCCAACTCATGGTTGCTGTGTTTCCAGCCGTGCTGGCAGAAAAATGCCAGTTTCGGATTGGTCTTTTGCACGTCCAGTTGTTCCGATGCCAATCCTGGAATGATGGCCACCAGGATGGAAGCACTGAATCTCTCGGATGCCTGCATCAAGGCGTCGAACCTTGGCGTGTTCTTGATGAGATCATCATCCCGCCACCATATACGAACCGCCATCGATCTATCTTGGGACTTCTGAACCTCGTCACGAAAAATTTCGATGGGGGTCATTTCCGATAAAATTCCTATTCTGAACAGGTCATGTGTTATGAGGTTGATGGCGTTGACCACCCCGACCGCTGTTGCCTCCATTCGGGAGGCGAAGTGTATCTGATAATCATAATTTTTTGCAAACTGAGCCTCCTCCGGATTGGTGGTTCTTCCGCACTTTGCGTGGATCAGGCAGTGAGAAGCCTTCGTCGCCGGAGCGGATCCGGATTGGCCCTGCCGTACCTCTGGCGCTTGAGCAACCTGAGGCGGTTGATCTGCCCCTCGGCCTGCCCGCTGCTCCGCCGTCCACGGGGTCCAGCCGATCTGCACGGTGCTGGCGATCGCCCCATTCATACCGCCGCGCTTAAGCATTGACACATGGGAGCCACGGATAGCTGGTGAGGGAGCGTAGGCGCTCCGGTGTGGCGG
>NZ_JAUJFI010000162.1 GCF_030849505.1 Azospirillum isscasi | reverse complement strand
CGCCACCCGCCTCGGCGAGGCGCGCGCCCACGCCATGCCCTTCGGCGCGCAGGTGCAGCCCGACGGCTCCGTCCGCTTCACCCTGTGGGCGCCGGGGGCCGAGCGGGTGTCGCTGTGGCTGGAGGACACCCACGCCCTGCTGCCCATGGCGCGCCGCCATGACGGCTGGTTCGAATGGACCACCGCCCAGGCCCAGGCGGGCAGCCGCTACCGGTTCGAGCTGGCGGACGGGCTGCGCGTGCCCGACCCGGCCTCCCGCCACCAGCCGGAGGACGTGCACGGGCCGAGCGAGGTGATCGACCCCACCGTCTACCGCTGGGCCGACGCCGCCTGGACCGGGCGCCCCTGGCACGAGACCGTGCTGTACGAGCTTCATGTCGGCACCTTCACCGAGGAGGGCACCTTCCGCGCCGCCATCGGCAAGCTCGACCACCTCGTGGAGCTGGGAGTCACCGCCATCGAGCTGCTGCCGGTGGCCGATTTCCCCGGCGCCCGCAACTGGGGCTATGACGGGGTCCTGCCCTACGCGCCCGACGCCGCCTATGGCCGTCCGGAGGATTTGAAGGCGCTGGTCGACGCCGCCCACGCCAGGGGGCTGATGGTCTTCCTCGACGTCGTCTACAACCATTTCGGGCCGGACGGGAATTACCTCCACGCCTACGCCTCGGCCTTCTTCACCGACCGGCACAAGACGCCCTGGGGCGACGCCATCAACGTGGACGGGCCGCGCAACGCCACCGTGCGCGACTATTTCATCCACAACGCGCTCTATTGGATCGAGGAATTCCACATGGACGGGCTGCGCTTCGACGCGGTCCACGCCATCCTCGACGACAGCGACACGCTGTTCCTTCAGGAACTGGCGGAGCGCGTGCAGGACGCCGTGCGGGGCCGCCGCCACGTCCATCTCGTGCTGGAGAACGACGAGAACGAAGCCCACCTTTTGGAGCGCCACCCCGAGGGCGACCCGCGCTGGCACACCGCCCAGTGGAACGACGACCTGCATCACGGGCTGCATGTCTGGGCGTCCGGCGAATCCGGCGGCTATTACGCCGACTATGCGGGCGACGCGGTGAAGCTGGCCCGCGCCCTGGCGGAGGGCTTCGCCTTCCAGGGGCACGCCTCCGCCTACCGCGGCGGCGGGGCGCGCGGGGAGCCGTCGGCGCATCTGCCGCCGACCGCCTTCGTCACCTTCATCCAGAACCACGACCAGATCGGCAACCGCGCCTTCGGGGAGCGGATCACCCGCTTCTCCCGGCCTGCGGCGGTGCGGGCGGCGGCCTGCCTCTACCTGCTGGGGCCGGGCATCCCGATGCTGTTCATGGGCGAGGAATGGGCGTCCGACCGTCCCTTCCCCTTCTTCTGCGACTTCGCCGACGAACTGGCCGAGGCCGTGCGCAACGGCCGGCGGGCGGAATTCGCCAAGTTCCCCGAATTCCAGGACCCGGCGGTGCGCGACCGCATCCCCGACCCGACCGCCGCGGAGACCTTCCAGTCCGCCAAGCTGGATTGGCGGAACCGTGAAAAGGGCGGGCACGGGGAATGGCTGGACTGGTACCGCCGCGTCCTGGCGGTGCGCCGCAAGGAGATCGCGCCCCGCCTGGAGAAAGTGCCGGGCGGTGCCGCCTCCCACGAGGTGATCGGCGGGCGGGGCATCCGCGTCTGCTGGCGGCTGGGCGACGGCAGCCGCCTGCACCTGCTCGCCAACCTGTCCGACGCGCCCGTGCAGGGCATGGGCGAAGCGGCGGGCCGCGTCCTGTGGACGGAAGGCCCCGGACTCGACGCCGGAACGCTGGCCCCGCTGTCCGTCCTCTGGACCATCGAGGAGACGACGGCGCTCGACCGGCTCGGCGAGCGGATGGGGATCGAGACGCACTACACCGGAGCCTCCGGCGAGACCGTTCCGGCGTCGGAGGGCACCGTCCGCGCCTTGCTGGCGGCCATGGAGGTGGACGCCGACGACCCGGCGGCGGCGCTGGCGGCGCTGGACCGGCGGGAGTTGGACCGCCCCCTGCCGCCGGTGGCGGTGCTGCGCATCGACCGCCCGCCCTTCGCCGTCGCCGTCACCCTGCCGGACGGCACCGGAACGCTGCGCTGGACCCTGACGCTGGAGGACGGCGGCCGCCGGACGGGCGAGGCCGATTTCGCCGACCTGCCGTTGGTCCGCAAGGCGGGCGCCAGGGGACAGGCGATGGAGGTGCGGCGCCTCGACCTCGGCGCGGCCCCGGCGCCCGGCTATCACCGGTTGCGGCTGGACGTGGAGGGGATGCGGGCGGAGACGCCGGGGCTGGAGATGCCGGTCATCGCCGCCCCCGCCACCTGCCATCTGCCGGCCCCGCTCCAGATGGGCGAGCGGATCTGGGGTCTGTCGGTGCAGCTCTACGCCCTGCGCTGCGCCGGGGATTGGGGGATCGGCGATTTCGGCGACCTCGTCAGCGTGGCGGAGATGGCGGCGGCGCGCGGGGCGGGCATCGTCGGGCTGAACCCGCTGCACGCCCTGTTCCTCGACGAGCCGGACCGGGCCAGCCCCTATTCCCCGGCCAGCCGCCTGTTCCTGAACCCGCTCTACATCGACGTCCTGGCGGTTCCGGAGCTGATCGGCTGCACCGAAGCCCGCGACCGCATCGCCTCGGACGGCTTCATCCGCGCCGTGCAGGCGGCGGAGGCCGCGCCGCTGGTCGATTACGCCGCCGTCGCGGCCCTGAAGCTGCCGCTCCTGGAACGGCTGTTCGCCCATTTCCAAAAGGAGGGCAGCGAAGAGCGGCGGCAGGCGCTCGCCGCCTTCCGCGCCGAACTGGGCGAGGGGTTGGAGCGCTTCTGCACCTTCCAGGCCCTGCGCGAGCGTTTCGCCAGGGACGGCACGCCCGACTGGCGCCGGTGGCCGGAGGAGTTCCGGGACGCCGCATCCCCCGCCGTGCGCCGCTTCGCCGAGGAGCAGCGGGAGCGCATCGGCTTCTTCGTCTGGCTGCAATGGCTGGCCGACAGCCAGTTGCAGGCCGCGGCGGAGCGGGCGCGGGAGCGCGGCATGGCCGTGGGCTTCTTCCGCGACCTCGCCGTCGGGGCGGACAGCGGCGGGGCGGAGACCTGGGCCGACCCGCGCGTGGTGGTGGCGAAGGCCCATGTCGGCGCCCCGCCCGACCTGTTCAACCCGGCGGGGCAGGACTGGGGCCTGCCGCCCTTCCACCCCCAGGCGCTGCGCGAAGGCGGCTACGCCCGCTTCATCGAGCTGCTGCGCGCCAACATGCGCCACGCCGGGGCGCTGCGCATCGACCACGCCATGGCGCTCCAGCACGTCTATTGGATACCGGAGGGGCACCCGCCCTCCGAAGGGGCCTATGTGAGCTACCCGATGGACGACCTCCTCGGAATCCTGGCCCTGGAGAGCCAGCGCAACCGTTGCCTCGTCGTCGGCGAGGATCTGGGCACGGTGCCCGAAGGGTTCCGGGAGCGCATGGCGGAGGCGGGTGTCCTGAGTTACCGGGTGATGTTCTTCGAATGGACGGAAGACGGCGGCTTCCGCGGTCCCGACGCTTACCCCTACGCGGCGCTCGCCACGGTGGGCAGCCACGACCTCGCCACGCTGCGCGGCTGGTGGGAGGGGCACGACATCGCGCTGAAGGAGGAGCGCGGCCTGTACCCGGCGGAAGGCGAGGCGGAGCGCCAGCGCGGCCGCCGCAAGGCCGAACGGTCCCGCCTGCTGGAGGCGCTGGCCGCCGCCAACCTGCCGCTGCCCGCCAGCTTCGGCCCCGACAGCCCCTACGCCGAGGCGCTGGGCCACGCCGTGCACGCCTTCCTGGCCCGCACCGGGTCGGCCATCGCCATGGTCCAGATGGACGACCTGACCGCCGAGCTGGAGCAGGTGAACCTGCCCGGCACGGTGGACGAATACCCCAACTGGCGCCGCAAGCTGCGCCTCGGGCTGGAGGCCATGGCCGACTGCCCGCAGGCCGGCGCCATCGCCGCCATCATGGCCGCCGCCCGCCCCGCGGCGGTGGCGGCCTCCCCCTTTCCCGCCCCGGGAGAGGGTGGCGCCAAAGGCGCCGGGTGAGGGTCGTGCGAGGATGGTGACGCTGTCCCTTGGCGATACCCTCACCCTCCCACCGCTTTGCGGCGGGTCCCTCCCTCTCCCGGGACGGGAGAGGGGCTCTCGCAGTTCCTGATTCAGGAGACCCATCCATGGCGGCGGACGCCGAGAAGCCGATCCCCCTGGCCACCTACCGCGTGCAGCTGCGCGCCGAGTTCGGGTTCGACCGCACCGCCGGCATCGCCGACTATCTGGCGCGGCTGGGCGTCAGCCACCTCTACGCCTCGCCCTACATGAAGGCGCGGCCCGGCAGCACCCACGGCTACGACATCGTGGACCACAACGCCCTGAATCCGGAGCTGGGCGGCGAGGAGTCCTTCCGCGGCATGGTGGCGGCGCTGAAGCGCAACGGGCTGGGCCAGATCCTCGACTTCGTGCCCAACCACATGGGCGTCGGCGGGTCGGACAACGGCTGGTGGCTGGACGTGCTGGAATGGGGGCCGGACAGCCCCTACGCCGGCTATTTCGACATCGAGTGGGAGCCCGACCGCCGCTACCTCCACGGCAAGGTGCTGGTGCCCCTGCTGGGCGACCAGTTCGGCGCCGTTCTGGAATCGGGCGGGCTGGAACTGCGCTTCGACAAGGAGACGGGCGGCTTCGCCGTCTGGGCCTACGGCACCCACAAACTGCCGATCCGGCCCGCCGACTACGGCACGATCCTGGGCGACGACCACCCGGACCTGGAGCGCATCGGCGACGCCTTCCGCCATCTCGATCAGGTGCGCCCCCACCAGATCCGCCGGGCCAACGCCCTGAAGGCGGAGCTGGCCGCCCTGGTTTCCGAGAAGCCCGACGTGGCCGACGCCGTGGAACGCCGCCTGAAGCGCTTCCGCGGCGCGGAGGGGGAGCCGGAGAGCTGGCGCCGCCTGACCGGCCTGATCGCCGCCCAGAACTGGCGCGCCGCCTATTTCAAGGTGGCGGCGGACGACATCAACTACCGCCGCTTCTTCAACATCAACGAACTCGCCGGCCTGCGCATGGAGGAGCGGGAGCTGTTCGACGTGGCCCACCGGCTGGCCTTCCGGCTGATCGACGACGGCACGCTGGACGGGCTGCGCATCGACCACATCGACGGCCTCTACGACCCCATGGGCTATTGCGAGCGGCTGGCGCAGGCGACGGAGCGGCCCTTCTATCTGGTGGTCGAGAAGATCCTGGCCCGCCACGAGCGGCTGCGCGAGGACTGGCCCATCGACGGCACCACCGGCTACGAGTTCGCCAACCTGATGGGCGGGCTGTTCGTGGACCCGCGGGCGGAGGACGCCTTCACCCGCCTCTACGCCGGCTTCACCGGGCGGCGCGAGAGCTTCGACGAGGTGGTGCGGACCAGCAAAATCCGCATCATGGACAGCGAGATGTCCAGCGAGCTTCACGTGCTCGCCCGGCAGGCGTCGCGCATCGCCCGCGCCAACCCGCGCACCGCGGACTTCACCGCCAACATCCTGCACCAGGCGTTAAAGGAGACCATCGCCCGCTTCCCCGTCTACCGCACCTATGTGGACTGGCGCGGCGTCAGCGAGCTGGACCGGCGGAGCATCGACTGGGCGGTTTCCCAGGCGCGCAAGGCCGATCCGGACACCGACGGCTCGGCCTACGATTTCCTGCAAAGGCTGCTGACCACCGATCTGGTGGCCTGCCCGCGCAGCGGCTACAGCCGCCAGCAGGTGCTCCGCTTCGCCATGCGCTTCCAGCAGTACAGCGGCCCGGTGATGGCCAAGGGGCTGGAGGACACCGCCTTCTACCGCTACAACCGTTTGGCCGCGCTGAACGAGGTGGGCGGGCACCCGGAGCATTTCGGGGTCAGCACCGCCAACTTCCACCACGCCAACGCGGAGCGCGCCGCCCGCTGGCCGCACGCCATGCTGGGCAGCACCACCCACGACACCAAGCGCGGCGAGGACACCCGCGCCCGCCTCTACGCCCTGTCGGAAATGCCGGAGGAGTGGGAGCGGCAGATCCAGACCTGGAGCCGCCTGCTGCGCGCCCGCCGCGGCGACGTGGAGGGCACCGCACCGCCCGACCGCAACGACGAGTATCTCTTCTACCAGCTTCTCGTCGGCGCCTGGCCGGCGGAGCTGACCGGGGCGGACTCCGCCGGCCTCGACCCGCGGGCGATGACGGAGTTCGCGGAACGCCTTGCCGGCGCCATGACCAAGTCGATGCGCGAAGCAAAGGTGCACACCACCTGGGCCGCCCCCAACGACGCCTATGAAAGCGCCATGACCAGCTTCGTCCACGACGCGCTGGACGTGACGCGCAGCACCGCCTTCTTCGACGCCTTCCTGCCCTTCCAGGCGCGGATCGCCCGCATCGGCATGGTCAACGGCCTGAGCCAGACCCTTCTGAAGCTGACCTGCCCCGGCGTTCCGGACATCTACCAGGGCTGCGAGCTGTGGAACTTCAGCCTCGTCGATCCCGACAACCGGCGTCCCGTGGATTACGACGCCCGCCGCCGCCTGCTGGACGATGTGGAGGGGGCGGAGATCGCGGCGCTGCTGGACCGCTGGCCGGACGGTGCCGTGAAGCTGGCCCTGACCCGGCGCGCGCTCGCCCTGCGGGCGGCCATGCCCGGTCTGTTCGGCACCGGCGAATATCTCCCGCTGGAGGCGGCGGGCGCGCGGGCGGAGCATGTGGTGGCCTTCGCCCGCCGGCTGGGCGACGACAGCGTGGTGGTCGCCGTCCCGCGGCTGGTGGGAGCGCTGGGCGAGACTCCGGACTGGGGCGACACGTCCGTCCCCCTGCCGCGCGGACAGCGCTGGCGCAACGCGCTGACCGACGGGACGCTGGAGGCCGCGGACGCGGCGACCGCCGCCGCCCTGTTCCGGGGCTTCCCCGTCGCCCTTCTGGTGCGGGAGGCGTGACGCATGGCCCTCACCCCGCCGCCGTGCCGCACGCTCGTCCCCATCGACCAGCGGCTGATGGGGGGCCATCCCGGCAAGCCCGCCGTCTTCGGAACCGTCCTGTCCGGCGACCCGCAGGAGAGCTTCCTGAACCTGTATGACGGCGGCGGGGGCCGCTTTTCCTGCGGGGTGTGGCAGTGCACGCCGGGCACCGTCGCCATGGCCGACTGGCCCTATGAGGAGTTCTGCGTGCTGCTGGCCGGGCGGGTGGTCATCACCCCCCGGAACGGCGCGCCGCAGGAGCACCGGCAGGGCGACGCCTTCGTCATTCCCAGGGGCTTCACCGGCATCTGGGACGTGCGGGAGACGGTCCGCAAATACTACGCCATCGAGAAGCCCCCCGGTCCGGGAACGGTGGTCCGGCGGTTGCTGCGCGCCCCGCTGTCGCTGGGCCGGCGGCTGTTCCGGCGGGGCGAGCCGGCGCTGGCCCAGGACGGCCTCTGATAGGGTTTTCCGTCACAAAATGCCCGATTCCTTCCGTCGGACATGACCGAATCCGCCCGTCGTGCGTTATTCCAAAGGATAGGCGCCCTAGCAGACCAACGAGAGGCGTCCGTCAGAACCATGTGCACACCACGGGAAGCGACCACAGACGGACGGGAGACAAGCCATGAGCGATCATCGCCAGTGGGTCGAACTGGACCCCAGCAACGGGACCGAAGCCGCCAAGCCGCCTCCTCAAGGCTATCGGGAGGACACGCCGTCCGCCGCCGCGCCTGCCCAGACCTCCGCCCAGCCGGCGGAATCCCCAGTGCCGGACGGTCCGGACGGGTCCCCGGACCGCTGACGGTCACGTCATAGACGGTATTGGAAACGGCAGGGCGGGGTCTCGGGCCTCAGCCCTGCCGCCGCATGGCCTGTGGTGCCCCGGCGGACGCGCGGTCGGGCCGCCCGAACAGCTCCAGCGCCGGGGGAATGGAGGACGGGCGCAGGCCCGCCAGGATCTCCCCGACGGCCCCGATCGCATCGACCAGCGCATCGGGCATCACCGGCTTGCGCAGCAGGCCAAGCGCGAAGTCGCGCGCCTCCTCCCCGCGATGGTCGAAGCCGGTGATGAGCAGGGAGGGAATGTTGTGCTCCTCCCACAGCTTGCGGGCCAGCGTCAGCCCGTTCTCGCCCCCGGCCAGATAAACGTCCACCAGCGCGAGGTCCGGCCGTTCCCGGACCCCCAGCCGCGTCGCCTTGGCGGCGTCGCGCAAGGGGCCGACGACCGTGTATCCGGCATTCTCCAGCACGGCCTTGATGGCTGGTCCGATCAACGGATCGTCCTCGACGACGAGCAACTTCACGGCATCTGGTTCCTTGTTGGCGGGCGGCTGCGGACCGGAGTGGCCCGAAGCGCCCATGTTTGTCGATGCGGTGCATCAATCAAGGGGCTGATTGCGCGCAATGGAGCAAGCCGGCGGGGCACCGAACGGGCAGTGCCTTACGGCGGAGCGGACCCGCCACCCGCTTTGCGTGTTTAGTTCCATCCTGGATTGATGCAACCTCCGTGGGAGTCCTGCATGAAGTTCATCGAATTCACCGACCGCACCGGGGCGCCGGTCCTGATCAATGCCGCGGGCGTCCTGTACCTGCGTGGCACGGAGGGGGAGCGGACCGAGATCACCTTCGCCGGGCGCTCCGAACCGCTGGTGGTCGCCGCCCCGCTGGAGGAGGTGGCCCGGACACTGGAAGACGCCACGCCGGAACCGCCCGACCCCACCCTGGCGCTCGTCTCGTGACCGGAGAGCGCCGGCAGCCGGGCGCTGGCGTTGCGGTCGTCAGGCATGAAGTCGCCGGGCATGAGGTCGCCGGGCATGACGGTCCTCGGAGTCGGTTGAAGGTTCACCGGTTTCAACATTCCGGGGGCCGCGGCGTTGCCGCCCGCCGCCCTCCCCTTTCGGAGGGCTGATGCGCGCTTGGCGCGGGTTGCCTGGAACGGCCCGCTCCATCACCTTCGGGGGCAGGAGACAAACCGGAAGGACCGCCATGATCGACCTCTATTATTGGCCGACCCCCAACGGGCATAAGATCACTCTGTTCCTGGAGGAAGCGGGGCTGGACTACACCATCCATCCCGTGGACATCTCGGCCGGCGACCAGTTCAAGCCGGACTTCCTGGCGATTTCCCCCAACAACCGCATGCCCGCCATCGTGGACCGGTCCCCGGCGGATGGCGGGGAACCGGTGTCCGTCTTCGAATCGGGCGCGATCCTGACCTATCTGGCGGAGAAGACCGGCACGTTCCTGCCCGCCGACCCGCGGGGCCGCAAGACGGTCCTGGAGTGGCTGTTCTGGCAGGTGGGGGGCCTCGGCCCGATGGCCGGGCAGAACCACCATTTCGTGCAGTACGCGCCCGAGCCGATCCCCTACGCCATCGACCGCTACGTGAAGGAAACCAACCGCCTCTACGGCGTCCTGAACAAGCGTCTGGCGGGCCGCGCCTTCATCGCGGGGGACGCGCTGACCATCGCCGACATGGCCTGCTACCCCTGGGTCGTCCCGCACGAGCGGCAGCGCCAGAACCTCGCCGACTTCCCCGACCTGAAGCGCTGGTTCGAGTCGATCCAGGCCCGCCCGGCGACGGTCCGCGCCTATGAGAAGGGTGCGGAACTGGGCAAGCGCCCCTCCGTCACCGAAGAGGGCAAGAAGATCCTGTTCGGCCAGACCGCCGCCGCCGTGCAGAAGTGACGCGCAATCCCCCTCGCACCCGCCCCGCGGGCGCGAGGGGGAGCCAAGGCCCTTACTGCGCCGTCCAGCCGCCGTCCATCAGCAGGCTGGCGCCGGTCATCTGCGCCGCCGGGCCGGAGCAGAGGAAGACCGCCAGCCCGCCCAGCTCGTCGGGCGTCACGAACGTACCGGACGGCTGCTTGGCCCCCAGCAGTTCCGCCCGCGCCTGCGGCTCGGGGATGTTCTTGCTGGCGGCGATGGCGTCGATCTGCTTCTGCACCAGCGGGGTCAGCACCCAGCCCGGACAGATGGCGTTGCAGGTCACACCCGTTCCCGCGGTTTCCAGGGCCACCGTCTTGGTCAGCCCGACCACGCCGTGCTTGGCGGCGACATAGGCCGACTTGTTGACCGACGCGACATGGCCGTGCACGGAGGCGATGTTGATGATGCGCCCCCAGCCGCGCCGCTTCATGCCCGGCAGGGCGTGGTGGGTGCCGTGGAAGACCGCGGACAGGTTGAGGGCGATCACCGCGTCCCAGCGCTCGGCGGGGAATTCCTCGACCGGGGCGACGTGCTGGATGCCGGCGTTGTTCACCAGCACATCGACGGAACCGAAGCTCTCCGTCGCGTAGCCGATCAGGCCGGCGATCTCCGCGGGCTTGGACAGGTCGGCGCCGTGATAGCCGACGCGCACCCCGAACTCCGCCGCCAGACCGGCGCGCAGCTCCTCGATCGCGCCCGCGTCACCGAAGCCGTTCAGCACCACATCCGCCCCGGCTCCGGCCAGCGCCCGCGCGATGCCCAACCCGATCCCGCTGGTCGAGCCGGTGATCACCGCGACCTTCTGAGTCAAGGTCATGGCTTATCCTCTGCTGTCTTGTTGGTTTCGCGTGAAGGCGGAGGGGCTTACCCTTCCAGCTCCGGACGCTCCCGGAACTCGTCGAGCGCCATCGGGTTGGCCAGCGCCTCGGTGTTCTTGATCGGGCGCCCATGCACGGCGTCGCGCACCGCCAGCTCGGTGATCTTGCCCGAGCGCGTGCGCGGGATGTCCTTGACCGCCACGATCCGCGCCGGAACGTGCCGCGGCGAGCAGTTCTCCTTGATCCGCTTGCGGATCGTGTCCTCGAGATCCTTGTCGAGGGTCAGCCCCTCGCGCAGCACCACGAACAGGATGACGCGCACGTCGCCGTCCCATTCCTGGCCGATGCACACCGCCTCCAGGATTTCCGGCAACTGCTCGACCTGCCGGTAGATTTCCGCCGTGCCGATGCGCACCCCGCCGGGGTTCAGCACCGCGTCCGACCGCCCGTAGATCACCCAGCCGCCATGCGCGGTGCGCTCGATGAAGTCGCCGTGGGTCCACACGTTCGGGAAACGCTCGAAATAGGCCGCCCGGTACTTCGCCCCGTCCGGGTCGGCCCAGAAGCCCACCGGCATGCAGGGGAAGGGCCGCGTGCAGACCAGTTCGCCCTTTTCGCCGCTGACCGCGTGGCCGGCGTCGTCGAAGGCCGCCACCGCCATCCCGAGCCCCGCCGTCTGGAGCTCGCCCGCCCACACCGGCGCGGTCGGGTTGCCCAGAACGAAGCAGGACACGATGTCCGTGCCGCCGCTGATCGAGGCGAGATGCACGTCCGCCTTGATGCTGCGGTAGACGTATTCGAAATTCTCCGGCATCAGCGGCGAGCCGGTCGAGGCCAGGGCGCGCAGCGTGTCGAGCCGGTGCGTGCGGATCGGCTCCAGCCCCGACTTCTCGGCCTGCTGGATGAACTTGGCCGAGGTGCCGAACAGCGTCATCCCCTCGGCGTCCGCATAATCGAACAGGATGTTGCCGTCCGGCGCGAAGGGCGAGCCGTCGTAGAGCAGCAGCGTCGCCCCGGCGGCCAGCCCGGAGACCAGCCAGTTCCACATCATCCAGCCGCAGGTGGTGTAGTAGAACACCCGGTCGCCCGGCTTGACGTCGCTGTGCAGGCGGTGCTCCTTGACGTGCTGGAGCAGGGTGCCGCCGGTGCCGTGGACGATGCACTTGGGCTTGCCGGTGGTGCCGGACGAATAGAGGATGAACAGCGGGTGGTCGAAGGGCACCCGCTCGAAGCTCACCTCCGCCGCGGTGAAGGGGGCGAGGAAGTCGCCCCAGGCGACGCCGCCGCGGATCGCCGAGACGTCCGGGGCCGCATCGACGTAGGGGATGATGACGGCGGCCCTGACGGTGGGCAGGGCGGTCAGCACCTCGGCGATCTTGGCGCGGATGTCGTGGCTCTTGCTGTTGTACCAGTAGGCGTCGGGGGCGAAGAGGACGGTGGGCTCGATCTGGCCGAAGCGGTCGGTGATGCCCTGGGCGCCGAAGTCGGGGGAGCAGGAGGACCAGATCGCCCCGAGGCTGGCGGTGGCGAGCATGGCGGCCAGCGTTTCCGGCATGTTGGGCACGACGGCGGCGACGCGGTCGCCCTTGCCGACCCCGGCGGCCTTGAGCGCCTGCTGGAGGCGGGAGACCTCGGCCTTCAGCTCGGCGCCCGACCAGCGGCGCTTGACCTTGTTCTCGGCCCAGAAGACGACGGCCTCGCCTTCCGGCGCGTTGGCGAGCAGGTTCTCGGCGTAGTTCAGGCGGGCCTCGGGGAACCAGCGGGCGCCGGGCATGCGGTCGCCGTCAACCAGCGCCGTACCGCCAAGGTCGCCCTTCAGCCCGGCCCACTCCCACAGGAAGCGCCAGAAGTCCTCCTTGCCGGCGACCGACCAGTCGTAGAGCGCGTCGTAACCGTCCAGCCGCAGCCCGAAGCGGGCGTTGGCGGCCTGCCGGAAGGCCGTCAGATTGGCGGCGTCCACGCGCGCCTCCGACGGGGTCCACAGCGGTTGATCCATCGTGCTGATCCTGTTTGGGTCTTTTTGTATCGTTCGGTTCGTTCGCGTTTACCGGCGGCCCAGCCGGGCCTGAAGCTCGCCCACGATGCCGCGGCGGAAGACCAGCACGCAGACCACGAAGATCGCGCCGATCACCACCGGGACCGGCATGCTGGTGGC
>NZ_JAUJFI010000161.1 GCF_030849505.1 Azospirillum isscasi | reverse complement strand
GGCGTCGTCTGGTAGATCTGGTTGATCCAGTTCGCGAACAGCAGATGGGCGTGGCTGCGCCACCGGTTTTCCGGCGGCGGGGCCGGACCTGACCCATGTCGGCGGGCGCGGCGCGCTGGCCGCCGGGACGCTGCCCAACACGCCCGAGGCCCTGGCCGATTGGATCGCCGGGGCGCAGCACATCAAGCCGGAAAACCGCATGCCGTCCTTCCCGATCCTGGCCGACGGCGACCGGCACGCCATCGCCGTCTGGCTGGAGAGCCTGAAATGACCCCGCCGCTCGACGATGCCGGCCTGCCCAACCGCCTGCCGCGCCCGCCGGAGGAGATGGAGGCGCTGAAGCGCGCCTGGAAGCCGACGCCCGGATTCGGCCTGCTGAAGGAGGTGAACAACAACATCATCGGCGTGCTCTACATCGCCACGGCGCTGCTGTTCTTCGTCATCTCCGGAACGCTGGCGCTCGCCATGCGGACGCAGTTGGCGGTGCCCGAGAACGACCTGCTGGACCACGCCACCTACAACCAGTTCTTCACCGTGCACGGAACGGGGATGATGTTCCTGTTCGCCGTGCCCATCGTGGAGGCCATCGGCGTCTTCCTGCTGCCGTCCATGCTGGCGGCGCGCGACCTGCCCTTTCCGCGGCTGTCGGCCTTCGCCTTCTGGGCCTACCTGTTCGGCGGGACGGCCTTCTTCTGCTCGCTGATCTTCGGGGTGGCGCCGGACGGCGGCTGGTTCATGTACCCGCCGCTGACCGGCATGAAATTCTCGCCCGGCATCAACGCCGACTTCTGGCTGCTGGGGATCGGCTTCATCGAGATCTCGGCCATCGCCGGGGCCATCGAGATCATCGTCGGCATCCTGCGCACCCGCCCGCCGGGCATGACGCTGGACAAGATACCGGTCTATTGCTGGTCGATGCTGGTCATGGCGGGGATGATCGTCTTCGCCTTTCCGGCGGTGATCGTGGCGACCGCGCTTCTGGAGATCGAGCGCGCCTTCGACTGGCCCTTCTTCATCGCGGAGCGGGGCGGCGACCCGCTGCTGTGGCAGCACCTGTTCTGGTTCTTCGGCCATCCGGAGGTCTACATCATCTTCCTGCCGGCGGCGGGGCTGGTGTCGATGATGGTGCCGGCGCTGGCGCAGCGCCCGCTGGTCGGCCACGACTGGGTGGTGGTGGCGCTGGTCGGCACGGGCTTCTTCAGCTTCGGCCTGTGGGTGCACCACATGTTCGCCACCGGCATCCCGCCGCTGAGCCTGAGCTTCTTCTCCGCCGCCAGCATGGCGGTGTCGGTGCCGGCGGGAATCCAGGTCTTCGCCTGGATCGCCACGCTGGGCAAGGGGCGGCTGCAATGGACGGTGGCGACGTGGTTCCTGCTGGGCTTCCTGTTCATCTTCGTGGGCGGCGGGCTGACCGGTGTGATGGTGGCGGTCATCCCCTTCGACTGGCAGGCGCACGACAGCTACTTCGTGGTGGCACACCTGCATTACGTGCTGATCGGCGGCATGGTCTTCCCGGTCTTCGCCGGGCTGTACCACTGGTGGCCGACGCTGAAGGGCACCATGCTGTCGGAGCGGCTGGGGCGCTGGGCCTTCTGGATGATGTTCACCGGCTTCAACGTCGCCTTTTTCCCCATGCATGCCAGCGGCCTGATGGGGATGCCGCGGCGGGTCTACACTTATCCGGGGGATCTGGGCTGGAACGCGCTGAACATGGTCTCCACGGCGGGGGCCTTCGTGATGGCTTTCGGGGTCCTGCTGGTGCTGATCGACATGGCGCGCGACGCGCTGGGCCGGGGCCGTCCGGCGCCGGAGAATCCCTGGAAGGCGGGGACGCTGGAATGGATTCCGAACGGCGACTACGCCACCCGCAGCATTCCGCATGTCCGCTCCCTCTATCCGCTGTGGGACAGCCCGACCCTGTCGCGCGAGGTGCAGGAGGGCGCCCATTACCTGCCCGGCGCCCCGACCCGCCGGCGCGAGACCATCGTGACCAGCCCCATCGAGGCCAAGCCCCAGTACCTGATGCCGATGCCCGGCCCGCATTGGAGCCATTTCCTGGCCGGGCTGTTCACCGCGGCGCATTTCCTGTGCCTGACCGTGCAGCTCTATTGGGTGTCGCTGGTGCCGGCGGTGCTCGCCATCGCCTCGGTCTTCTGGTGGGTGTGGGAGCTGGACAAGGGGGCGGACCACCCGCCGCAGGACGTCGGCGGCGGCTGGCGGGTGCCCGTCTATCTCCAGGGATCGGAGAATCATTCCTGGTGGGGCACGGCGGTCCTGCTGCTGGTGGACGGGACGGCCTTCGCCTGCCTGTGCTTCACCTACGTCTTCCTGTGGACGGTCAGCCCGGACGTCTGGCCGGCGGACACGGGCGCCCTGCCGGGGCTGGAATGGCTGGCCGGCGGGGTGGTCCTGTGGGTGGCGGCGGCGGGGGCGATGCTTCTGGCGAGCCGTGCGCTGAACCGCAACCGTGCCTGGGCGATGCGCGGCGCGCTGCTGTTCGGCCTCCTGCTCATTCTGGCCGCGGCGGTGGCGGAACCCTATGCGCAGACCGGCAGCGGCCTTGTGGCGTCGGAGAGCGCCTATGGCGCCATCGTCTTCATGCTGGCGGCTTGGCAGGTCTTTCACGCCGCGATTCTGCTGCTGATGACCGGTTACGCGCTGGCGCGGTCCTTCGCCGGGCGGCTGCACGCGCGGCGGCGGGTCACCTTCGACAACGTGATGCTGATGTGGCTCTACAGTTGCGGGCAGGGGGTGGCGGCGCTCCTGCTGGTGCATCTGTTCCCGCGGCTTGCGGTGTGAGGCGCGCCATGGAGAAAACGGCCTTCACCGCCACCTTCACCGGGATGATGTCCGCCTTCCTGATCTGGGCGGCCCATTTCGCGGCGGTCTACGGCATCAACGGGCTGATCTGCGCCCGCGAACTGGAGAGGGTGGAACTGTACGGCCAGCCCGCCCCGGTGGTGTTGGTTCTCGGCGCCACGGGGGTCGCCCTGCTGCTGGCCGCGGCGGTGCTGGCGGCGGCGCTGTGGGGAATCGGGCCGGGGCGGCGGGCCAGCGAGGACCCGCGCCGTTTCATCCGGTTCTTTACCGCGCTCGCCGCCGCGGGGGCTCTGGTCGCCATCCTGTGGAACGGGCTTCCGGCCCTCCAGGTACCGGCCTGCGGGTAGCTCACTCCGGGATCAGGCGCCGGTAGAGGTGCCATGTGGCGTGGCCGAGCACCGGCATGACGATCATCAGCCCGACGAAGGCGGGCAGCGAGCCGAGCAGCAGCCCGCCCGCCACGATCAGGCCCCAGAGCGCCATGGGCTCTGGATTTCTCAGGGTGGCGCGGACGGAGGTGCGGATGGCCGTCGCCACGCCGACCCGGCGGTCGAGCAGCAGCGGGAAGCTGACCACGCTGATCGCCAGCACCAGGACCGCGAACAGGAAGCCGACTCCCATTCCCAGCACGATCATCGCCCAGCCGGCGCGGGTGGTGAACAGCGCATGGGTGAAGGCGCTCCAGCCCTCGGGCGCCAGCGGGGCGAGGGTCGCCATGTAGATGAGCTGCGCCGCCACCAGCCACAGCAGGAACACCGCCGTCAGAATCGCCCCCATCGCCAGGACCGCCCCGAAGGCCGGGGAACGCGCCACGCCGAAGGCGTCCGCCCAGGACACGCGGTCGCCCCGCTCGCGCCGGCGGCTCATCTCGTAAAGGCCGACCGCGGCGAAGGGGCCGATCAGCGCGAAGCCGGAGGCCAGCGGGAACAGCAGGTGCAGGGCGTTCCCGTCGAACACCACCTGGGCCAGCAGCAGCCCGACCAGCGGATAGATCAGGGCGATGAAGAGGACGTCGGTGCGGCAGGCCATGAAATCCTGGAGGCCCTTCCTCAGCGCCTCGCGCAGATCGCCGCCGCGGATGCGGCGCACGGTCGGCTCCAGCGCCGCCCGCTCCGCCGCCGGTGGGGCGATGGCGTGGCCCGCTTCCGCCAGACCGTGGGACCAGGATTTGAAATGGGCCGCTCCCCATTCCGCAGGGTTTCGGATGGTCATGTCCGTTCCTCCCGAACCGTTCGTTCCGGGCGCGCGAGCCTGCCCGCGACCCGCCATGGGGGAATGATACGCCGACGAACGGTTGGCGGTGCTGTTCATTGGGGGAGGAGAGGGCATGGGGCGGCACCGGGTTTTCCGGAACGGGCGCATGCCCTATTGTCCTGACGGTACGGACGCGAACCGGGGATGGGAATGGCGGAGAACGAAGACCGCAAGGCCGTGCTGGCCCGTATTCATGGCAAGGTGCAGGGGGTGTGGTACCGCGGCTGGACGGTGGACACGGCGAACCGGCTGGGGTTGTCCGGCTGGGTGCGCAACCGTGGCGACGGCACGGTGGAGGCTCTGTTCGCCGGCCCGGCGGACGCGGTGGACCGGATGCTGGAAGCCTGCCGCCGCGGTCCTTCCGCCGCCGTGGTCGGCGACATCGCGGTGGAGCCGGCCCGTGACCCGGGTCCGGGGATTTTCGAACAGCGCCCGACGCAGTGAGGGTTGGGGTGGGGGCAAGCGGATCGGAATGAGCGGCAACAGGCCAAAATCAGCGCTCCGGCTCCTTCGCCGCGCGGCGCCAAGCCTTCTGCTTCTCGGCGCGCTGGGTGCCGGAACCGCCTGGGCCGAGGGGCCGCTGGACCGGACGGAGCCGGGGCACATGCCGCCGGTGCCGCCCGGCGGCTACGACCTGCCGCTGTCGCCGCCGGTGGTCCAGTTTCCGCTGCCGCCGCAATGGGTGATGATCCGCTCCACCCAGGACTGGCGGCACGCCGGCACCTTCGAGAAGGAGCTGAGCAAAGCCTGCGCCTCCCGCCAGTTCCGGGAGCAGATGCCCCTGCGCTACCGCGCCATCTTCAAGGGCGAGGTGCTGGGGGTCGCGTTCGGCCATGGCCTGAACCTGCACGACCCGAAGAAGCAGGCGAACCGCCGGCTGATCTACCTGTTCCGCAACGGCGACAGCACCGGCTGCACCATTGTGTCGATCACCAACGAGGACGTGCGCGTGCTGAACGACGCGCAGCCCGCCGCAGCGCCGAAGCGGTAGGGACTATTCGTTCTCCGCGTCCGTCTTCGCCCCGCCGCCGAAGACCTCTTCGAAGCTGGCGATCAGGGCGGCGTCCACATCCTCCATGGTGACGAGATGGCCGAGCGCCACGACGGAGGTCACCCCGTGCTCGCTGATGCCGCAGGGGACGATGCCGGCGAAGTGCGACAGGTCCGGCTCCACGTTCAGGGCGATGCCGTGGAAGCTGACCCAGCGGCGCACGCGGACGCCGATGGCGGCGATCTTGTCCTCCTGGCCGGGGGCGCCGCCGTAGGGCTGCTTGTTCACCCAGATGCCGACGCGCCCCTCCCGCCGCTCGCCGCGGATGTTGAAGGCGGCCAGCGTGCGGATCAGCCACTCCTCCAGATCCTGCACGAAGGCGCGGATGTCGGCGCCGCGCGTCTTCAGGTCCAGCATCACATAGGCCACGCGCTGCCCCGGCCCGTGATAGGTGAACTGCCCGCCGCGCCCGGCCTGATAGACGGGGAAGCGGCCCGGCTCCAGCAGGTCCTCCTCCCGCGCGCTGGTGCCGGCGGTGTAGAGGGGCGGATGCTCCAGCAGCCAGACCAACTCCGGCGCGGTGCCGGCGCGGATGGCCTCGACGCGGGCTTCCATCTCGGCCAGCGCGTCGGGGTAGGGGACGGGCGTGTCGCTGATGCGCCATTCCACCGCCCGGGCGGCGGCAGGGGCGGCGGTGGCATCGGCAAACGGCGGAACGGGGGCGGTGGGGGCGTCGGTCATTCCGACGTTATGAACTTTCTTTTCCAAAAACGCGAGACGCCGCTTGATCGGGCTTCGGGGATCTGTTATTCCCCCGCTCCACCCGATGACGGGAGCGATCCGGTCGTCGGTTCTACCAGCCTTGTGCGGTCGTGGCGGAATTGGTAGACGCGCAGCGTTGAGGTCGCTGTGGCAGAGATGCCGTGGAAGTTCGAGTCTTCTCGACCGCACCATCCCCCCTGAACCGGGGGATCAGGCAAACAAACGAAAAGCCCGCCGGTCCATCGGACCACAGCGGGCTTTTTCGTTTCCGGGCCGTCCTGCCGGGACCGGAGCCCCCTCAGCGGAACTCCACATACTGGTCGAGCGCGACGCGGCGCATGGTCTGCACGATGTAAGGTTGTGCGTTGTGCACCGTCACCAGCCCCTTGGCGTCGCGGCAGCGGTTGGCGAGGACGAACAGCATGCCGATCGCCGCGGAATCGAGAAAGGTCAGATAGCGCAGATCCAGCCGCACCTCGGGCCGCGCGCCGATGTCCCAGTCCGCCAGCAGGTCGTGGAATTTGCGGCTGTCGTCGTAGGTGAAACGCCCCGACAGCATGATCCCTTCCTGACCGTCGATGTCGGTGTAGGCGTACTCCATCGTCACATCCGCTGGCCAGTGGTGCCGGTTCTTCGTTGGTTGCGCGGGGTGAAAAGCCCCGCACGCATTATGGGTGCACGAATTATGCCGCCCGCGCAAGCATTGCGCGCAGGGCCGGAGGCGGCGGGACGGCCTGCCGCTCTGGACAAAGCGGCGGCACACCTATATTCCGTGGGCGCCCCGGCGGAAATCCGCAAGGGCTCCCCACCAACCCGCAAACGCCAGTGCGCCATGGCCGACCGATCGCCGGACCATGCCGCCACGCCGCATTGCCATCGTACAGGGAGGGTGCCGCCATGCACACCGACCCCCAGGAACCGAATCGTATCCAGGACGATGTGCCGCACCCGGCGGAACGACCCGACCCGGCCCGCGAGGACGGCGAGGAGGAGCGTGCCTACGGCGTGGAGCCGGAGTTCGTGGAGGAGATCGTCGAGCGGCTGCACGCCGGGCGGCGCGACGAGCTGCGCGCGGAGGTGGACAAGCTGCACCCCGCCGACATCGCGGACCTGATCGAACAGCTCGGCCACGACGACCGCGAGGCGCTGGTCGGCGTCCTGCGCCCCGACTTCGACGGCGAGGTGCTGAGCTACCTCAACCCCGATCTCCGCGAGGAGATCGTCGAGCTGTTCGAGCCGAAGGAGCTGGCCGCCGCCGTCGCGGAGCTGGACACCGACGACGCCGTGGACGTCATCGAGGATCTGGACGAGGACACCCGGCGCGAGGTGCTGGAGAACCTGCCCGCCGCCGACCGCGCGCTGGTCCAGGAGAACCTGACCTACGACGAATACACCGCCGGCCGCCTGATGCAGCGCGATCTGGTGGCGGTGCCGCAGTTCTGGACGGTGGGCAAGACCATCGATTACGTCCGTGCCGCCACCGACGAGCTGCCCGAGGACTTCTACGACATCTTCGTCGTCGATCCGATGCACCGGGTGGTCGGCGCGGTGCCGCTGTCGCGCCTGCTGCGCCAGAAGCGGTCCGTCCGCATCGCCGATCTGGTGACGGAGGAGGTGGACACCATCCCCGCCACCATGGACCAGGAGGAGGTGGCGAACCTGTTCCGCCAGTACGCCCTGGTCTCCGCCCCCGTCGTCGATGCGGGCGGGCGGCTGATCGGCGTGATCACCGTGGACGACGTGGTCCACATCATCGACGAGGAGGCCGAGGACGATCTCGGCAAGCTGGGCGGCGTCGGCGACACCTCCATCTACCGCACGGTGCTGGAGACCTCGCGCTCGCGCATTTCCTGGCTGGGCGTGAACCTGCTCACCGCCTTCGCGGCGGCGGGCGTCATCTCGCTGTTCGAGGCGACCATCGAGCAGATCGTGGCGCTGGCCGTGCTGATGCCGATCACCGCCTCGATGGGCGGCAACGCCGGGACCCAGACGCTGACCGTGGCGGTGCGCGCGCTGGCGACGCGCGAGCTGTCGCCCTCCAACGCCGCCCGCGTGGTGGGCAAGGAGGTGATGGTCGGCCTGATCAACGGCGTCGTCTTCGCCACACTGGTGGGAGCCATCGCGGCGACCTGGTTCGAGCCGATGATCGGCGTGGTCATCGCCTGCGCCATGGTCATCAACCTGTTCGTCGCCGGGCTGTGCGGCGTGCTGATCCCCATCGGGCTGGACCGGATGGGCGTCGATCCGGCGGTGGCGAGTTCGGTCTTCCTGACCACCATGACCGACGTTATAGGATTTTTGTCCTTTCTGGGTCTGGCGTCCCTTTTGTTGCTGTAACCAACGAAAAGGGGCTTGCCAAAGGCGGCCCTCTTCCGGATGATCCGGGCATTGGCTGGGGTGCCGTGCGGGATGAGCCCGCGCGGCTGAGATCACACCCATCGAACCTGTCTGGATAATGCCAGCGAAGGGAGCCGCCGCATGGTATCTGCGCCCTCATTGCATTCTGAATCCGTGAAGCCCGCCGTCGCCGTGGTCGGTGCCGGGGTGATCGGCCTGTCCATCGCCTGGAGGCTGGCCGCCGCGGGCTGCCGGGTGGAGGTCTTCGACCGTGGCGCCGCCGGGCGGGGGGCCAGCCACGCCGCGGGCGGCATGCTCGCCGCCTGCGTGGAGACCGAACCCGGCGAAGAGAGCCTGCTGCCGTTGACCCGCGCCTCCCAGGACCAATGGCCCGCCTTCGCGGCGGAGCTGGAAGCGGCGTCCGGCATCGCGGTGGATCTCCGCACCGAAGGCACCATGGTCATCGCGCTGAACGCCGACGACGCGGCCAAGGTGCGCTTCCTGCACGACTTCCAGAGCAGGCTCGGCCTGCCCGTGGAGTGGCTGGGCGGGGCCGAGGTGCGGCGGCGCGAACCCTATCTCCAGCCGGGCGTGGCCGGCGCGCTGTTCTGCGCCGGCGACCATCAGGTGGACAACCGCAAGGTCGCCGCCGCCCTGCACACCGCCGCCCGGCGCGCGGGCGCCGCGGTTCACGAACACGCCGAGGTCACCCGCATCGAGGTCCGGGGCGGGCGGGCGGTCGGCGTCCAGGTCGGGGATCGTCTGGTCGAGGCGGACCGGGTGGTTCTGGCCGCCGGGGCCTGGTCGGGCCGGATCGACGGGCTGTCCCCGGCGGCGCGCCCGCCCGTCCGCCCGGTGAAGGGGCAGATGCTCTGCCTGCGCATGGACGAGCGGCTGCCGCTGCTGCGCCATGTGGTGTGGACTCCCGGCACCTACCTGATCCCGCGGCTGGACGGGCGGCTTCTGGTCGGCGCCACGACGGAGGAGCGCGGCTTCGACGACCGGCTGACCGCCGGGGGCCAGTTCGCCCTGCTGGAGGGGGCGTGGCGCGCCCTGCCGGGCATCGCCGAACTGCCCATCGAAGAGAGCTGGGCCGGTTTCCGTCCCGGCAGCCGCGACGACGCCCCGATCCTCGGCCTGTCGGAGGTGGAGGGGCTGGTCCACGCCACCGGGCACCACCGCAACGGCATCCTGCTGACCCCGGTCACCGCGGATTCGGTGGCGCGGCTGGTCCTGACCGGGGAGGCCGATCCGGTGATCCGCCCCTTCGCGCTCGACCGCTTCACCCAGCCGAAGGGAGCCGCGGCATGACCGCTCTCATCCGCGTCAACGGGCGGGAGGAGGATCTGTCCGCCCCCACCGTCGCCGCCCTGCTGGCCGGGCGGGGAATCGCCGTGGGCACGCCCGGGGTCGCCGTCGCCCTGAACGGCGCCGTCCTGCCGTCCCGCCGCTGGGACGAGACGCCCCTGTCCGCGGGCGACGCCCTGGAGATCATCCGCCCCGTGCAGGGCGGCTGACGTCACGCCCGCCGGAGAGCGGGCCGGACCATCGAGGAAACACCCATGAACGACACGCTCACCATAGCGGGCCGGGACTTCCGCTCGCGCCTGTTCCTCGGCACCGCCGGCTATCCGAACCAGCAGGTGATGCTGGACGCGCTGGAGGCCAGCGGCAGCGAACTGGTCACCGTCGCCATCCGGCGCATCAGCCTGGACGGCTATTCGGAAAGCCTCGTGGACGTCATCGGCGACCGCGCCGGGCTGCTGCCCAACACCGCCGGCTGCCTGACGGCCAAGGAGGCGGTGCTGACCGCCCAGCTCGCCCGCGAGGCGCTGGGGGTGGACTGGATCAAGCTGGAGGTCATCGGCGACCGCGAGCTGCTTTATCCCGACGTGGAGGAGCTTCTGCGCGCGACGGAGGAGCTGGTGGGCGACGGCTTCACCGTTCTGCCCTACTGCAACGACGATCCGGTGACCTGCCGCAAGCTGGCCGACCTGGGGGCCGCCGCGGTGATGCCGCTGGGGGCCTTCATCGGCTCGGGGCTGGGCATCCGCAACCCGCACGCCATCGAGACGATCTGCGCGCGCAGCCCGGTGCCGGTGGTGCTGGACGCCGGAATCGGCACGGCGTCGGACGCCGCCCTGGCGATGGAGCTGGGCTGCGCCGCCGTCCTGCTGAACACCGCCGTGTCGAAGGCCCGCGATCCGGTGCGCATGGCCGCGGCGATGCGCGACGCGGTGGCGGCGGGGCTTTCGGCCCGTCTGGCCGGGCGCATGCCGAAACGCGCCTTCGCGGAGGCGTCGAGCCCGCAGCTCGGCTTGATCGGAACGTAAGGCTGGCGCAGGGTAGGGGCCGCCCGAATTCGACCAACCGAATTCAACCGCCCGAACACAATCAGAAAGACCCGAGACGTGCCCAAGACCTTCGAACCGCGCGACCCGGACTGGGAAGCGCGCTGCCGCGCCGGCTTCGAGCGCCAGCCGATCTGCAAGACGCTGGGGATCGAGCTGACGCGGCTGGAGCCCGGCTTCTGCGAGATGCGCCTGCCGTTCCGCGCCGACCTGACGCAGCAGCACGGCTTTTTCCACGCCGGCATGGTCAGCACGCTGGCCGACAACGCCGGTGGCTATGCCGGCTACACGCTGATGCCGGCGGGCAGCGAGGTCCTGGCGGTGGAGTTCAAGGTCAACCTGATGTCGCCGGCCAAGGGCGATGTGATGATCGCCCGCGGCCGCGTGTTGAAGCCGGGGCGCACCCTGACCGTCACCAGCGTCGAGATATCGATGCTCGACGGCGGGGTGGAGAAGGACTGCGCCATCATGCAGCAAACATTGTTCTGCCAGGCCCCCGCCTGACCCGCCTTTCCCGCTCCCATCCGATTCAGGAGGTTCGCATGCCGCTGTCGCGTCTTTGCGGTGCCGCGCTCGTCGCGGGTGCCGCCGCCCTCGCCACCCTCGCCCTGGCCCAGCCGGCCTTCGCCCAGAAGAAGGAGCCGCCGGCCTGTGCCGCCGTGTCCTTCCGCCCGATCGCACCCGGCGCGCCGGACGGGGAAACCGACGCCGGCCTCTACAAGTCCCGGTTCGGCAAGATCGAGGTGAAGGCGGAGGTGAAGGGCGGGCAGGCCACCAACTATTACATGGTGCTGAACGGCAAGCGGATCGATGCGGCGGCCAACCCGCCCAAGGCCGCCGACTCCTGCCTGACGTCCAAGAGCGTCAAGCTGCCCTACCAGAAGCAGGCGGCGGGGGCCTGCACCGGCAACCGCTTCCGCGTGGTGATCGACCGCTCCGGCAAGCAGCCGGTGGCCCTGTTCTTCGGCCTGCACGGCGACGACTGGGCCTATTGCAGCGGCACCACGCTCGAAAAGGGCGCCTGAGGCAGTCCCCTCTCCCGGTCCCGGAACGGGAGAGGGAACCTCAGCCCGGATCAGAAGGTCATGCCGCGCACCTGATCGCGCAGCGTGTTGCGGGCGGCCTCGACCTCCTTGCGGGCGGCGGCCAGGTCGCGGGACAGGGCGTCCAGGCGGGTTTCCTGGTCGCCCATCTTGGCGATGGTCCGCTTGAACAGGTCGCTGTCGCGCGGCAGCGTGGCGAGGTTCTGGCGCAGCCGCTCCTGCTCCTTGCCGATTTCCGCCTGTTCGCGCTCCAGGTCGCCGACGCGGCGTTCCTTCTCCGCAACCGCGGTCCGCAGGGTGGCAACCTTGCCCAGAGCCTCGCGCGCCGCGGGCGGCAGTTCCGTGGAGGAGGCGTAGGCCCGCACTTGCTCCGGCGACATCTCCGAAATGCCGAAGCGCTCGACCCGCGGGCGCTCCAGCGCGACGGCCAGCGTCACCGTCTGGCCGGCGGGCACCGCGACGGGCAGGCGGTAGGCGTCGGCGGTCAGGTCCGGCGCCGCACCGCCCGCCGGCTGCACCAGATCCCAGCCGGGCCGCCGCGGATGCTCGACGATGACCGTGCGGTCCTCGCCCGCCGCTCCGGCGATCCGGTAGGTGGTGGTCTGCCGGTCGGTCACGGTCAGTTGCAGCACCCCGTCGGCCAGGGTGGCGCGGGACAGGGTGCGGCTGGGCTGTTCGGAACGGTCCACCGTCACCGCCTGATCCACCGCGAAGCTGAGGATCCGGCTCTCGCCCGCCGGCAGGGTGGCCAGCCGCGCGTCGCCCACATAGGCGGCGGCCCCGCCGAGCCGCTCATACAGCGTCAGCACGCCCGGCGGCAGGCCGGTCTCTCCCGATTCGCCGTTGCTGAGGCGCAGCGCGGCCAGCGGGTGGCGCGGCTGGGTGTTGGGCTGGTAGAGCGACAGCCGCTCCGCCGGGATGGCGCGGGCGGCGATGGGCATCATCAGCGTGCCGCCGTTGGCCAGCGTGACCGGCTGCGGGTAGCGGAACAGCACCTGCGCCGTGGCCTCCGTGCTTTCGGCGGGGGTGGTCTCCGCCGCGCGCTGGGGCATCGAACCGGCGAAGGGGGCGCTCATCGCCGGCGCCGGGGACGGTGGGGGCGGGGCGGCCAT
>NZ_JAUJFI010000160.1 GCF_030849505.1 Azospirillum isscasi | reverse complement strand
ACCGACCTGATCGCCAAGCCGATCAACCCCGGCTGGGCCTGCTACGCGCTGGCCGAGGCGCCCGGCCTGACGCTGGCGGAGCGGCTTGATCGCGTCCGCCCGCTGGCCGACGACCCGCATTTCGGCGTGCGGGAATGGGCATGGCTGGCGCTGCGCCCCCACGTCGCGGGGTCCATCGACGAGGCGCTGGCCCTGCTCGCTCCCTGGACCGCCGAGTCGTCGGAACGGCTGCGCCGCTTCGCCAGCGAGGCGACCCGCCCGCGCGGCGTCTGGTGCACCCACATCGCCGCCCTGAAGGCCGACCCGGACCGCGGCCTGCCCGTGCTCGACCCGCTGCGGGCGGACGGGGCGCGCTATGTCCAGGATTCGGTCGCCAACTGGCTGAACGACGCGGCGAAGAGCCGGCCGGGCTGGGTGCAGTCCCTGTGCGCCCGCTGGGAGGCGGACAGCCCCGACCCGGAAGCCACCCGCCGCATCGCCCGCCGCGCCCTGCGCAGCGTGAGCAATCCCTCTCCCGCCCCGGGAGAGGGTGTCCGCGAAGCGGGCGGGTGAGGGGGATTGTGCTATGGCGGCATCCCCCCCTTGACGTGGCGCGTTCCAAGCCGATGCTAGGCGCCCTCCCGATCCATCGCTCCCGAACGGACCTTCGCCCATGCCCTACACCTCGTTGCGCGACTTCATCGACCGGCTGGAGAAGGCCGGGCGTCTGGTGGTGGTCCGGGAACCGGTGTCCACGGTGCTGGAGATGACCGAGATCCAGACCCGCCTGCTGGCCGAAGGCGGCCCGGCGGTGCTGTTCGAAAACGTCGTCAAGGCCGACGGCACCCGGTCGGAGATGCCGGTGCTGGTCAACCTGTTCGGCACGGTCGAGCGCGTCGCCTGGGGCATGGACCGCGAGCCCCACGAGCTGCGCGGCGTCGGCGAGACGCTGGCCTTCCTGAAGCAGCCGGAGCCGCCGGGCGGCTTCCGCGAGGCGATGGAACTGCTTCCGCTCGCCAAGACCGTGCTGTCGATGAAGCCGAAGACGGTCGGTTCCGCCCCCTGCCAGGAGGTGGTGCTGACCGGCGATCAGGTGGATCTGGGCCGCCTGCCGGTGCAGAGCTGCTGGCCGGGCGAGCCGGCGCCGCTCATCACCTGGCCGCTGGTCGTCACCAAGGGGCCGACCGGCAAGCGCGAGGACGATTTCAACCTCGGCATCTACCGGATGCAGGTGCTGGGCCGGAACAAGACCATCATGCGCTGGCTGAAACACCGCGGCGGCGCGCAGCACCATCACCGCTGGCAAGCGAGCGGCAAGCGCGAGCCGCTGCCCTGCGCCGTCGTGCTGGGGGCCGATCCCGGCACCATCCTGGCCGCCGTCACGCCGGTGCCGGACACGCTGTCGGAATACCAGTTCGCCGGCCTGCTGCGCGGCAAGAAGGTGGAGTTGGTGGACTGCAAGACGGTGCCGCTGAAGGTGCCCGCCCAGGCCGAAATCATCCTGGAAGGCCATGTCAGCCTGGACGAACACGCCGACGAGGGGCCCTACGGCGACCATACCGGCTATTACAACTCGGTCGAGCCCTTCCCGGTCTTCACCGTCACGGCGATGACCATGCGGCGCAACCCGATCTACCTTTCCACCTTCACCGGGCGCCCGCCGGACGAGCCGTCCGTGCTGGGCGAGGCGCTGAACGAGGTCTTCATCCCCCTGCTGATCCAGCAGTTCCCGGAGATCGTCGATTTCTGGCTGCCGCCGGAAGGCTGCTCCTACCGGATCGCGGTGGTCAGCATGAAGAAGGCCTATCCCGGCCACGCCAAGCGCGTGATGATGGGCGTCTGGTCCTTCCTGCGCCAGTTCATGTACACGAAATGGGTGATCGTCGTGGACGACGACATCGACGCGCGGAACTGGAAGGACGTGATGTGGGCCATGAGCACCCGCATGGACCCGGCCCGCGACATCACGGTGATCGAGGGCACACCCATCGACTATCTGGACTTCGCCAGCCCCGAGTCGGGGCTGGGCGGCAAGGTCGGGCTGGACGCCACCAACAAATGGCCGCCGGAGACCAAGCGCGAATGGGGCCAGAAGATCCGCATGGACCAGGGCGTGGTGGACGAGGTGTCGCGCAAATGGGCGTCCTACGGCCTGCCGGGCAGCGGGACCCCGATCTGGAAGTGACGCGTTAAGGAACGGCCCGCCTCTCCCACGGAGATCCCGCCATGCCCCGCGACACCGCCCCTCCCATCGCCCGCCCCATCGCCACCGCCCGCCTGATCTTCCAGGACGGCGGCGAGACCGCCGGGGACCTGTCGGTGGCGGAGCGCGCCGGCAACAGCCTGTTCGTGGCGTCGGACGAGGGCGCGCGGGTCGTCCGCATGGCCGTGGAGGACGGCGGCGCCATGTACCGCCAGGACGCCGAGTTCCTCCTGTCCGGGTTTTTCGACCTGCCGGAAACGGAGCCGGAAATCGGCGAGGCGGACATCGAGGGGATGGCGGTGGCCGATGGCTGGCTGTGGATCACCGGCTCCCACAGCCTCGCCCGTGAGAAACCGAAGCGGGACGAGCCGGACGCCGCGAAGGCGCTGGAGCGGCTGACCGTGGTGCGCTGCGACCCCAACCGCTTCCTGCTGGGCCGCATCCCGCTCGTGGCCGGGCCGGACGGGCGCCTCACGCCGGTCGGACGCGACGGGGAACGGACGGCGCGCTGCCTGAAGTTCCGCAAGGGCGGCAGCGCGCTGACCAAGGCGCTGGAGACGGACGAGCACCTGGCCCGCTTCGTCGCCGTGCCGGCCAAGGAGAACGGCTTCGACGTCGAGGGGCTGGCGGCCCACGGCGACCGGCTCTGGCTGGGGCTGCGCGGTCCGGTGCTGCGCGGCTGGGCCTGCATCCTGGAACTGGCGGTGGAGGGGCATCCGGAGGACGAGAAGCGCCTGCGGCTGCGCCCCATCGGGCCGGATGGGGAGAAGTACCGCAAGCATTTCCTCGACCTGGACGGGCTGGGCATCCGCGAGCTGACCTTCGACGGGGAGGATCTGGTCATCCTGGCCGGACCGACGATGGACCTGGACGGCCCGGTCGCCCTGTACCGCTGGACCGACGCCCTGTCCGTCACCCACGAGACCGTCATCCCGCGCGACCGGCTGGCCCATCTGATGAACCTCCCCCACGGCGAGGGCGACGACCACGCGGAGGGCATCGCCTGCATCCGCCGCGACGGCGCCCCGCCCGCCCTGCTGGTGGTCTATGACAGCCCGTCGGAGACCCGCCTCCACGGCGCCGGGACGACCGCCGACCTGTTCGCCCTGCCCTCCCGCTACGACCCGGCCAACGCCTTCCGGGCCTGAGCGTTCGTTCCAGTTTCAGCAACAATCAGTGCATAAATAAGCGGATTATCCCAAACGCTGGCATCGCTATTCTTGGCCTCAGACGACGACGGCCCCGACACGGGGCGCCACGCTGAGACAAGGAGACCACGCCATGAACGCCGACACCGCCGCCATCGACAACCGCACGGCTCCCTACGCCGCCTTCCTGCTGCGCGTCAGCCTGGGCCTTCTCTTCATCGCCCACGGCCTGATCCTGAAGGTCTTCACCTTCGGCATCGCCGGCACGGTCGGCTTCTTCGAGAGCCTCGGCTACCCCGGCTTCTTCGCCTATCTGGTGATCCTGGGCGAGATCGGCGGCGGCCTGCTGCTGGTGGCCGGCGTCTTCACCCGCTGGATCGCCCTGGCCCTGCTGCCGATCATGATCGGTGCGACGCTCCAGCATCTCGGCAACGGCTGGGTCTTCTCGGCCCAGGGCGGCGGCTGGGAGTTCCCGGTGTTCTGGACGGTGCTGCTGGGCGTGCAGGCCCTGCTGGGCGACGGCGCCTTCGCCCTGAAGCTGCCCACCCCCGGCCGCAGCGCCCTTCGGAGCCGGCCCGCCTGATACCGTCAGGCTTCGAAGCGGCAGCGCGCGGGCATCCCCGCGCGCTGCCGCTTTTGCGTTGGCACTGGGCGGGGCCTGAGGCGATATGCCCCTTCCTCTTCTTCTCTGGGCTCCCATTTGCTAGACAAGCCGGAGACCAAGCGGAGACCGTGATGCCCGTTTCGACCACCTCGCAACCCGCCTCGCAACCCGACGTGCTGAACCTGCTGGACGATCTGATCCGCAAGGCGAAGGGCGCCGGGGCCGACGCCGCCGACGCCGTGCTGTTCGACAGCGCCTCCCTGTCGCTGAGCCAGCGTTTCGGCAAGACGGAGAAGCTGGAGCGGTCCGAGTCGGGCGACCTGGGCCTGCGCGTCTTCATCGGCAAACGGCAGGCCATCGTCTCCTCCACCGACCGCAGCGCCAAGGCGCTGGACGAGCTGGTGGAACGCGCGGTCGCGATGGCCCGCGTGGTGCCGGAAGACCCCTTCTGCGGCCTCGCCGATCCGGAGCAGATCTACAGCACCCTGCCCGACCTCGACGTGTGCGACCCGTCGGAGCCCTCGGCGGAGTTGCTGATCGAGCGCGCCCGCATCGCCGAGGAGGCCGCCCTGGCGGTCGAAGGCGTCACCAACTCCGAAGGGGCCGACGCCGGCTGGAGCCGCTCCACCATCGCCATCGCGGCGTCCAACGGCTTTTCCGGCAGCTACGGCGTATCGCGGCAATCCCTGTCGGCCTCAGTCCTGGCCGGGACGGGCACGGGGATGGAGCGCGACTACGATTACGACAGCAAGGTCTACGGTTCCGACCTGCGCGATCCGGCGTCCATCGGGCGCGAAGCCGGGGAACGCGCCATCCGCCGCCTGAACCCGCGCCGGGTGAAGAGCTGCAAGGTGCCGGTGGTGTTCGACCCGCGCGTCTCCCGCGGGCTGCTGGGCCATCTCACCGGCTCCATCAGCGGGCCGAGCATCGCGCGCGGCACCAGCTTCCTGAAGGACAGGATGGGGCAGCGGATCTTCGCCGCCGGCATCACCATCGTGGACGACCCGCATGTGAAGCGCGGCCTGCGCTCGCGCCCGTTCGACGCGGAGGGCATCGCCACCACCCGCCGCAACCTGATCGAGGACGGCCACCTGACCACTTGGCTGCTCGACCTGCGTTCGGCCCGCCAGCTCGGCCTGTCCACCACCGGCCACGCGGCGCGCGGCACCTCCGGCCCGCCGGGTCCGGCCCCGGCCAACGTCTACATGGCTCCCGGCGCCAAGAGCCGTGACGAGCTGCTGGCCGAGATCCCCAACGGCTTCTACGTGACGGAGCTGATGGGGACGGGCGTCAACGGGGTGACCGGCGATTACAGCCGCGGCGCCGCCGGCTACTGGATCGAGAACGGGCAGATCGCCTACCCGGTCACCGAGCTGACCATCGCCGGCAATCTGAAGGAGATGTTTCTGAACCTGGAGCCGGCCAGCGACCTGGAGCTGCGCTTCGGCATGGACGCCCCGACCATCCGCATCGACGGGCTGACCATCGCGGGCCTGTAACAACGGCAGGCAACCGCAACGGACGGGGCGCCTTCGGGCGCCTCGTCATTCGGCGTGAGCGCCCTGCGTCAAAAGCGCCGGAACGCGGGAGAAGCGCGGCGAGGAATTGCGCGCCTGGGATGCATCGCGCGACATGGCGCGGCGGCGGAACGGCCACCACCCCCGCCGCACACCGGAGGGTACGAGGATGAAGGAAATCCTCCCTCTCCTGATCCTCGCCCCTGATCCTCGCCCTGGAAACCGTCAAGCGGTTGCTTGACCTCCTCGGCTAAGATCGGGCTGAGAGGATGGGGCGGCCACCCCGTCCTCCTTGCCAAAATGCGGGGCCGATGCCCCGTCCCGTCAATTGCGCCGATGGCGGTCGCGCAGCGTCAGACCGTCACGCTCATCGGGCCGCCGGCGCCGCGGACCGACAGGTTGGGCAGGAAGTCGCGGAACAGCGACAGGCTCTTCAGGTCGGACACGTAGCCCGTGTTTTCCCCGCCGAAGCTTTTCCCGCCGACGGCCTTCAGCGCGTCGGCGGACTTGGCGCCCTGGGCCTCCAGCGCGTCTTTCAGAACCGAGGCCAGAGCGCTGCCGTAGCCCAGCCGCTCCATCTTCGCGCCGGTCTCCTGGGTCGTTTTCTCGTAGCTGTACTGGAGCACGGCCCGCTGGACCGACCAGTTGACCGACCCTTTCTCCTCCTCGCTGGCCTTGTCGAGAAACTTCACCCCGGCGCGGTAGGCGGCGGCCTTGTCGGTGCCGAGGGGGTCGGCGGCGTCCATCGCCTCCTTCTGCTGGCGGGCCATGATGGATTGCGCCGCCTCCTGCTCGTTCTTGGAGAACTTCCCGTCGGCGTTGCTGGCGATGGCGTAGAGGCTGCGCCGGTCGAACCCGCCGAACAGCCGGTCCACGTCCTTCCCGGTCGGGTCGGAATAGTTCACCGCCTTGCCTTCCTTCGCCATCGCCGTGTAGGTGGCGTCCAACGAAGAGCGGGCCTCCTCCACGACCTTCGCAAAGCCCTGGAGCCCCGGCGTCTGGGTCGTGGTCAGCACCGTGGGAGGCATCTGCGGCGGGGGCAGGCCGGCGGCTTCGGCCTCCTCCTTCGCGGAGGGTTCGAACTTCTCAGGGTTCGGGATGTTCTTGTCGACCTGACCGCGCCCGATGCCGGGAATATCCACGCCGGCGGCGTATTCGGCGAGGCCGTTCCTGTAGAATTTCGCCGTGAAGCCGAGTGTGGACATCAGTTCGGCGGCGGCCTCGCCCTTGGCGTCGTTCGACTTCAGAAGCCCGCCCTCGCCGCCCTCCACCTCAAGGCCGAAGTCCAGCTTGTTGAACTCGGTTTCGCCCTTCTTCAGGAAATAGTTGATGGTCTTCAGCATGACGTCGCCCGGATTCCCGCCGGCGGTCTCCTCCACTTCCCGGTTGATGTCCGCCGTCTCCGCCTGGAAACGTTGATCGGCCGGGGCCATGCGCGCCATGAAGGCTTCGGAGTCCTGGTCCTTGTCGTAAGCGGCGTAGGCGGCGGTCCGCACCTCGTTCAACGCCTCCATGGCCTTGCCCATGCGGTCTCTTTGAATTTCCATGGCCTTGTTGGCCGCCACGCCCTTTTCGGACCAGGCTTTGTCCTCCTCGTCCGGTGCACGTTCCTTCACGAAACGGTTCTTCACGGCGCTGGTCGCAAGTTCGCGCAGGCCCATCGCCACGTCTTCCTCGCTCATCTTGCCGGACTTGACGAACTCGTCCAGCATCGCCCGGCCCTTGGAGCCGAGGGACGCGAAGACTTTGCCGGCCACGCCGGTCAGCGACTTCGCCAGTCCGCTGAGTTCGACGCTGTCCTCTCCGCCCTTCAAGGCCGACAGGACCGATGAAGCCCCCGACCCGTCCGGCTTCGCCGCCTTCCAACCGCCCTCCACCTCGGTGGCGCCGGAGCCGGGCTTCCACTTGGCGGCGGTCGCGGTGGCGCTGGCCGTGGTGGCTGAGAACAGGGCGTTGATCGACGCGGACATGGCTTCCCCCTTGCGGTCCCGCCTGAGCTGCGGGGATGCGATACTTAGAGACCGAAGTAATTATCTTTTGCTCACAAGTAATTTTCCCAAGATACCCTTTAAAGGACTCTTAAAGCGACTCTCAAGGCGCCAGAACCGGCAAGACCCAGGGGGCGAGAGCGATGTCCACGGGAAGGCGCGCGATCACATCGCCGTCGCCCTGCACGGGGTCCCCCGCCGGCCCTTCGACGACCACCCGCCGGGCCGGCAGGATGCGGTAGTCGGGAAAGCGCGGAAGCCGCCCGGCGGTAACGCCCCAGATGTAGCGCAGGGCGTTCCCCCGTCCCGCCTTGGAGAACAGGCAGACGTGCAACCGCGGGTCGGTCAGCCGCGCATCCGGCGCGCAGACGAAGCGGCCCCCGTAGAAATGCCCCTTGGCGACGATGACGGAGGCGGCCTCGACCGGTTCCCCGCCGTCCACCGTCACGCGGTAGGGACCGCCGCCGCCAGCGGCGAGCCGGGCCAGCGTCTCCACCGCATAGGCGCCCTTGCCGATCAGCCGCTTCAGCCGCGGGTCCACCCGCTCCACCACGCGGGCGTCCAGGCCGGCGCCGGCCATCATGGCGAAGGCGCGTCCATTCGCCACACCCAGATGCACGGGCAGCGCCCGCCCCTCGGCCAGCACCCGCGCCGTCCCCTCCGCGTCCGGGGGCAGACCCAACTCATGAGCCAGCACGTTGGCGGTGCCCAGCGGAACGACGCCCAGGGGGATCGCCGCGCCTTCGGCCCCGCGCGCTCCCAACCCGTTGACCACCTCGTTGATCGTCCCGTCGCCGCCCGCGGCGATCACCGCGTCGAAGGCGCCGGGCGCCACGGCGCGGGCCATCGCTTCCGCATCGCCGCGCCCGCCGGTCGCCTGGAGGGTCACCGCGGCCCCGTAGCGCTGCTCCAGCACCGCCAGCACCGCGCGCAGCCGGCGTGCCCGGCGGGGTCCGGCGACCGGATTGTGGATCACCAGAAAGCGCCGCCGGGGCACGCCGGCCGGTTCGGGCATCCCAGGCAACGATTCGTTCCTCCCCCCTGGATCGGCCGCCATTGTGACCATCATGTTTCAGTTCCGATAAAGTCATAAGTCACCAGAGTTTCACCAATAAGAAGTCTTATCGAAAACACCGCCTTCAACAAATGTGAAGATACGAAAATATTGTCAAGAGACCGCTCGCTGGATATACGGGAACAGACTTAACGAACCCTTGCCGGAACGGCGATGGAGCGGGGCATGAGCGCATCACGCGACGTCAAGCGATACCGCAGCATCTGGATCTCCGACGTCCATCTGGGCACGCGGGGATGCAAGGCGGAGTTTCTGCTCGATTTCCTGAAGCACAACGAGTCCGACCACCTCTATCTGGTCGGCGACATCGTGGACGGCTGGCGGCTGCGCAAGACGTGGTACTGGCCGCAGGCGCACAACGACGTGGTGCAGAAGATCCTGCGCCGGGCGCGCAAGGGCGTGCAGGTCTACTACATCCCCGGCAACCACGACGAGGCCGCCCGCGACTATGCCGGCCTGCAGTTCGGCGGCGTCCATGTGGTGGAGGAGATGATCCACGTCACCGCGGACGGGCGAAGCCTGCTGGTCACCCACGGCGACCGGTTCGACGTGGTGGTGAAGTACGCCCGCTGGCTCGCCTTCATCGGCGACAACGCCTACGTGGTGCTGCTCCAGGCCAACACGCTGTTCAACTGGGTCCGGCGCAAGCTGGGCTTCCCCTACTGGTCGCTGTCCGCCTTCCTGAAGCACAAGGCGAAGACGGCGGTGGAGTTCATCGGCAATTACGAGATCGCGCTCGGCGACGAGGCCCGGCGCCGCAAGGTGGACGGGGTCGTCTGCGGCCACATCCACAGCGCGGAAATCCGCGACATGGAAGGAATCCTCTATTGCAACGACGGCGACTGGGTCGAGTCCTGCACCGCCTTGGTCGAGCATCCCTGCGGCCGGCTGGAGATCATCGATTGGGCGGAGGACATCCGCCGGCGCGCCATGGCGACGCTGCCCGACCGGGCCCCAGCGCGGGAGAGGACGGCCAGAGAGAAGAAGGCGGCGTGAACATCCTGATCGTCTCGGACGCCTGGCTCCCCCAGGTCAACGGCGTGGTGCGCACCATCGGCACCGTCCGCGCGGAGCTGGAGGCCATGGGCCACCGCGTGGAGGTGATCGGTCCCGACCGCTTCCGCACCGTGCCCATGCCCACCTACCCGGAGATCCGGCTGGCGCTGGGCGCCGGGCGGCGGCTGCGCGCGATGATCGACGCGCTGCGCCCCGACTGCATCCACATCGCCACGGAAGGGCCGCTGGGCTTCGCCGCCCGGCGCTATTGCCTCAGCCGCGGCAAGCCCTTCACCACCGCCTACCACACCCGCTTCCCGGAATATGTGCGCGACCGGGCGCCGGTGCCGCTGGCCCTCAGCTACGCGGTGGTGCGCCGCTTCCACAGGCCGTCCTCGGCGGTGATGGTGGCGACCCAATCCATCGAGAACGACCTCGCCGCCCGCGGCTTCACCAACATCCGGCGCTGGACCCGCGGCGTGGACACCGAACTGTTCCGCCCCCGCGCCAAGGGCTTCCTGGCCCTGCCCCGGCCCATCGCCCTCTATGTCGGGCGCGTCGCGGTGGAAAAGAACCTGGAGGATTTCCTGAAGCTCGACCTCCCGGGCAGCAAGCTGGTGGTCGGCGACGGCCCGGCCCGCGCGGAGCTTCAGCAGAGATACCCGGAGGTCCATTGGGCCGGCGCCCGCCATGGCGAGGAGTTGGCTGAGCATTACGCCGCGGCGGACGTCTTCGTCTTCCCGTCCCGCACCGACACCTTCGGGCTGGTTCTGCTGGAGGCGCTGGCCTCGGGCGTGCCGGTGGCGGCCTATCCGGTGCCCGGCCCGCTGGACGTGGTGAACGGCTCCGGCGCCGGCTGCCTGGACGAGGACCTGAAGGGGGCGATCGAACGCGCCCTGGCGATCCCGGCGGAGCGCTGCCGCGGCCACGCCCTGAACTTCTCCTGGCGGCGGTCCGCCGAACAGTTCCTGGCGAACCTGCGTCCCTTCACCTGAAACGGAAAGGACGCCGGGCCGGTTTCCGCCCGTTACGCGGCGCGGATGCGCTGCATGAACAGGTCCACGCTCTCGCGCAGGCGGTCGGCCTCGCTGTGCAGGGTGTCGGCGGCGCCCAGCACCTCCTCGGCCAGACTGCCGGTCTCGGACGCGCCGCCGGTCACCGACCCGATGGTCTCGGTCACGCTGCGGGTTCCGCGGGCCGCCTCCTGCACGTTGCGGGCGATCTCCCGGGTGGCGGCGGTCTGCTGCTCCACCGCGGCGGCGACGGTGATGACGATGTCGTTGATGCGGGCGATGGTCGCGCCGATGCCGTCCAGCGCCTCCGCGGAACCGCGCGCGGCCTCCTGCATCCCGGCGATCTGGGCGGAGATGTCCTCCGTCGCCTTGGCGGTCTGGTTGGCGAGGTTCTTGACCTCCTGCGCCACCACGGCGAAGCCCTTGCCCGCCTCGCCCGCCCGCGCCGCCTCGATGGTGGCGTTCAGCGCCAGCAGATTGGTCTGCCCGGCGATGCTGTTGATGAGTTGAAGCACCGCACCGATCTTCTGCGCGGCATCGACCAGCCCGTTGACCGTGGCGTTGGTCCGTTCCGCCTCGGCCACCGCGCCGCGGGCGATCTGCGAGGATTGGTCGACCTGCCGGCTGATCTCGGCGATGGAGCTGGTGAGCTGCTCCGACGCGGCGGCGACCGTCTGCACGTTGGCGGACGCCTGTTCGGCGGCGGAGGCCACGGCGAGCGACTGGCGGTTGGTGGCGGCGGCGATCTGCGCCATGCGCTGGGCGTGGCCCCGCATTTCGTCCGACGCGGCCACCGTGTTGCCGGCGACGCCGCGGACGCTGCCTTCCAGGCTGTCGGCGAGCTGGTTCAGGATGGTCCGCTTGCTCTCCCGCTCCGCCTCCGCGTAGGTCTCCAGCAGCAGTTCGAGGTCGAGCCAGGTCACCCGCCCCAGCGCGTCGCGCAGCGCCGCCTTCTCCGGGGCCTTGCCGGACCCGAACAGCGAGCCGCGCCCGTCCGCCGCGTCCAGCCCGAGTTCGCGGACGATGCCGCTCGACACCGTGTGGTGGCAGATGGCGACCGCGTAGCCCGGCACGCCGTGATCGTAGAAGGACTTGGCGAGGCGATGGGCCGACTCCAAAAAGCCCGGCCCCAGGTCCCCCGAGACGACGCGGGTCCAGTGGGCCACGCGCGCGCCGTGGACGTCGGGCAGCGTCAGGGCGTTGCGGATTTCCGGCCAGGCCGCGAAGGCGCTGTGCCACTGCTCCAACAGGAGCGGCAGGCGGCGCTCTGCAAAATTCCGGTTTGCGCGCAACCGCAAGATGTCGGCTTCTGAAATATTGAAGGCGCGCAGCCGGTTGTTTTGGTTGTCGTGCTCTTGTCCGCCCGCCATGGTTGCTTGCATCCTGAAATGTTGGTGGCCGGCACGATGCCCGCCTTTGCATGGTAGCCTGAGTTTCTACGTCACCATGATGGGGCCGGATTTCTTCAAATTATCATAACGGATCCACAAATCGCCTTATCACTAGTGTACATATCGACAGGCCGGCCACCCTTCCTTCAGCCGTCGGCCTTCCGGCGTGTCCCGGCGCAAAGCCGTACCTCTGCCACGGGCCGCCGTGCTAAAGTGGCGGCGACCGCGGCCGGGAAACCGGCCGCGTTGGTTTTGTCGGATGGCGTTTCGACCCGAATGCTTCAGTCACTCTACCGCGGCCTGACGACCCTCGCCGGGCCGGCGGTTCGTCTGTATCTCGACCGGCGCCTCGCCGCCGGCAAGGAGGATTCCGCCCGCCGGGGGGAACGTTTCGGCACGGCCACGCGCCCGCGCCCGCCGGGGCGGCTCGCCTGGATTCACGCGGCCAGCGTGGGCGAAGCGAATTCGGTGCTGGTTCTCGTCGCCCGCCTGCTGGACGAGACGCCGGACCTGACCGTCCTGATGACCACCGGCACCGTGACCTCGGCGGAGCTGATGGGCCGCCGCCTGCCGGAGCGCGCCTTTCACCAGTATGTGCCGGTGGACCTGCCGGCGGCGGTGGACCGTTTCCTCGACCATTGGCGGCCCGATCTGGTGCTGTGGACGGAATCGGAGATCTGGCCGAACCTGCTGGGCGCGGTGCGGGCGCGGGGCATTCCGGCGGCGCTGGTCAACGCCCGCATGTCGGAACGCTCCTTCGCGCGCTGGCGCTGCGCGTCGGGCCTGATCACGCCGCTGCTCTCCACCTTCCAGGTCACGTTGGCCCAATCGGACGGCGACGCGGACCGGCTGCGCCGGCTGGGCGCGCCGGGCGTCGCCAGCGTCGGCAACCTGAAATTCTCCGCGGAGCCGCCGCCCGCCGATCCGGCGGCGCGCTGGACGGGCGCCCACGGCGGGCAGGCGTTCTTCGCCTATTGCGCCAACTACCTCGTCGACGTCGGCCATGGGATCGTCG
>NZ_JAUJFI010000016.1 GCF_030849505.1 Azospirillum isscasi | reverse complement strand
TGCGGCTCAGCCGATCAGCAGGCTGTCGTCGGTGATGTCCTCGCCGCCGCGCTGCTTGGCGAACAGCGCCGGCGGGGTCGAGCGCCGCCGTGCGGGCGAAGGCGCGCTCCGCCGCGCCGGTCTGTCCCGCCGCGCGCAGGGTCCGCGCCAGGTTGCCGAGGAAATCGGCGTCGCCGGGCAGCAGAGCCACGGCGCGGCGCAGCAGCGGCAGCGCCATAGTCGGGCGCCCGCACTGGCTTTCCAGAACGCCCAGCAGGTGAAGCGCGTCGGGGTGGCCCGGCTGGCTGCGCAGGATGCTATGATAGAGGGGCCGGGCCTCGATCAGCCGGCCCGCCTGATGATGGCCGACCGCGGCGGCCAGGGCGTCCCGTAATGTCACCATGCCGCCTGTCTACACGCGCCGCCGGCCTCGAGTCCATGCGGCGCAGCGGCCGGGCGCCACCACCCGTTGTCGCCACCCGTTGCGAAGGAGAGACCATGGCCGACCGGCCGCTCGTCAGCGTCATCACGCCAAGCTGGGGACGGGAGGATTTCCTGCCGCTGTGCCACGCCCGCATCCTGTCCCAGACGGTTCCCGACATCGAATGGCTGGTGTTCGACGACAGCCCGCGCCCGTCCGCCTATCTCCAGCCGCTGGCCGGGCCGCGACTGAAGTATTTCTACTCCCCCCGCCGCTACGCCATCGGGGAAAAGCGCAACATCCTGGCGGAGCACGCGCGCGGCGACGTCATCGTCCATTTCGACGACGACGACTTCTACGCGCCGGCCTATGTGGAACGGATGGTCGGCTGGCTGGAGCGTGGCCACGACGCGGTGACCCTGTCCGGATGGTTCCTGCACAGCGCGGTGCACGGCGCCTTCGGCTATTGGGACACGGCGCGCGGCGGCTCCCACCACCGCTGGGGGCGGACGGCCCGCGCCTATGTGGAGGCGCCCGACACGCCGCCGTCCGACGACAATCTGCTGGGCTACGGCTTTTCCTACGCCTACCGCCGGTCGGTGTGGGAGGCGGTGCGCTTTCCGCCGGTCAACGCCTGCGAGGACGCCCCCTTCATGAAAGCCGCGCGGGAGCGTTTCCGCTTCGCCGCCTTTCCGGACGCCGAGGGGCTGTGCCTGCACACCCTGCACGCCCGCAGCACCAGCCTGTGCCTGCCGCAGTACGAATTGCCGCCGCTGCTGCTGGAGAGCCTGTTCGGGCCGGAGGTCGCGCCCTATGTGGGTGGGGGAACGGCTTAAACCTGGCCGCCTAGACTTGAACGTCCAGGTACATGCCGCGGCGGTAGTTGCGCGGCAGCGTCAGAATGCCGTTGACGACGAGGCTCGCCAATTCGCGGACGGTGGGTATGCGCTGGCGCCCGCCGCCGACCTGCTCCGCCCGGTTGCGGATGCCGACCGAGCCCGGCGGCGCGACTCGCCCGCCGCCGACCTCGGAGCGGATCGGTTCGTTGGAGCGGTCACCGGTGCGGCGCGTTTCGACCATGCCGGATGTTTACCGCAAAAGCCGCCCCACCGGCAAGGCGAAGCCGGATCGGTCACAGGACTGTCGCATGCGCCCGTTGCCGCCCCGCCCCCGGAGGGAGAGGGGAAACCGGCGGCGGAGCCGCTACTCCTTGGGCACCTCGCGCTCCAGTTCCTCCAGCCAGATGCGGGCGTTGCCGTCGGACGGGGCGCGCCAGTCGCCGCGCGGCGACAGGGACCCGCCCGCCGTCACCTTCGGCCCGTTGGGCATGGCGGAGCGCTTGAACTGGCTGAAGCCGAAGAAGCGCTGGATGAAGACGCGCATCCAGGAACGGATGTCCGCCAGCGTGTAGGAACGGCGCTTCTCCTGCGGATAGCCCGCCGGCCAATCGCCACGCTCCGCATCGGACCAGGCGTGCAGGGCGAGGAAGGCGATCTTCGACGGGCGCAGGCCGTAGCGGAGCGTGTAGAACAGCGTGAAGTCCTGAAGCTCGTAGGGGCCGACGACGGCCTCCGAACTCTGCAAGGCGCGGTCGCTGTCCGCCGGAACGAGTTCCGGCGAAATCTCGGTCGCCAGGATGTCGCCCAGCGTGTCCAGAACCTCGTCCGGGAACTGGCGCGACCCGATGACCCAGCGGATCAGATGCTGGATCAGCGATTTCGGAACGCCCGCGTTGACGTTGTAGTGCGCCATCTGGTCGCCGACGCCGTAGGTGCACCAGCCCAGCGCCAGTTCGGACAGGTCGCCGGTTCCCAGCACGATCCCGCCCCGCTGGTTGGCGAGGCGGAACAGGTAATCGGTGCGCAGCCCCGCCTGGACGTTCTCGAAGGTGACGTCGTACACCGCCTCGCCGCGGGCGTAGGGATGCTCCATGTCCTTCAGCATCTGGTTGGCCGCGGGGCGGATGTCGAGTTCATGGTGCGACACGCCCAGCGACCGCATCAGGCGCAGGGCGTTGCCCTTGGTCTTGTCGCTGGTGCCGAAGCCCGGCATCGTGAAGGCGAGGATGTCGGTGCGCGGGCGGTCGAGCAGATCCATGGCGCGGGCGGCGACGATCAGGGCGTGGGTGGAATCCAGCCCGCCCGACACGCCGATCACCACGCGCGGCATGCCCGTCGTCCGCAGCCGCTGGACCAGCCCGGCGACCTGGATGTTGTAGGCCTCGTAACAGTCGAGTTCCAGACGCTCCCGCACCGCGGGAACGAAGGGGAAGCGGGGGACGTTGCGGCGCAGCCCGACGTCCCCGCCGGGCGGGTCGGCGCGGAAGGCGACCCGGCGGAAACGGCCCGTGGCCGTTCCGTGCAGGCGGCGGTTGTCGTCGAAGGTGCCCATGCGCAGCCGTTCCTGGCGCAGCAGGTCGAGGTCGATATCCGCGACCGCCATCTGGGCGCCCTTGGGAAAGCGCTCGGTCTCGACCAGGGTTTCGCCGTTCTCAAAAATCGACGCCTGCCCGTCCCAGGCCAGATCGGTGGTGGATTCGCCCGCCCCGGCGGAGGAATAAAGATAGGCGGCGATGCAGCGCGCCGATTGCGACTGGCAGAGCAGGCGGCGGGTGTCCGCCTTGCCGATGGTGATGTTGCTGGCCGACAGGTTGGCCAGCACCGTCGCCCCCGCCAGCGAGGCTTCGGAACTGGGCGGGACGGCGACCCAAAGATCCTCGCAGACCTCGGCATGGACCACCAGCCCGTCCAGATCCTCCGCCTCGAACAGCAGGTCGGGACCGAAGGGGGCGCTGTGCCCGCCGATGCGGATCGCGCCTCCTTCCGTGCCGGCGCCGGACGCGAAATGGCGCCGTTCGTAGAATTCCCGGTAGTTGGGGAGATGGACCTTCGGCACCACGCCCAGCAGCCGGCCGCGATGCACGGCGACCGCCGTGTTGTAGAGGCGCCCGGCGTGCCGCAGCGGCGCGCCGACGAGGATCAGCGGCATCAGATCGCGTGAGCGCTCCACGAGATGGAGAACGGCGCTTTCCACCTGGTCGAGCAGGCAGTCCTGAAGGAACAGGTCGTCGATGGCATAGCCGGACAGCGCCAGTTCGGGAAACAGCGCGACGGCGACCGCCTGATCATGGCAGTCCCTCACGCTGTCCAGGACAGCCGCGGCGTTCGCCATGGGGTCGGCCAGCGTGCAGGGGGTCGTGCAGGCCGCGACCCGGGCCATGCCATGGCGATAGAGTGATCCGAAGCTCATGGTCCGAGCCGAGCCGTCGACCGTCATCCTGTTCCTCTCCCAACCCGCCATGCGATATGGCGCGCAAGAGGAAACCACCGGAGACGACCGGTCGTCCCGCGCGCCGCACCGCCGCATTCTGGCCGTTGCCGGCGCGGCACTCAACCGCATGTTCGATTTTGGAAGGCATTCGCGTTCGCCCGCAAGCCTCGATGCGGAGGCGCGGAGACAACGGCTTTTTTTGAGGATTTTCAGAGGAGTTGGTTGGGGGACTAGGACCCCCAACTGACATCTCCTGAAACCCTTGCCAGCCTTGGCCCGCAACGGTTTCGACGCCGACCGATGGCACAGAGATGGCACAGTCGGACGGCACATTCAAGCCGGCCAATCGGGCAGTACAGAGAGGCAGGTGGCCCGGAAGAACGGTTCGTTGGACTGCCTGTACGTGGTCCACAACATCGAGGTCGCCGAAGTCCAAGAAATGCGGCTCCCTCCTGCCCCTTGGCACCCCGATCACACACCCACCCGAAACCAAACACCTTGGGCCTAACGGAAAAATGTACTTCCCCGGCATGCAGACTGATACCGCCAAGCCTAAACATTGACAAATGGGAGCCATGGGTAGCTGGTTATGGAGCTTAGACGCCCTGGGTGTGGCGGTGAGGGTGTTCCAGGCGTCGCAGCAGGCCTGGACGACGGCGTCGTAGTCGTCCAGGAACCGATGGGAGAGGAAGCGCTCGCGCAGGTGCAGCCAGACGCACTCGACCGGGTTTAACTCGGGACTGTAAGCGGCAGCGGCACAAACGCAACGTTGTCCGGCACGACCAGCGCCCGCGCTCCATGCCAGCCGGCCTGGTCGAGCACGAGCACTGCGTGGACGTCCGGTTCCAGGCTCCCGGAGAAGCCGTCCAGGAACAGGCTCATGGCGGCGGTGGAGACGGTCGGCATGTCAGTGCCGATTGGATACTGGCCCATCCGCATTTTCGGTGCAGGGCAGCAGCCTGGGCGTGGGCATTCAGGCGGCCTCGAGCACGCGATGGCGCAGCAAGTCGAAACCGCCGCGGCCGTTCATCATGCGCTTGATCGTCTTCAGCCGGCTGATCTGCCCCTCCACTGGCCCAGTGCTCCACGGCAGGGACAGAGCCGCCCGGACCGCAGCAAGATCGCGCTTCAAGCCATTGGCAAAGCCCGCCAAGGGGGTGCCCTCCGCCGTCAGCAGCCAGTTGTCCAGTTCTCCGGCTCGTTGTCCTCGGACCATCGCCCGAAAGGCACGGGTCACGGTGATGGTTCGTCCCAGTTCTGGTGATCGGGCGATCAGGGCCGAGACGAAGGCCTGTTCGGTCGGATCGATCTCCTGCTCGTCGGCGATTACCAACCATGCTGCCCGGCGGCGCGACGGCACCGGCCATGATGTCGATGCCATGGACGCGGCGCTTCGTACGGTCTGTCGCAGAAGCCGTGCCCAGTCCCGGACTATGCTGCGCTGACCGGTGAAGCCGCGGGACCTGATCTCCCGCCAGAGTTGAGCGGCGTTGTGGCAGCCGCCGTCCCAGCGTTGCCGCAGGTGATCGAGGAACGGATCAAGCCGGCTCCCCTTGGCCGGCTGGCGCCATGCCGGCGGCTGCCCGGATCGCAGCCACACCCGCACCGTCTTGCGGTCGAGGTGGAGCGTTTCAGCGATGCGCGTTTGCGACCACCCGCGGGCTTTCAGCGCGACGACTTCTTCGTAGCGGGCATGGCGAGCGGCATGAATGGCAGCGCTCCGCTGCTCCCGCCGGGTTGGTGGACTGGACTCCTCATCCGACCGCGGCGACCGCGGCTCCTGCCCGGTTTCTCCTACTGGCCCGGCTTCTCCCACGGGAGAGACAGCCAGCCTGGCGGCGGCCCGAAGGTCGCGGTGATGGCCGGTGAGGACCTCGCGCAGCGCATCGGTGAGATTGTGCAGGAGATGCCAGCGGTCGGCGACCTGGACGGCGGCGGGAGCACCCTGGCGGACGCCATCGGCGTAAGCACCGGCACGGTCACGGGCGACGATCTCGACGCCAGGACGGGCTTTCAGCCATGTGGCAACGGTGTCGGCTTGGCGGTCCGGCAGAAGGTCGATGGGACGGTTTCGCTCGAGATCGACGACGATGGTGCCGTAGCGCTTGCCCCGGCGCCAAGCCCAGTCATCGATTCCGGTGATGCGGGCTTCGCAGACCGGCGGCACCGGCTCCGCCCGGATCAAACGCAGCAGCGTGTCGCCGCTGACCGGCATGGCGAGCCGGGTGGACAGCCGGGCGCCGGAATCCCCGCCCGCGCTCAACGCGATGGTGCGTTGCGCCTCGGCAAGCCGCCGGGTGCGCCTGACCCGAGGCGCCGCCACGGTGGGCAGGCGTTCGGCGAAGATACGGCGGGAACAGTCCGCCGTCGCACAGCGGAAGCGGCGGACCAGCAGACGGAGTTCGCCGATCCGGCCCTGCCAGGGCAGGTCGCCCAGATGTCGCATGTACCGGCTGTGGACGCGCACGGAGGGGCGACGGCACAGCGGACAGCTCGCCTTTGCAGCCCGCATGTGAGCGGTCACGGCGACACGATCCGCCTCGGTGGAAACCTGATCGACGGCAAGGCCGGCCGGGAGCAACGAAAGCAGGAATTTGGACAAGGGTGCGGGCACTCTGAAAGGAAAATCGTTCTCTTTATGTGCTCATTTCGCCTCCGATCCGCATCGGGGATGCACCGAGAATGCGGATGGACCAAACTTCATTCGGCCTTTACACGGCATTACCAGCGCGAAGTCGGCGCCGCTGGCCGGGGAGACGGCGGCGTAGAGGTAGGCGGAGGTGAAGCGCTTGTCGCACAGCCCGGCCGGACGCTCCCGCGCTCCCACCAGCAATGCGTGGTGCGGCCCTTCTGACCAATGCAGGCTTTGTCTGGCACCAGAACTGGAGGCGGCGGTCAGGGTGTGCGGACGCCGCGGCCTTCAGGGCTTCGCGCAGCCCCTTTTTTGGAACGCGGCTTGCGCCTTGGCGTCGGACTGCGGGTGACGGGGCCGTGTCTTCTGCGTCAACAGCCCCGACCGCCGCACAATGCGCGACAGGCTGGCTGGATGCAGCATCTTGGCGAAGCGTTCGGCGATCACCTCGCACAAGATCGGCAGGGTCCGCTCCTCGCAGCCTTGCCGCTTGGGATCGCGGCCGACGAGGACCATCGCCTTGAGCCTCGCCAATTCACCCTCGCTCAGCCATTCCGGCCGACCGGGTGGCGGACGACCACTCAGTACGGCCACACCCTCAGCGTTGTAGCGCACCACCGCATCGCGCAGGGCTTGGCGGTCCATGCCGGCCGGACGCGCTGCCTCACCTCGGCTCATTCCATCAAGAGCATGGGCGATGGCGAACATCCGTGCCGCCACCCGCCTTTTTCGCTCCCGCCGCGCCGAGGCGCGCGACTCGCTGGTGTTCAGGTCTTCCCGGAACGGCAACGCCGCTGCCATCCGCTCTTTCCCATCGAAATGAGGAATCGAATCATCGTTCGCTCGACTTGGGAGTCCCCTTCATTGAGTCAGCGCCTCCGCTGGCCGGTATGACACACACAAGGCCGCAATCCCGCTGTGAAGGGGTGGCATTGGATCAGCGGTTCTTTCAAATCATGCGCAGCCAAGCAGAGGTTGAGTGGGCAGCACAGGAAAGTCGGTGGCAGACGCAGGCTTGCTCGCAGACCAGGAAGACCACGGAGGGAGAATGTTTTTGGCATCACTCAGCACCTTGTACTCACGTCAATCGATATTTATTGAACCGAGCCAGTTCCGATCGACGCTACACCACGTCAGGCACTCACCGCGCCGATTGCAAGTTGCATTGAGACATGCTACTAGAGCGGATATAAAGTGGCAATTTTGCCGAGCGATGATGAGAAATGTGATTACTCAATCGGTTTGGATGCGCTCCGATGCAGGAACCGGGCTACCGGCGCAGTTCTTGCCCAACCTGCACGTATATGAATACCACAGCGGATTGGGTAATCTCGCAATGTTCTGAGGCAGCCATTTCGTGCAAAACGACGGCGTGGGAGAAGTCTGTGTTTGTAAAAGCCCGCATCGGTGAAAATGCTTCGCTCGGCATTGGGAAGCTCATCCATCAGCATGGGCAATCCTGCACAGTCGAGTATTTTGACGCGCCGTTTGCAGACGGAATATTACACACCTACCATACTAGCGAGATTGAGCCGTTTACGCTTCCCGGGCAGACGCGCCTTTACTATTTCAATCCAAGAACTGGAGCTTGGGAGATCGGACGACTTCTAGAGGATTTGGAAGATCGCCTGCACGTTAGATTTCCGAACGGCTCAGACCGTCTGCTGCCTGCCAGTGAGGTGTTCGTCCGCTGGGCGCGCCCAATCACTGATCCAACGCCCTTCCTTGCTAGCCGGATCAACGAAACGCCGCATTTCGCCGATGGGCGTAGCGGGTTCGTCCGCTCGATCATGGCCCAGCGCGCCGTGACGATGGGTATGTCCGCGCTCGCTTCCTCTGCCGTGGAACTCGAGGCACATCAGATCGAGGTAGTCCGCCGTGTCCTACAGGATCCTGTGCAGCGATACCTGCTAGCGGATGAGGTGGGGCTCGGCAAGACGGTCGAAGCCGGCGTCTTAATCCGGCAATGCGTCCTCGACTTCGGCGGCCACGGGATGATCGTGGTGATAGTACCAGACGCGCTGGAAGCCCAGTGGCGTACTGAACTCGTATCCAAGTTTTTCCTTGGCCATTGCTTGGACAAGCTCATCCACGTGCTGCCACTCAGCGGCCATGAACGCATCAAGTCCCTGCTCCGCGGCGCGTCTATGCTGGTCATCGACGAAGCGCACCACCTGACAGGCAAGCCCGCGGGGCCTGAGGGGGCGCTATATGCGGACGTCGCCGCCGCGGCGCCGGACATCGAACGCGTGTTATTGCTCTCGGCGACGCCCGCGATCCATAACGAGCGCGGTTTTCTTGAGATACTCCACCTCCTGGACCCCGACACTTACCCATTGGGCGACGAGGCTGGACTCCGCCGCCGCATCGAGAACCGGCAAGTGCTCGCGGGCATCGTCGCTGGGTTGGCCCCCGAGAATGTTCTCTACCTTGACCCCACGCTGGACGAACTCACAGCCTTGTTTGCGGACGACCGATTGCTCCAGGAGCATGTCACCGCCCTACGGGAGATCGCGAACCGCCTGCCCTCAGAGGACGACCCGGACCTCGTCGCGGCAATCGGGCGGGTCCGCGCGCATGTGGGCGAGATCTATCGCCTCCACCGCCGCATCTTAAGACACCGGCGTCGTACCATCGTCGGCTTGACGCCCGGCCGATCGGGCGCGACCCGCATTGAATATGGATGTCCCGCGACTGCAAGGGCCTGTGAAGCGGCGGAGGCATGGCGGTTCGACGAGTCGACGGCGGCCGACGACAGTGGCGCGCACGTGGAGCGGGGGACGGCTTTCCTCCAGGTCCTGGACCGTATCGCGGAGTATGCCTGCTCAGGGGGCGGGACGGTCGGCGGTTTGGCGCGGCGTGCGGACTTGGTCGGCGACATCGAGAGGTTTGCGACGATCAATCGCCGGCTGTCCGGGCGTGAGGCATTCGATGCTCGCGCGGATGCCCTAGTCGAGGCGCTGAAGAAAAATCTCAGGCCGAAGCAGCAATTCGTGGTCTTCTGCTCGGAAAGCGAAACCGCGAATGCCCTGGCTGCGCTGCTCCATAAACGGCTCGGCGTCCCCGTGGACCGTCATGATCCTGACAAGGAAGACTGGCTCGCCTTCAACAGCGACACCGGACGCCCCCTCCTCGTCTGCGACCGCCGGGCCGAGGAGGGGCTAAATTTGCAGGGCGGCCGTAAGACGGTCGTCCATTACGATCTGCCCCTCAATCCGAATCGCGTGGAGCAGCGACTTGGGCGCGCCGACCGCTACGGCTCTGGAGACGCCGTCCGCTCGCTTGTCCTAGTCTGCCGCGACAACCCGTTCGAGACCGCTTGGGTGGACTATCTCGATCGTGCCCTGCGGGTGTTCGACCGTTCGGTCGCCAGCCTCCAATACCTCATTGAGGAGACAACCCGCGGCCTCTGCGGAGCGTTGTTCCGCGAGGGCGCCGAAGCGGTCACCGACCTTACCCAGTCGAGCGCGGGTGAGGACGGCACTATCGAGCGTGAGATCCGCAACCTCGACCAGCAGGATGCCTTGGATGCGCTGGGCGCCCCGCCGGTTGACACGCTGGACGCGCTTGCAGAAGTGGATGACGATTGGCGTGAGCTCGACCACGCCGCCTCCGCGTGGATCGAGTTCAACCTCCAGTTCAGCCGTGTCGACGGCCAAGCGGACATGGGCCGTTCTGGAGCCGAGGCTGATCCGTTCTCCTATAGGTACATAACGCACCAGCCACATACGCTGGTGCCGCTTGAAACCTTCTATGAACGCTGCGCGACGTCGATCGACAAGGCGGCGATGGGCAAGCGCGGGCGCGTGTTGAAGACTGTCCCGCTGACCTATCGGCGCAAGACCGCACTCAGCCGGGAGGGCAGAGCCGCCCATGCCCGCCTCCTGCGGTACGGCGACCCTTTCATCACCGGTATGTGGAACCTTACACAGGACGACGACCGTGGGCGGTCGACGGCATTCTGGCGCTTCTTTCCCGGCCTCCGGACCGAGGGAACCGCACACTTGTACTTCCGCTTCGACTTCATCGTCGAGCCAGACCTCACTTGCGCGCGTGCCGTCTTGGCGGGCGCCGGGAAGTTGAGCGATTCGGCGCAGGCTGCAATCAAGCGGAGAGGAGACATGGCCCTTCCGCCAACTTTCCAGACAATATGGCTTGACCAGGAACTCGAGCCAGTCACGGACGAAGCTGATTTGGCGAGGCTGGTACTTCCCTATCGCCCCGAAGCGCAGCCCCAGGGCGGTCGGGATTACAACCTCAACCCCAGTCGTTGGCGGAACATCGCGCAGCTGGGCCTGCCGCAACTGACGGATTGGCCGGCCACCTGCCAAGCGGCGCGCAGGCGCGCCGAAGAGGTGCTGGGCGACCTACCCACGTTCCGCGATCTTATCAAGGGGGCACTGTTGCGGTCCAATCGTGTTGACCAGGAGCGCCTTGGACATTTGCACGCTCGCGCAGATCGGCGAGGACTACCCACCGACCAAGCGGATTGGGCACTCGAGCGCGATCTCTCGGCAGCGCTCAGCCAGGGGATCGCCTCGCCGTCAATCATGGTGGACGCGGTTGTCGCAAGTTTTGTGTGCGGTGACGCGGCAGCAACCGCCACGGTGGACGGGCGGGACTGATGGCGTCGCTCGACTTCGAGACGCTGCACGACGTCCTTGAGGGTTGGCCGCTCACGCCGGTGCCGGCGCGCGGCGCCGACGGCGTATTCGATAGGATCCGGCAAATCCTGTTCCAAGCGCAGGCATTGGGGAGGCCCGCGCGTTTCTCCGACTTGATGTCGCTCCTCCGGCATGCCCTTCGCCGCCGTACCCTCCAAACAGGCGCGACGGCCCGCCTGCGGGTCCCGGCGGATGGGGACTGGCCCTCCCGCGACGACTGGGCCCGTTTCGGCGTCCGCGCGCAGTCAGTCGCCGTCGCACGATACCTGATCGAAGCGGTTGCCTGGGCGCCTGCGTGGATGGACGCCGAGGACACACCCCTTTTCGAGGACGCTTTCGCGGAACGCGACGTCCGCATCGACCGGCGCCGTGCGATCGACCCCTTCCTCGCAGAGGCAAGCGGTTTCACCACCTACATGTCCGCGGGCCAGCGCGAGGCGGTGCGTAGCGCTTTCCTCTTGCCGCCCGGCGAGACACTTGTCGTCTCCCTCCCTACAGGGTCGGGCAAGAGCTTCGTGGTTCAGGCACCCGTGCTGACGCGGGGCCTGGAAGGCCCGCTCACCATCTGCGTCGTGCCGACGACCGCACTCGCGCTCGATCAAGCGCGGCAGATGGAAAGCCTACTGAAGGACCGACATCCGCGCCTTGAGATTCCAACGCTTGCTTGGCATGCGGGGTTGACCGACGACGAGCGATCCGCCGTGAAGTCGGCGATCCGTCAAGGGACGCAAGGCATCCTCTATTCCTCCCCGGAGGGTGTGACCGGAGCGTTGCTCCCGGCGCTCTACGACGCGGCGCGGGACGGATTGCTCGCCTATCTCGTCATCGACGAGGCGCACCTCGTCAGCCAGTGGGGTGATGGCTTCCGGCCCGCATTCCAGATGCTCGCAGGCGTTCGGCGGGGCTTGCTGGGCGCATGCGGGGCGGTACCGTTCAAGACCGTGTTGATGTCTGCCACCCTGGCGCCTGACACCGTCGCTACGTTCGACACACTGTTCGGCCCAGCCGAGACCGTCCAAATGGTCTCCTCGATCCACCTGCGTCCGGAACCGCAGTATTGGACGCACAGGGAGGACGACGAGGACGCGAAGGCAGCGAAGATCCTGGAGGCCGTTCGGCACGCGCCACGCCCCTGCATCCTCTATGTGACGAAGCGGGACGACGCCCGTGATTGGCTGACCCGCTTGCGTCGTGCCGGCTTTGCGCGGTCCGAGTGCTTCCATGGCGAAACCAACGACGCTGACCGTCGGCGAATCGTCGACCAATGGGCGCGGAACAGTCTCGACATCATCGTGGCGACATCGGCCTTCGGCGTCGGCATCGACAAGCGCGATGTCCGTACCGTGATCCACGCGACGGTCCCAGAGACGCTCGACCGTTTCTACCAGGAGGTTGGGCGCGGTGGCCGTGACGGTCGCGCGTCCGCCTCCTTGCTGATCTACTCCGCCGTGGACCGGGAGATCGCCGATAATCTGGCCGCTCCTTCTCTCATCAGCGAGGAACTCGGGTTTGAGCGATGGTCGGCAATGTCGGGCAGTGCTAGGGCGCTCGACCTGATGGGCACCCTGCTCGAGGTCAACCTCAGCGTTGTTCCGCCCCGGCTCAACCGCGAGACCGACTACAATGCCGCTTGGAACATGCGCACGCTGATCATGATGGCTCGTGCAAACATGCTCGAACTGCGGTCGCTCCCACCTGAAACGCTTGCGCGGCAGGAGGGTGAGGCCGAGGCGGCCTATGGACTGCGTGCCGATCTGTACTGGGCCCGATATTTCACGCGTGCGGTCGTCCAAGTCTCCGAGGTTACCCATCGTAACCGGGACGCGTTTGACGTGCGTATCAGCGCCGAGCGCGAACGCTCGTTCAAGGCCGCCGAGGCCGGCCGCGGCCTTTTGGACAGGCTGCTCAGTGGCGCGGCCGAGGTCTCCGACCTGCTCCATGAACTCTATACGAGCCACGCACCACGCCGTACCGTTGTGGTGTCGCGCGCCTGTGGCGGCTGCTCGGTCGACCGCAGGAGGGACGGGCCCAACGTCCGCTACGCCGAGCCGGCCTCGTTCGGCATCGAGGGCGTGGAACCCTGTGACACCCGCCTGTTCCAGGAACGGTTCCCCCACCTTGACGCCGCCGCCCCGGTTTTGCTGCCGCTGCCGGGTACATTGGAAGCGGCGGAGGTCGTCGCAATCCTCGCGGACCTCGTGTCGACCTTTGGCATTCGGGAGATCGCGGTCCCCGACGCCATGCGCGGCCTCGAGGGATTGACACTCCTCCACCGGAACGCCCGCGATGGCATCCTCTTCGTGCAATCGACCGACGAGGAGGTGGCCACGGGCCTCACCGCATACCGCGTCGCCCGCGCCTCGCTCCTTGCCTCAGGTCCGGTGCCCGAGCACCTCCTCCTGCTGGAGAGGCCACTGCACGTCATCCTGGTGCCCCCAGCGGTACCCGATCCCCATCACCCGGGCCGGCGACTGGCCGAGACTGGGACCAACGTCCTCTCATTCGACCAGTTCAAAGCCGGGGCACGCCGATGAGCATCCTCAACATGCCGAGCGACGGGCTATTCAATGTCGCTGTGGTCTTGGTCCGCGCGCTCGTCCGTTTCGGTCCCAGGCCGCGTGATGAACTTCTTCTCTCATGTGGGTTCGGCGTCGACGCGATTGATCCCGCGCAACTCACCCGAACCCTCAACCGTTGGACGGAACTGGGCCTCTTCGCCGCCGAAGGCGCAATGGTTACTTTGCGCGAGCCCTACCGCGCAGAACTGGGGAAGGCACCCGACATCGCGGAACGGCGCCTCCCGAAGGTCATGCGCATGATCGCGCTCGCACCTGAGAACAACCTTCGGTTCTGGGAGGCCGAAGAAAACAAGAGCGCGGACCTGAGCCGCGGCTTGTCCTGGATCCTGGCCCAGGACGTCTACACACTCGACACGGGATCACACAGCAAAATCCAGGCCCTTGAAGCCAAACAAGTGGCCGACAAATCCAGATGCATGCTTCAGAACGACACGCGGTGGAACGGCCTGCGAACCTGGATGATCTATCTTGGATTTGCGCGGGGCGGGCCACAGGTGACAGTGGACCCGACCCACGCATTGCGGGAGGCGCTGCCGGACATCTTCGGCGACGAGCGCGTGCTTCCTGCGCGGGTTTTCGTGGACCGCGTGGCTCAGGCGCTGCCGGTCTTCGATAGCGGCGCGTACCGACGTCAGGTAGAGGGCACCCTGACGGGGCCAAGCTGGACGCCGCCGCCCGACGGGATGCTCTCGACCTCCTTCTCGCGAGCGATCAAACGCCTTGACCATGAAGGCCTGGTCGCGGCTGAACAGCGAAGCGACACCGAGGACGGTGTGTCCCTGGTTGGCGCGAACCAGCGGCGGTGGCGGCGCATGACGCATGTCCGCCGTATTCTCGACGATAAGGGGGAATGATGCCCGCGAGCTACTGGCCCAAGGCCGATGCGGTCAACGCCTGCATCAAGAACGAGGCCGAAACCGCCGACGTCTCGGTCCTGCTCGCGGTCCACCAGCCTACGCCCCTAGTGAAGCGCGCCGAGGGTAACGGGGCCGAGACGCCAGCGACCGAGCAGGACCTGCTCGACGCGTTCACCTCCGAAGACGTGCCCGGCGGCTACCTCCTCGTCCCCGTCACAGGCGTGTCGGGCGCTGGCAAGTCGCACGTTATCCGTTGGCTCGACGCGCAGTTGCAGCGTTCGGCGATGCGCGACCGGTTCCACATCATCCGCATTCCGAAGAGCGCCAGCCTGCGCAAGGTGGTCGAGCTCATCCTTGATCCGCTCAAGGACGACCCGCGCTACGCGAAGCCGCGGCAAGACCTTTCGCGCGCGGTCGCCGAGGTCAACGTCACGGATGCCGTCGTTACCTTCAGGGCCCACCTTGAGAATGCGTTGAGAGCACGGCGCGAACAGATGCTGGCCGAGTTCCGGGAGCATCCCGATCGGGCGCATCTCAAGGCGCTGATCGCCCATGCCGGCGACCTCCCCCGGCTCTTCACCGATGCCGCGCTCGAGAAGCATTTCATGGACAACGTCCTTTCCCGGGTCGTCGCGCGGGCGCTGAACGGCCGTGACGGCGATGCGGACGAGGAGGATAGCCTCTCGCGTTTCACAACAGCCGACCTCCGCCTCCCTGATGGAGCCCCCCTTGACCAGGCGGCCGAGAGGGTCAGACAGTACTACGTGCGGAACATCTCCTCGGTGGGACCGGAGCGTCTGCAGCCGGTGATCGAGTTGCTGAACAGTGCGATCGACCCCGCGATCGGCAACGTCTTCCAACTCGAGCAGAGTACGGGCGGCATCACGCTTCAGGACATCATCCTTGCGGTCCGGGAGACGCTGCTCAAAGACGGAAAGGACCTCGTACTGCTCGTCGAAGACTTTGCGGCCCTTGCGGGCATCCAGGAGGTGCTGCTCAAGGTCTGCATCCAGGAAGGGGAGTACGAAGGAAGGAAGGTACGGGCGACCATGCGCACTGCGCTGGCGCTCACCGATGGTTACCTTAGTTTCCGGGACACGATCCTGACGCGCGCGCGCCGCGAGTGGGTGGTCGGCGGCCGGCAGCAAAGCGACGAGGAGATCAAGGCGGCTGTGGTCGAGATGGTGGGCGCCTACCTCAACGCGGCGCGGTGGGGCACCGACGACCTTCGCCGGCACTTCCAGCGCCACGGAGACGAGAGATCGCTCACCGGGTGGCTGCCGTCATGGCGCGACGAGGCCCTCGACGAGGCCGGGAGTGCGGCCGTTGCCGCGTTCGGGTACAGCAATAGGGGCGACGCACTCTTTCCGTTTAATCGCGATGCAATACACCTCCTTACCGCCCGCCACCTGGAAAAGGGCGGGCGGTTGGAGCTCAACCCGCGCCGCGTCATCAACGAGATCCTGCGGACTACGCTCCTCATGCGCGACAGCTTCGAGGCGCACGGGTTCCCGCCCGGTGAGTTCCAGAGTTTCCGGCCGAACGCGAGCCTCGCCGGCTGGATTAAGCAAGCGCACCAGCCGGAACCCATCGCCCGCCGGCTTTCGAGCCTCCTCGCGGTTTGGGGCGGCAACCCGGCCGATCCCGCAATGATCGCCTACATCCACCCGCAGGTCTTCACGGCATTCCACCTGCCGACACCGGCCGAGATCGCCAACATCGATTTCGTTCCCGAAAAAAGTCCCGATGATCTCAGCCCGCGGGAAGGGGGAGCCGGCACCACCGACAACCTATCGTCCCTGACTTACCTGACGCCTGTCCTGACGCACGTGCCACAGGTCCAATCCGAGGACCCCAAGGTCGCAGACATGCGCTACAAGCTTGAGAAGTGGTCTGGGGGGAGCCAGCTCGAGCAGAAGGACGCGAACGAACTCCGCAAGGCACTCATGGACATGGTCCGGGACGCCGTGGACTGGCCAAGCCTTCGCATCCGCCCCATCGACTTGCCTCCGGGCTGGATTGAGATACCCCAGGCGCGCGGCAACGTGAACAGCCGCATCGCCGTGTGCAAGGATGCCAAGGACGAAGACGGGTCGGTCCGGGCAGGCCTGCTCGGGGCGTTCCGCTACGTGCTGAACAATCGGCGTTGGTCCTACCCCGAGGCTGACGACGACTACGTCGCGAGCGCCATGATCGTCGACCGCCTCGTCGCCCAACTCGTGCCCCTGCTCGTCAAGGCCACGGAAGCGCTGGTTGCCGGTCTCGGGCGCGCCCTCGTCACGCAGGCACGGATCATGGGGCTGGAGCCCGCTATACGCCTATCCAGCCCCGAGAGCGTGCTGAAGGCACTCTTCTCGACATCCGGGACCATGGCGGGACAGGGCTTCGATGATAATTGGGACCGATTGCGAACGAACGCCAGCGCCACCATTGAGGGGAAGCCTGGACGCGAGAGGCTCCAAGCGGAGGTGCTCGAGCGTGTGGCCTGTTTCCAAGGAACTGGCAAGACCCCGTTCGCGGTCGACATTGTGCGCCTCCTCGACGTGCTTGGCGACGAGGAAGCGGCGAAGATGGGCAGCGAGCAGTTGCCCGACGAGGTCAAGATTTTCGTGCGCCCGATCTCCGAGGCACGGCTCTGGGGCCAGATCACGGGCGTCGTGGCCAAGCTGAAGGGGTTCACTGCCGAGATCGGCGCCTATGTTGACGAGGGCTTCGACAAGACGACCTTTGTTGCCGACCTCCAGGAGGTCGTCCGCCTGATCGGCGCGACGGGTACGCCGGTCGCCTTGAAAACGCCGATCCGTGACTTCGAGCGGCAACTGGTTGAATTCCAGAGCAGTGCGATCAAGGATCTCGTCGGCAAGGCCAAGATCATCGTCGAGGCCGACCGCGAGCAACTCCCGAAGGTTCTCAATGCCTTGGGTGCACTCGACGTCGGACTGATCGGCCGCACCATGACGTTCCTGCAGCTTGCCACCGATTTGGTGGCGGCCACCGAGGCGGCGGTCGCCCGGGAGGAGGCCAACCGGGGGCAGGTCGACCCCCTTGGCCTTGCCGCAGAGATCAGGGGCTTACTCGTGACCGTCGCGGGCGAAGCAGCCTATGAAGGGGCGGCACAATGAACACGGCACTGCCGGCACGGGTCGCGGCTCTCCGCGAACGGCTTAACCGACTGCACCAGACGGGCGCCGACGTCGCCGAGGCGTCCGAGCTCGAGGGCCTTCGGGCCGATCTCGCGGTACGCGCCGCGCGGCTTGTCCCTCAGCTGGAAAAAGGGAAGCTTCTGGGGGAGGCCGCCATCGTAGTCCCGGAACCCGCCAGCCTTACGGAAGTACGCAAAAAAGCCTTGGACATCCAGGCCAAGTTCTCTGCCGTCCCCCGTGCGGCCACGCTCAAGAAGGGGCAGGCGTGGCGGACAATGCTCGAGCAGATCGACACTGCCGGCCGAGACCTCGCCAACACCGTTATGGCTGCGTGGAAGGGACATCGGTCGGTAGTCTTCGCCGGTGAGACCCCTGGGGCCATCGAAACGAAGCTTGCCAAGACAAAAGCCAACACCGAGGCACTCAGGGTTTACGAAGCCCTTTATCGTCAGTTCAAGATCGCGTTTGATTCCTTGCCCGCAGACAGGGCGGCGATCGAGCGCGCCCGCAGGCTCGGCGGAGAACTCGAGGTCGCCGCCCGGGTCTTCGATTTCAACGTGCCAGCCGAGGTGAAGTCATTTCTCGAAGCCGTGCAATCTGTGAGCGGGGCACCGCTCGGCCTGCTGACGCCCGCGGTGCTGGAGTGGCTCCACGAGAATGGCGGCACGGACGGCTACCGCATCAGATCGGCGGACCGCATATGAACGCGGATGAAAAACTCCTCCTCGCAGCCCTCGAGGGAATCGAACAGCGCGAGGCGCGCCTTCTCGCCTGGGGATTGGTGGACGGGTTCCTGACGGCGGGCGAGGTGAGCGATCTCGTCGACCCTCTGCTCGACGACCCGACCTATGCCAACGGTCTAAGTTTCGTCAGCGTTGCCGAGGTTGTTGGCGCCCTGAGGGAGCGGGCTCTCCTGTTCGACGTCGGCCGGATCGGGGAGCCCCGGTACCGATCTAGGATGGCGGAGGCTGTGCGCCTGTTCTTCAGGCTTCGCCAACTTTTCCCGAAGCATAGCGGCGCCATCGGCTGGCAGGTCGCGCCGACGCTCGTCGCTGACTTCCGCTTCAGTTGGCGGCGCCGGCGCTATCCCCGTCGCGAGGTGTCGGCCGACGACGCCCGCAGCCGTATCCAGATGGCGACGCCCGACACCTTTGCGCGCGAGGCGTTATCGGCGCTGATCGACAGCTACGGACACAAGTTTAAGCTCGCCAAGTTCCAGGTAGATGCCGCCACCCGCATCCTTTCCGGTTTCGAGCAGCCTCGCTCGATCGGCACCCTGGTCAGTGCTGGGACCGGCAGCGGCAAAACTCTGGCCTTCTACCTTCCGGCCCTCTCCCGTATCGCTTCGCACATCCGCCGCGACCCCCCTGGTAGCCACTGGGTCAAGGTTCTAGCCGTCTACCCGCGCAACGAACTGCTCAAGGACCAGTTCGCAGAGGTGTACGGCCAAGCCCGTCGTCTTGACGCGGAACTTGCCATCAAGAACTGCCGGAAGATTCTGATCGGCACCCTCTTCGGCCCGACCCCTTACAATGCCGCCGACGCCGAGGAGCGTGCCGGTTGGCGTCGCCACGCGGGAGGGCTGATCTGCGACTATCTCCGCTGTCCCGACGGTGACTGCGACGGCGAAATGCTGTGGCGCAGCCAAGACCGCTCGGCCGAAACGGAACGGCTTGTGTGCCTGGCATGCGGCGCCGCAATCGAGAGTGACGAAGTTATTCTCACGCGGCAGCGCCTCGAACGCGAGTGCCCAGACATTCTCTTCACCACCACCGAGATGCTGAACCAGCGCATGGGCGACAACCGCATGCGGCACCTCTTCGGGTTGGGAGAACGGCGCAGTCGCGCGGTCGAGATGATGCTGCTCGACGAGGTGCATACCTATTCAGGGGCACCCGGAGCGCAGGTCGCCTTCCTCCTCCGGCGTTGGCGCAGGATGCTGCGCAGCCCGGTCGCCTTCGTGGGGCTGTCGGCAACGCTGGCCGACGGCGAGAGGTTCTTCGCACGCCTCACGGGGCTGGGCTGGCAGGCAGCCAAGGAGATCGCGCCGCGTTCCCGGGACATGGTCGCCGAGGGAGCTGAGTACCTGCTCGCGTTGCGCGGCGACCCGGTCTCACGGACCGCCCTGCTCTCGACCACCATCCAGGCGTCGATGCTCCTGTCCCGCATGCTGGACGCGCCCGGCGCCCGCAAGAGCGGCGGCATATACGGCGAACGCCTCTTTCTGTTCGCGGACAACCTCGACGTCATCAACCGCATGTACTTCGCCATGCTCGACGCAGAGGGCCGGCAGAGCAATGGGCGCGTCGACCAGAGGCGACACCCGAACGGGGGCTTGGCCATCCTGCGTTCCCCCATGGCGAGCGAACATCGAAAGCTTCATGGGCAGGATTGGCAGGCGGCCGTAGACATTGGGCACTCTCTCCAGCCTAACGACCGGAAGGCGGTCGGGCGCGTCATGTCTATGGATCCCGGCGTCGGCAGCAACCTGGACATCATCGTCGCCACCGCGTCGCTCGAGGTCGGTTTCAACGACCCCCTCGTCGGCGGCGTGATCCAGCACAAGGCGCCCAATGACGTCGCACAGTTCCTACAGCGCAAAGGACGCGCCGGCCGGTCGCGCGGGATGCGCCCCTGGACGGTGGTGGTCCTTTCCGATTACGGCCGCGACCGTGTCGCATATCAGGGCTACGACCTGCTGTTCGACCCAGAGGTGCCGGCGCGCACGCTCCCAATCGGAAACCGATACGTCAAACGGATCCAGGCTGTCTACGCGACCCTTGACTATTTGAGCCTGTTTATGGGCAGGACCGAACTCGGCAGCGTCTGGACAAACCTCTGTGGTCCAGCGACCCACGCGAGGCAGCGGGGCCGCCAGGCAAAGCTGGCCGAACTGTTGCGCGGGATCCTCACGGACGAAGCTCACTTGGAGCGTTACGCCGACTATCTTTGCAAGTCGCTCCACCTCGACCGCGACGAGGTCGAGGTGCTGCTCTGGGACCGCCCGAGACCCCTCCTGACCGAAGTCCTGCCAACCGCCTTGCGCCGCCTGGAAACGGAGTGGCACGCTTTCGGGGACACAGGCGCGGACTACCAAGTGCGCAACTCGCCCTTGCCCGAATTTGCGCCTGCCAACCTCTTCAGCGAGTTGAACCTACCAGAGGTCGAGATCGTGCTAGGGCAGTCGGGCATAGCGACGCCCGAGCGCGTCGCTATGCCAATCGCCCAGGCGATGCGGGAATACGCGCCGGGGCGCGTCTCGCGCCGGTACGGGATTAGCCATGCACTCGAAAGGCACTGGATCTGTCCGCAACTCGGACCAGACCGTGCACAGCGGTTCGCGCTCGAGCCTTACGTGCAGGCGGACCACCTCGGTGACTGGCAGGTCCGTGCGGGGAGCCAAGCCGTGCGCCTTCCTGTCTACCGGCCGCGCGCGCTCTCGGTCCAGCAACCGCCCTCCACGGTCACCGACACCTCGAACGCCCGTCTCCTGTGGCGGTCCCAGGTGGTCGCGCGCCAGGAGGGGCTCATCTTGTCGCCGCCAAGTGGCTGCCCCTGGGCGCGCCACGTCGCGGAGGTCCGGTTCCACACGCACCAGAACTCCAGCCCCGTCGAGGCGCGGCGCATGGCGGTCGGCAGCGACGCAGAGATCCGCCGCCTGGACGGGACGTCCTGCAGGAAGGAGTTCAGCTTCGAAATGCGTCAGGGGGACGCGGCATTGGGGTTCAGCCTCGGTGTTGACGCCCTCTGTCTGCGCCTCCGGTTTCCTGATGCCCTCTGGTCGGATCCCAGTCTGGAAGGCGACCTTCTCAAGCGGGCCGTTCGCACCGCGCGTTTCCAGGACCAAGCGGTGATCGGCCCCTTTCTCGCGGCCGTCGACAACCGCTTCGCCCGCGAATGGCTCGCCCACCTGCTGCTGGCCGCGATCAGCAACGAGGCCATGGCAAGCACCGTCGGCATGGACGAAGCGGCAGCCCGGCTCGAGAACGGTCTCGCTGAAATCGGGCTTGGCGAGACGCTGGACATCCTCTTCCAGTCGCCGGTCGTCGATGACCCCACAGGCCAGGGCAACACGCAGGACAGGCTCCGGCAGGACCTCGCCGCACATATCGCCGACCCGGTGGTCCGCGCCGGACTGTTCGACCTCGCAAGAATTCTGTGGTCGCCCATAGGAGCGGATTGGGAGCCATGGTTGCGGGAGCGTTTTGCGGCGACGATTGCCGCGGCCGCCCTCAACGCCATCCTCAGCCTCTGCCCCGAGATCGATGCCGCAGGCTTGGTTGTCGACCTGGACGCCGGCCCCCGCGAACTGGACGACGTCCTCGCAGGCCAAGCCCCCGCAGAGATCTGGATTAGCGAGAACGCGCCTGGCGGAAACGGCCAAATCGAAGAGGTGCTGCGGCAATACGTCGAGGACCCACGCCGCTTCTTCAGCCTGATGACCGCAGCGCTGCGTGACAACGATTTCGCCCTCAGCGATCACCAGCTGCAACGGTTCCTCCAAGAGGTCGTCCACGAGAACCCTGCCGGCGACCTCGCGACAGCTGCCGAGGCCTTCCGCTCTGCCTGCGGCGCGGCGGAAAGCCACCGCGCCCTCGCGATGCTTCGCGATACGCTGGCTGCCGAGGGGTTCGCCACCTATCACGCGTTTATGGTCGCCCTCCTCAACCGCGTGCTGAGGCCGGGTTCAAGCCGGGAAAGCGACGCCTTCTTCCTTAATGTCATGCGCCACTGGTCAGCCGAGGAGCAACGCCTCGGTGTGGAACTCGACGCGCGTGTGGTCGCGTACCGGACCTCGCGACGGGCCGACATCGACGCCGCGCTGGCCTTCGCCGGTATCGACACGCCGACCATCAATCCCGACCAGTGGCGTTTCGGGGTCATTTATGGCCTGCTCTGGCCGCGCGGCGCGCAGATCCGGCAAGCAGGCCTCCATCTCTACTCGCCCTACACCGATCTACCGCTCCCCGAACCGCTGCTGCTCGCCCGACACCTAGCGGAGGAGCAGGTTACGGTCACCCTTGAGGATGAGGAGTGGCCGGCCCAATGCCTCGCACGTCTTGCCGAGGCGGGCTCAGTGACGCTTGCCTGTCCGATGGCATTGTCCGGACGGATCGCCGATGCGCTCAACTTCCTGGCAACCAACCCCGTCCAGGTCGGCTACCTCTCCGTCTTCGCGCGGGTGCAGGCCGTGCGCCGGTCAGGCGATACCTACCACGTTGACGTCGACATCGCGGAGGCGCTCCAATGACCTTCGAGACGCGTCGTATTTTTAAGAGTGCGGTGACAAGCCAGAACCTGATCCGGGAACTCCTCCAACTCATGCTCCTTGGCGAGCTTCTGGCCCCCGGCGGTGAACGGGCTTGGCTGGTCAGCCCCTGGATCAGCAACTTCATACTGCTCGACAACAGGGCGGGCGGGTTTGGCTCGGTCAACCCGGAATGGGGGAGTCGCCAAGTCCGCTTGGTCGAGGTCGCGACCAGCCTTATGGCTCGCGGCACGCCGCTCGGAATCGCGACCAGCCTGGACGAGCACAATGAGGCTTTCATCGTCATGCTCGAGGAAGCCGCGGATGAGGCTGGTGTCTCGGACCGGCTGCTGGTCGTCCAACGCCAGCACTTGCATACCAAGGGAGTGCTGCTCAAGCGAGGCCTGCTCACGGGCTCCATGAACCTGACCAACAACGGCCTCGAGTTGAACGACGAAATGGTGGTGTACGACACGACGGCCAAGACGTTGGCGGAAGCGCGTCTCAACTTTGAGTCCTATGCCGAGACGGAACGATGATCAGCGACCTTGACCCCGTGAACGCCATTTGGCTCCGCGCCTTCTTCTCGCCACCCAATGAGCTCGACTGGGACAGTTTAGTGGACCGGACAGCGCCACAGGCGATGCTTGATCAAGTGCTCCCTTGGCTGCGATCGCTCCGCGAAGAGCGTGCACAAACGGCCGTCATCCTTCCCTTCGTCCAGAATGGATCGACGGTCGCTTGGTATGCGACTGCATGCAAACCGGGGGGCGGCCCGGATCTCGAGGCGGACCTCACGGCTTGGCTCGGCCCAAGCTACCTAGCCTACCCGCCGGCCATGGCAGATGACGCCAACGATCCCGCGGCGGCGGCCATGCGCCGGCGCTTTGGCAGCACCGTTTACCGCTTCTCCGGCACTGACCAAGCCGCCAACGCTAGGATCGCGAAACGCATCGCCGCTTATGCCGCATTGACCGGACGACGTCCCGTCACGACCAGGAGCGCCCTCCGGCCGGTCGGCGCCATCCGCGCGGACTTCGAGCGCGCGTTGCTGGTGAAGGACGGCCCGCGTGCCGAAGCGTTGGTCGCGGAGATGCGCGACACGGGACGGCTCAATGAAGAGAACCTCAGGTACCTCGACGTCCGGCTCAAGGCTGGCCTCGGCTTCTGGCCGCAGATCGCGCGCGACCATTGGCTCGTCAGGACGCTTGCCGACCTCCCGGTACCCCCGCAGACGCTTTCGGACATCATCGAGGCACTCTACCGGACCTATCTTGAGGACATCGAGCTGGCTGGAGATGCCGCTTCCCTGCTCCCGGCCTTTGAGCAGCGGATTGCTAAGGCGTACCCGCGCCTCCTCGCCTCTCGCCGCGGCATAAAGACGCCGCAGGTCGTCAAGGCCTTCCTGCTGTTCGAACGCTGCCAGCCACGGCCGAGCGCGGGGGTTCTGGCCGAACTGCTGGAACTGCTGCCGCAGGACGACCCGGCTTTCCCCCTGTTCAGCGGGCTGGCCACTGGGGCCGGCACCCCGGTCGACGCGGAGGCCGACGCAACCGCTGCCGAAGAAGCCTTCGACGACGGCAACTTCGACCGCGCCTTCGCCCTCTTCCTGAGCCTGCCCATGGACAGGCGCTCTGTCCAGCGCCTCGTCTCCTGCGCGCTCCTGATCGGGACGGACGAGGCCCGCACCCGGCTCCTCGGCAAGATTGATTCCGCCGCCCCCACACTGCTCCAAGGATTGGCAGAACCGGTCCGCGAGAAGCTTCAGACGCTCCGTGCGACCAAGGGGAACGGGGGCAGCACGTCGGGCCACACCAGGGTGACCGGGTGGGTCGCGTGGGCGGAGGCCCTGCGGGACGGACAAGACACCCACGCGTTGACCTCCGTGTTGGAGGAAGCCGCGACTTGGGACGTGACGGCGTTTGGGCGAGACGAAGTGCTGTCCCGCCACTTCGCCACCCTCCTCGGAAACCTCTCCGGTGAAGCTGCCTTGGCGGCGCGCCGGGCGGTGCCCGCGATCTACAACGCGTTCTTCCCGCAGGGACAGGGGGGCAGCGACCACAACAAGGCCGTCCTGTCCCTCCTGTTCGACCTCGTCGTGTTGGACGAGGCCTTGTCGGGCATTGACCTCGAACTGCTCTCGATGCTTCTCGGCCACCTTCTGGCAATCGGCATCTCTTCGAAAGAGTACCAGTCTCTTCTGCGGGACTTGGAGGACGTGCAGGAGCGGGTCAGCTCCTACGCCCATCTCGCATGGGGTCTGGACGTCTGCGAGATGCTGGTCATCGCTCCGGCGCCGTCAGCTGACGCCCGTGAGGCGCGCCTTCGGTTCTTCCTCGGATTGGTCGGCCAAGCAAAGAGCTTCGCGCACCGCCTGAAGCTGCAGGACACCCTTCCGCTCGAGTTCCTCTGCCGCGACTTCGGGGTTGACCCCGGTTCCCTGGAAACCATGAGGCTCGTCGGCGACAGAGAGGCGGAAAGGCCGGCCCAAGACTTGGCGGGCAAAACGATCGTGATCTACACGCTGGCGGAGGCTGCCGGCACGCGCGCCAAGCAGGCCTTGGAAAAGATGTTCCCTGGCGCCAGTGTCCAGATGAACTCTGACACTGTGGCGACCGCGCGGCTGACCAGCCTCGCCAAGGCTGCCGATATCTTCGTCTTCGCTTGGAGGAGCAGCAGCCACCAAGCGTTCTACTGCATTAAGGACGCGATGGCTGGCCGGGCACCCGTCATGGCGGCAGGCAAGGGAACCGCCAGCATCCTTCGCGCGGTACTGGACAACCTGACGTAACTGAGGGCCGACGTTGTGGTGCGATCCGAAATCGGGGGTGCCCCGCATCGAGAACTGCCTCGTCCAGGATTACCATCAATGGGGAGGGGCGAAACAACGTTTGTGGACCGCGCGGTCGAGGACCGGATCGCCACGCGCTCCATACTGGGACGGTGGTTTCAACCTACGCCATAGTCCGCCCGGCAGTTCGGCGTCTCCCAGACCGTGACCTTGACCAGTTCGGCCTTGCCGCGGCTGCGGGCTGAGACAGCCGGGTCCAGCCGCTCGTACCAATGCCGCGCGAGGCACTCGGCCGTGGGCGGGAAGGGGATGACGTAGAGCTTCTGGCCGAGACGCGTCTCCTCGGTTGCGGCGTAGCCCTGGGCACAGACCGTGCCCCGTAGCTCTTCCAGCCAAGCCCCGGTGTCGATGCCCGGCGGTGCCAGCATCGCCAGCACCTCCTCATCATGGAACGAGAGGATCAGGCCGTGGTCGCAAGGCGCGTCGACGTGTGCCATCATCTCCTCCTTTAGGAACCCAAAATCGAGCACCATGCCGTTCTCCTCGCCAGCGGCCTGCAGTGTGCCGTCGACTGGGCGGCAAGTGGCCTCCACCACGTAGCGGTGGCCGTGGAGGTGCCGGCACTTGGACCCGTGATCGGGGATGCGATGCCCAGCGTCGATCCCGATCTGCCGGGTTATGGTGAAACCTTCGCTCACTTATGCCAACCCTTCGCCGATCTCGTACCGCTCCCAGCCGCCTGACCGCAGGTGGCAGGCCGGGCAGTCGCCGCAGCCGTAGCCCCAGGGGTGGCGAGTGGCGCGGTCACCCTTGTAGCAAGTGTGCGTCTCCTCGGCGACGAGGCGCACCAGCGCTCCGCCACCGAGATCCTCCGCCATCCTCCAGGTGCCGGCCTTGTCCACCCACATCAAAGGCGTGTGCAACACCAAGCGGCTGTCCATGCCGAGATTCAAGGCGACCTGCAGCGCCTTCAATGTATCGTCCCGACAGTCCGGATAGCCCGAGTAGTCTGTCTCGCACATGCCGCCGACCAGATGCCTCAGCCCGCGGCGGTAGGCGAGGGTGGCCGCGAAGGTGAAGAACAGGAGGTTGCGCCCGGGCACGAAGGTGTTGGGCAGGCCGTCCGCCTGCATGCGGATCTCGGCGTCGCTGGTCAGCGCGGTTTCGCTCACCTGGCCCAGCACCGCGAGGTCGAGCATGTGGTCGGCTCCGAGCTTTGCCCCCCACCTTGGAAAGGCTGTTGTCAGCGCCTCGCGGAACCGCGTGCGGCACTCCAGTTCCACACGGTGGCGCTGCCCGTAGTCGAAGCCCACCGTCTCCACGTGGTCGAAGCGCTCCAGCGCCCAGGCGAGGCAGGTGGCCGAGTCCTGGCCGCCGGAGAAAAGGACCAGCGCCTTGTTTGTCATCGCGGATCTTCCTGTTGTCCGAAGTAGGTGCCGCTGCTGCTGTCGCGGTAGATCACCGTGTGGAACGCGTCAAAGCGGAACTGCTTGGCGAGCCCAAACATCACGGGATCCCGATGAACTTGTGGGTCTGCAAGCTGAGGCGCCAGCGCGGGTGTTCGCGGCAGTAGGTGACCGCAGCGTCAGTGTTGCGGGCTCGGTCGGGCCCGTCCATGGGCTGGAGCCAGAAGTGGCGGAAGCCGAGCCCCTCCAGGCCGTCCGGCAGGAGCGCAGGCTGCGGGTAGACCAGCTTCAGCTCGTGCCCAGCCCGCAGCACCCACTCCGTGCCCGCCTTCGGGCTCACGCAGACCCAGTCCACGCCCGAGGGCGGCTCCAGCGTGCCGTTGGTCTCCACCGCTACCTCGAAGCCCTCGCCGTGCATAGCCTCCACCAGAGCCGCGTCTAGCTGGAGCAGGGGCTCTCCGCCGGTGAAGACCACGTAGCGGTGGGCCCGCCCTACGCCCCAGGCTTGGGCGATTGCCGCGGCCAGGGCCGCGGCATTGGCGAACCTGCCGCCGCCCTCGCCGTCGGTGCCGACGAAGTCCGTGTCGCAGAACCGGCAGGCGGCCGAGGTCCGGTCCTGCTCCCGGCCGCTCCACAGGTTGCAGCCGGCGAAGCGGCAGAACACGGCCGCTCTGCCGGTCTGCGCACCCTCGCCCTGGAGCGTCTTGAACATCTCCTTCACGCTGTAGGCCATGGGCTCAGCCCCCCGTACCAGCGAAGAGCGGGCCCGCCGGCGCAGCCTTACGTGCCTTAATGTCGGCTCGCACGATCCCGATCAGGTACTGCGCAAGCGTGACGACATCGCGGTTCACGTTCTGCACAGCCTTCCAGTGTCGCACATCGCCGTTGCCGAAGTCCCAGTGCCCCTCGGTCCAGGCGGTGCGGCCCTTCAGGCACTCCATGCCACGGGCGAACTCGTCCCAGGACCGCGCCCCATCCAGGAGAGCGAGCACCTCCATGACGTAGCCCATGGCCTGGATGCCCGCGCCATGCACGAGTCGCGACGTAGTTGGCTTGTGGTCCCACCAAGACTCAGGGAACACCGACTTGACCGCGTGGTAGAACTCGCAGACCAAGCGGAAGCACTTCTCCTCGCCGTCCGGCTGACGCATAAACTCCCGCATCACGCCGTCGTTCAGCGAGTTCAGCACTACCTTCTGCACGGCAGTGTCCGTGATCGTCCCAGCAGGGTTGGTGTGCTGGTGGATGCGTCCTTGGAAGGGCGAGCGCTTGTCGTGGTTGAGGCGGGCGGTCATTGCCGCGGCGGCCGACCGCCCACCGAGCCGCTCGGGCAGTTCGTCCACCGTGGGCAGGAGTTCGTAGATCAATGACTTCGGCAAGGGGCGGGTGTTGTTGATCAGCACAAACTGCCGGCGGAGCTCTGCCTCGTCCCGGCAAACCAGCGCGGAGACGAACACCTGGAAGTCCTTATTGGGTAGCTGGCGCAGCGCCGAGAGCCGCTGCTGCCCATCCACCACTAGGCCCGGCGGCCCCGCTGTGGTGTCAATGGTCACGCGGCAGATGCCCCGGCCCGTTTCCTGTACGTCGACGCCGCGCGTGAAGGCCACCACGATGGGGTTTGGCAGCACGGCGCCAGGCTTCTCCAGGTAATCTCGGATCTCCCGGATGTGCCCCGCCACCTGTGGCCGTTGGAAGCCGCTTAGGCGGCCGTCGGCGTCCCGCGCGATGCGGTCAATGCTGGCGAAGCCAAGCACGTCCGTTGCGCTAGCCGCGAAGGTCAGCACGCTGTGCTCAGCGCTCTGCCGGGCGCGGACGGCTGAAAAGATCATCTTGGTCGTTGGCGACAAGGGACGGTTCCAGTCTCTCGATGTGGCTCTTATAGACGGCGAGGTTGTGGATGCCCCGCCGCTTGTTACGGTTGCTCGCGCGGAATATCACTACTTCTACGGAAGCGTCGCGGCAGATTGTGCAGGCGCAGTCCTTCCAAGGCCTGTCCTCCAGCGTGCGGCGGTACTGGGCAGCCAGTCGCGCCAGCTTGGGGTCGTGCAGGACATCGGCGTGGGGCTTGCCTATGACCAGCGGTGCGCTGTACTCCAGCAGGGGCCTGAGCACATCCTCGACCCCGGCGCCGTCGCGGTCAAAGGCGCGCAGGGCCCCCAGGGCGGCCACCTCCATCGCCGTGAGGTCCTCGGCCAGGAAGGCGCCCGTCTTCACTAGGCGCTGGAGCCGGGGGTTCTCGATGGACTGGGGCACGCGCAGCGCCGTGTAGTAGCGCAGCCGCCCGCCCTCGCCCGGCAGGTAATAGTTCTGCTCGCCGTCCTTGAAGGCCCGCAGGAGCGGCGACGTGGTGTCGAAACTGGTCATCCGGTAGGGCCGGAAGCTGTCGATCTCGTCGGCCTTCGCGAAGCCGAGCACGTGCAGCCTTGTGGAGGCCGGCACCGCCTCGCGGATGCGCCCCAGAACGGCACGGATTTCCGGTGCCTTTAGGGGCACCATGCCGCCGATCGCGAGATAGTCGTATCCCATGAGCACGAGCCTTCGCGCCGCTTCGGCCATGCTGTCGGCCGACCAGCCCTGCACCACGCCTAGCGGGGTGAAGTGTGCGCCGAGAGCCCGATGCTCAGCCAGGAACGCACGGGCGTTCTCGAGGGTAATGTCGAATCTCTCTCTCGCCTTGGCGCTGCCGCCCTCCATTCCGCGCGCCGCCGGGTCGAAGTCGAAAATGATGTGGTCGACCGAGCAGCCGTGCGTGAAGCCGCACTCCTCGTAGAAGGCGGCCGTTTCTGATGGCTCGTAGGGCGGTATGTCGGCGTCCGCGTAGGTGAAGGCGCCACAGTCCCCAAACAGGTCCATACCCTCGAAGCTTGGCCGGTCGAGGCGCAGGAAGGCCCGCGCCCCGACCCTGCGGAAACGCATGGCTTGGCTCTCGGTGTACTTGCCCTTGACCCGGTGGTCACCCACGATCCCGCGCGACACCAGGATGCCGTTGTAGGGAGGCGCGCCCATGATCTCGTGGGGGTAGACGTCGTCCCAGTAAGGCTTACGGCCGGGCGCGTTGCGGTCGGCCAGGAAGTCGTACCCCGGGTCCACCATGTCCAAGCTGTCGGCGAAGATGAATCTCATCGCTGCGGCCTCGAGAGTTCCCGATCGAGGCGCACCAAGTGCTCGGTCAGCCGAGAAATATGGCGAGAGGTGTTCTGCACCTCATCCCAGGCCCAGCCGAGGCCCTCCCATACGCCCTCGGTCCACCGGCAGTGCGGCGCGAGACGCCGCAGCGAGGCATGTGCCTCAGCCTGCGGGTTACCAACGCTGTCGGCGCGCAGCATCACCTGGTCCATAAGGCGCGCCAACGCCTTGATGCCAGCCGAGTGCATGAGCCGGCTCTCCTGCGGGGGGCGGCCCCAAGCGTCGGGGAAGGCCGCCCGTACGGCGTCCCAATAGAGAACGAGCGTTCTGTACATGGCTTCCGCGTCGCTGCCCTGGTCGTTGCGGTACTGGCTGAGCGCGCCCATGGGCGGCTTCAGATTGTCACGGATTGCGTCGGTTAGGGCAGTGTCTGTTACTACGGCGGTCAGGTTTTCGGGCTCGGACTCCCGACGGACTAGACCGTAGAAGGGGCTTCCAGGATCCCGGTTGAGTGCGTAACAGAGTTCGCTGGGGAGCTTGCGGGCGGCGAGATCCCGGGGCAGAAGTGCGCCCACCTCGGGCAGCAGTTCGTTCAAGAGCCCCCGGGGCAGGGGCCTTACCTTGTTCACCAGGATGAACTGCTCCCGCTGGGTCTTAAGGTCGGACGATACGAAGCCCACCACGGGCACGGGTAGCCGTGCGTTGTGGGCTCGGGCCAGGGCTAGCGAGCGCTGCTGGCCGTCGACGACCCAGGCCACCCGGCGGCCTTCTGGCCGCATCGGAAGAGTGAGCGTGCCGGCCTGGGCACTGTCCTCCTCCATCCCGGCCGGGGTCGGGCCGCGCGATTGCCGGAACTCCACCTCAGGGCCTAAAGCCAGAATGATCGCATTGGGAAAGAGGACGGGGCCGCTGTCGAGAAACTCCACGATGCTGTTGACATGCTCGCGAACCTCGCGCCGCTGAAATCCCCTGAGTGCGTCGGCCTCGTCACGGCTCACGCGAGAGATATCGGCAATCCGCGTGATGTCGGCACCCGGTAGAAAGAACGCGAAAACCGGAACCCCGTCTCCCTGGATCGTGCGAACCGCCCGCACCACAATGTCGATGCCGCTCATAGACGAACGCCTTTCCGCTCCGCGGCGACTTCAAGGAACAGATCGCGGAACCGGCCCTGCTCACAGGCCACTCCAAGATCATCGCGCAACACCCGCAGCATCCGGGTCGAGCGGCCCAGCACGTGTGTCCAATGGGCGCGGATCAGCGCCCGCACCTCATCATCCGTCGCGCTGCGCCTCATCGGGCGGGACGGTGCCATCCGACCCCGAAGCCGGGCAATTACGGCCGCTGCATGCTGTGGCGCGCCGGCTTCTGGATTTTCGGGCAGAACCGACTGCGCAAAGTCCCGCAATGCACGCTGGGCAAAATCCCCCACGGTGCCGGCCCGCCCGAGGGTGTCGTCTTCCAGGCGCGTGTCGTAGGGCATGCGATAAGGGCGGAGTTCGATAGGAATGGCGGCCGCACCGGCGCGGGTGAACAGGCGTAGGCTGCCGGGCTGATTCTGGGCGAAGCTTACCAACCACGGCCCGAGCATGGCCAGATAGGGGGCGGACAGAGCTGCCAGCACCAGGACGCGTTCGCCGAGCGCTGGCCATCCCGCATAGGGGCTCCGTGCCTGCAGTTCCGCAAACCACCGAGAGGGAGCGAGCGGCACCGAGTCCGCTTGCCCAGGTGAGACGGTGGCGCTGTAAGCCGGAATCGGGGTGTCAGCGTGAATCAACCCCAAGCCGGCAGATGCCACCCAGAGGTCCCCGTTCAATGCCTGCGCAGCAAGGGCGGCCTCCTGGAAGGCGCGGCCGCAGTACATTGCGCGCGCCGGAAGACCAGGGGTTAGCGTCGTCAACCGCATCGTCCATTGCCGCACGGGGTCATCGCAAGACTCGCCCAGTCCGCCGAGACGTGCCTCGGGCGCAGGGCTCTGGCGCTTGCGGTTCGTGCAGTTTGTGAGGACGAGTACCCGCTTGCCGCTTCCATGGGCCGCGAGCGTGATACAGTTATTTGGTGATGGCGATGTCATCTATGTATTCTAACTACATGAGCTGAGCTGAGCTAGACAAAAACAACTGGAGTTGCCCCGGCTCGGTGGACACCATCTGACTTGCGCAGGAGGTGCTGACCGATGCCGAAAACCCGTCCCCCCTATCCGCCGGAATTCCGGCAACATATGGTCGAGTTGGTCCGCTCTGGACGCGATCCAGCCGACCTTGCCCGCGAGTTTGAACCGTCTTCGCAGGCGATCCGCAACTGGGTGGTTCAAGCCGCCCGCGATGACGGCCACCGCAGCGACGGCCTGAGCCGTTCCGAGAAAGAGGAAATGGCTCGCCTGAGTCGCGAGAACTGGCAACTGCGCTAGGAGCGCGACATCCTGGCAAAGGCGGCGGCCTGATTCGCGCGGGAGACCGCCACAATTCCGTCCGGGCCTTCCAATTCATGAGCGCGAACCAAGCCTCCTTTCCGATCCGCACCATGGCTCGGGTACTCGGCGTGTTGCCAGTTGGTTAATATGCTTGGCGTTGGCGTCAATCGTCCTGGCGCGCTCAGGTCGATGCCAACCTGCTGCGCCGGATCCACACGGCGCACACCGCGTCCTATGGCACGTATGGCGCCCCACGGATCCGGGCCGAACTGCAGGCTGAGGCTATCGCGGTCAGCCGCAAGCGAGTGGCTCGGCTGATGCGCGCCGCCGCAAGGGCACGTGGCAACCCGGCGGGATGCCAGCTCCCGGCCGGCACCGAATCCGGTGGAGCGAAACTTCACCGCTGATCAGACCAATCACCTCTGGGTCGCGGATATTACCTACTTGCCCACTTGGGCCGGATTCCTGTACTTGGCCGTAGTGCTCGACGCCCATAGCCGACGCATTGTCGGTTGGGCGATGGCTGATAATCTGAAAAGCCAACTCGTGCTTGACGCTTTGAACACGGCGCTTGGCCAGCGGCGCCCGACCGGCGTTATTCACCATTCCGACTAGGTCAGCCAATACACCTCTCTGGCCTTCGGGGCGCGCTGCCGCGAAGCTGGCGTTCGCCCGTCCATGGACGCGGTCGGGGATGCCTACGACAACGCCATGTGCGAGAGCTTCTTCGCGACTCTCGAATGCGAACTGCTCGACCGGCGGCGGTTCCGTTTCCATGCCGAAGCGCGCATCGCCGTCTTCACCTTCATCGAAGGCTGGTACAATCCCTGCCGACGGCGCTCCGCCCTCGGCTATCTGTCACCGATCGACTACGAAAGGAGATCCAGCGCTGTGGAGTGAAACAAGCCCCATCCCGTCCACCGAGCCGGGGCAACTCCAGGTCGGCCTTGCCCCCGTCGCCCGCGACAGCGGCAAACGCTCGGCTCCGCAGGCGATCGTCGGCGGCCGGCCCATCGTCCGGACCGCGCTCTACATCGCCGCCTTGCACACCTCTCGGTGGGTGCCCGGCATTCAAGGATTTTTGGGCGCGGCTTCAGACCGCCGGAAAGCCGGTCAAAGCGGCCCCTTATCACTTACGTCTCGGAAGCTCCTCGTCACCTTAAACGTTATGATCGCGACGAGCACCGATTACCAACCGCCGGAAGCAGTCGGACTACCGTTGGCGGGAAACATGGTGCAGGTCAGTCGACTATCGAACCACGAATCGACAGTTGACAGTTTTGGGAAGAATCTTGTCTCATAGACGTCGGGTGACCAGATCGACTCTGAGGGATCTTAAGTGAACTGTGGGAACGGCACTCTCCGAATACGAATAGCTTTTTAAACGAACTGCGGCTGCGCATCTAGCGCGCTGCAGAAGTTCGCGCCGTAAAAGCTATGACGGAGATGCATGATGTCCCAATTCAGGATGATTCTGCCTGATCTCAACCCCCGGCTGCTGCAGCTCTTGGTCTTCCTCGAGGCCTTCCCATTTATCGCGGCCGCGGCTCTGAACCGCCCGGCAAGCCAAATTCTCAGTGCCTGTGTGCCTGCCGCCGTCAGCGTCAGCAGATTTCTCAGGATGCACGGGTTTGCTGCCGAGCCGCTGCCGGTGAACGCCTATGTCAAAGCTATGGTTGCGGGCACGGGAGGTTCGGAACTGCGCGGGAAAGCTGCAGTCTATGGCAAGGGCGGCAACTCGAAGTCAGGTTTCCAGGGCCATATGATCGTGTCGATTGATCAGATTGTATTCGATCCCACCCTGGGGCAACTCCAGCCGCGTGGAGCTCAAATTCCCAGCCAGATTGTGCTCCAGAAGCGGGAATGCCTGCCCCTCATCGCCAGCTATGAAAACTATATGCCGGTTTGGAGCGTCGAGTACGAACAATGGATTGGAAATCCTAGAAGGGCCGTTCATGCCATCAATAATGTGTCGAAAGCACATGATGATACGGTAGTTACGGCACTTGAAAGGGAGTGGCAGGCAATGCATCCCAATATCTCGCAATAATTGTGAAGATTGGCCTTCTTAACGATGTCTCACAGCCGTCTTCCCGGTGCAGAGCCAGTACAAGCAACCAAACATGCAGGAATTCAGGTTATTTCCATCAGTTCCCGCACCGCACGATACCTGGCCCCGGACCAGAGGGATGATAGTCAACAGGAAGGGATGGAGCTTGCTGCTCCATCCCCGTCCCAGCACGTAGACTAACAGTGTAGAATCCGGGTGGGTCACGCGTAGTCCGGGTAAGGGCAGGTTCCGCTTACTGGACTTCACCACCACAACATTGGATGCATGGAGGTTTCCGCTTCTCGAGCGAGCGGAAACCTCAGAACATGCCAGAGCGATCCATTAATAGCCGCCCCAGCATGGTCGACAACGCCTCCCCGCCACGTCACCGTCGCCTCTCGAGACGGCCGAACAACGCCGCGCGCCCATTCCTCTCATGGGCCGTCAGGCCGTCCTCGACCCGCCGCCCGATCACCTCCTCGAGCGAACGCGCGGCGGCGACGGTGGAGGCCTGCTGGATGTAGGGCTCGCAGGAGCGCGGGTCCCGGTGCCCGAGGAGCCTTGGGATGAGGTCGGCCAGTTCCGGGGCATGGTCGACGATCGCGGTGGCGGCGACATCCCGGAACAAATGCGGGCTCAGTCCCAGCCCGAATTCCTCCTCGGTGATGCCCTTCACACAGTCCGTCAGGCCGTTGGGCGTCAGCGGGGAGCCGATGTAGCCCGGACAGGCCGACAGCCACAGAGCGTCACCGGACTCTTCGCTGACGAGCGTCGGTCGCCAGAAGCCCAGCCAGCGTTCCATCGGCTCGATCACGCCGGCCGCCAACAGCTCCACCCGGCTGTCGTCGTTCTTGGTGTTGAGCCACAATAGGCTGAACCCTCCGCGCGGCAGGCGGTCGATGAAGCCGCCGGTGATGGCGTCGTCCGGCGCCTCACCCAGGCGAAGTTCATGAAGATTGCGGCGGCGAACCGGGTGATGAGTCAGCATCAGGATGATCAGCCCCTTCTGGTAGAGCGCCGCTGCCCGCCGGGTCCGCCCGGTGTTCTCCGCCCGGGCCATCAGCCTTCGGGCAAGGTCGCGCAACTCGGTCACGCTTCTCATCCGTTCAGCCTTCCGACGGGCCTTCGGTGCATTCCTGGCCTCTCTCTGGAGTTCCAGGGTATGCGCAAACAGCCAGCCCCAATCCTCATCGGGCCATAGGGCACGAGCCATCGTGGCGAGATTGATCGCCACGCTCGCCAACGTGGCGGCCGAACACCCCTTGCCGGCCTTCACAGCGAGATACGCCTCCACCTGCTCCGGCGTCACGGCCAACGGGAGTGATGCCGACCAGCAGAAGGCGAGGTACAGACCCATGTCCTTTTCACGCAGGTCGGCCGTCTTCGCCGACCACTCCCGCGCAGGATTGTTCGTCACCGCGAGGTCGCGCAGCGACAGCCTCCGTCCGCCCGTTCCCCGCGCGGCGGCCCAGGCGGCGCGGATCGGCGTCGGCCACTCCTCGACCAACAGGCGGCAGCGCCGGCGCTGACTGGCAGCACCCCGTCCCGGGCCGTTAGACGTCGTCCGCGCGGGCGACGCCAGCCAGACCGCCCGCACGGCGCGCTCAACCCAAAGATGGTCACCGGCCGGATCGCGCTCCCGCAGCGCGGCCGCCAGACCGTAGAGCAATTCGGTCATGTCCTTCGGCCGGCTGACGTGCGTCACCGCCAGATGGGCGATGTAGGCCTCGAGCCGGCCGGGGTTGATGCCCGGCTCCTCCTCGCCGCACCACCGGCGATAGGCGTTCCAGCCGCGACGATTCCGGCGATTGCGGATGCGCTCGTCCCGTTTCACGACGGCCTCCGTCCGGCTTTCGCCGTCCGACGCGTGTGGCCGGGGGTGCGTTCCCTGACCCGATCGACCGCGGTCTCCAGCGCGGCCGCAGCCTGATCCTGCGACACACCGCCATATTCGCGGCGCCCCGCCCCATGATGGCCGAGAAGACGGCTCACCGTGTCCTGATAGCGCGGGTCCTCATCCAGCAGCAGCTTGGTGGCGAGGTGACGCCATAGGTGCGGGTTCATCTTCAGACCGGTTTCGCGCGCGACCACCCGCGAAATGAGTCCGGAAAACGCCGCCGCCCGCATCGGCCTGCCCTCCCCGTGCCGGGGGAAGAGGAAGGGGCTGCCGGCATCGCCGAGCAGCGGGCGGTAGTGGGTGCGGTAGATTCCCAGCAACGCCATCTTCCATGGTTTCAGCACTGCACGCACGGCAACGTTCCCCTTGGTTTGCCGCGCCTCGTACGCGACCGCGCCATTGGCGTGGCGGGACAACGGCCACTGGACGTTGTCGAGGCGAGTTCCGCTGAGGGTCCACACCCGCACCGGCAGGCTGTTGAGCAGCAGCACCCCCATCGCCACCGCCGCGGTCAGCGCCATGCGCGGCGTGATCGGCGTTTCCCCCGCAGCGGTTTGGGACCGCCGCTCGCTTTCCAGGCGCTCCATTACACGGATCGGCATCTCATGCAGCGCGCGCAGATTCTCAGGGGTGGAGAACTGGACGAGCTTCCGCTGGTTCTCCGGAGTCAGGTCGCAGGAAATTCTATGTTGCGCGCGGGCGCACTTGATCAGAGGAAGAAGGTCGACTACCACCGGGTTGGCCTCCGGCGGCAGACGTATGGCGGCCATAGCGACGAAACCACAGGCGTTGTGCAGCGTCTTGGCCGCCTTGCGCGGCAATCTCACCTCACCAGCGGGGACATGCTCGTCGCAGTAGGCATCGTACCACGCCGAGAACACATCGCCGTTGATGACGTCGCTGATGGCACGCAGGTCTTCCAGCTTCCTATGGCCGTGGTGGACAGCCCAGGATGCGAAGCGTCGTACGAAATCACCCAGTTCTTCGATAGAAGCATCGCGAAGCTGCTTAAGTCCGCCGCCGTCAGATTTACGGCGGCCATCGACCTTGTTGACGAGGTGTTTTAGCGCCTCGGCTTTTGCGCGCAGCCCCGTCACGCCGGGCTGGTACCCGGTGCGTGCCACGACGAGCAAATCCGAGATGCTGCGCTGGAAGGCCGGCGGGAACGCGGTCAGCGGCAGGCTGACCGGCCCCTTGTCGGCGAGCCCGAGCGTCAGGCGTCGGCTCGGCCAGCCGGGGACGGTCTCCACCGCCTGGTTCCAGTACCCCCGGACGTGGCGGATCGCCACGGTCAGATCCTTGCGGCAGCCGCAGGCCATCATGCGGTCGGCCACCGCGGCGGCGGCGGCGTCGTCGACGGCGTCCGGGGCGATCCCCACGTCGGAGCAGTGGCGCATCAGGAAGGACAGCGGGCCATAGGCGCGGGGCACCGTCGCCCGCCACGCCGTCCACAGCGCCCGCCATTCCGGCGTCAGGGCGCTCGGGTCGCTCACCGGAAGCAGGGCCGGTCGCGGAGCGACGAGGTCCAGAGCCTTGCGCAGCAGCGACTTGACGTTCTTCACCGTCTTTCGGGACACCCCGAGCGCGGCATGCTGACTGGCGAGCGCCTTGAGCTGCGGATCGAGCGACCGCAGGCTGGCCGGCAACTCGCCGGGCGGACGCCCCAGCCAGCGCGCGGCGCTGGTGATCGCGCTGACCAGCGCGGGCCGGTCGCTGTCAGCCACCAGAGGGGACGAGGCGACGACCTGCCGGAGATCCTCGAGCGTCCGAGCCGTCGGGCGAACCACAGCGGAGGTCTGGGGCCTGGGCGGCTGCGGCGGGGCCTGCACGATCGCCTGCGGCCAGCCGGGGACCTTCTTCGCGGCAGCGTTCCAATAGGTCCGCACCTGCCGGTAGGCTTCCTTGCGGTCGGTCCAGGTTCCGGCGGTCGTCAGATGGTCGGCCACCGCGTTCAGCACGCCCTCGTCGACGGAGGAGGGCTCGACGCCATTGGCGCTGCACCAGCGCGCGGTGGTGGACAGCGGTCCCGGAATCGTGCCGAGCGCCGCGCGGGCGTCGCACAGGCGACGCCAATCCGGCGACAGGGCGCCCGGCGCATCGCGGCGGGGCAACGTGAGCGGTTCCGTCATACGGTCCTCCTGGTTTCTCCCGACGCGAAAGGCTTCGGGACGGCAAGGGGGCCGACAATGCGCGACGATCCACGACAATCCGCGACATCTACGCACATTCGGGACAGGGGATGGGGGAAAAGGCCCCATTGTTTTTCACCCCTTGTCCCGAGCCGGCCCAAGTGATTGGAAAATCAGCGACAATCCACGACAATCGACGACCATCCGCGTCGGCGCGTCAGCGCGGCCGGCGCGGCTTGGTCGAGGGACGGACGCGCTTGCCTTTCGTATCCCCGCCGGTGTTCCCGGAGGGGCCGGCATCGTCGGGTGTGAGCGCGGGCGGCAGCGTCACCGCCCGGTTCGCCTGTTCGAACGCCAGGAGCGACGCAGCGCTGATGCGGCGGGTGGTGCCGGCCAGCGTGGTGACGACGATGCGTCCGTCCCGCGCCCAGCGTTCGACAGCCCGCCGCGTCACGCCATACCGGTCGGCAGCCTCGTCGAGGCTGTACCAGAGCTGATCAAGAGACATCGGGTCCTCCTCCTCTGTTGCGCCGGCCATATGGGGCCGTGGACAGAGGAGGCGGGTGCAGGACGCCGATTTCTTCGGCGTCCTGCGGTCGCGCCGCGACGGGGACGTCCGGCGTCAGCGAAGGACCGCCACCCGTCCCGTGCGCGGGCGGTCATGCACCGTGATGGTGATCTCGAGGTGCTGGTGGGGGGCGGCGAGGCGGCCACTGACGACGGCGTCCTCGGTCATCGCCTGAAGAAGGTCGAGAACCTGGGCCTCGACGGCGCGCTGCTCGGCCTGTCGACGCAGGGCGGCGTCGAAGGCCGCTTCGTAGCGATCGTCAGGGTCGTCGTCCTCGTCGTCGACGTTCCGGTCCTGCACCCGGTCGCAGAGGCCTGCCAGTTCCATGATCCGGCATCGGAGCGCCTCGGACGGCGCCGGGCCGTCGAGCAGCGGATGGATCGCGCGCCCCAGGACGGCGCTGCGGGTGATGAGCCGGGCGAGGGCTTCGAGCGATTGGGCGGTCGTCATGTTGCTCCTCCACGATGGCCGCCGTGCGGTACGGCGGGTCAAGGAGGACTGGCTGGCGGAATGCGTCGCGTCGCCGCCGACCATATGGGGCCGTTCCGGCGCAGCGTCTCCGAAAAAGTGACGCCACTCCCGCTGACCGCGTTTGCCGGAATCATCGATGACTCTTCGATGATTGCTCTGTCTTAGCCGGATCAAGGGGTTGCGGACCGCTTTCGTCCGCCTTTGCCGGATTTCGTCCGCCGATGGCGGCCCCGCTCGGGGATGCCCCCGAATGGATGCCGGGATGGCCCCGAACGAATGCCGGAACCCTTCCGAACAGATGCCGGGATCCCTCCGAACGAATGCCGGGAATCCCCCGAACAGACGCCGGAATGGCGTTGGCAATCGATTGATCGGACGTGGCTTTTCGCTCTCTGAATCAATGAATCCGTCGAATTGGAAGAACAAGGGAGGAAAGGCGACGCCCCTCGGCGAGGGCCATCGCGATCCCCGCCGCCCGCTCTAGGGTGAGGAAATGGAGAGACGGCGAGGGATGCCGGAAGCGGGCCGAACCCATATTCGCGGCGCACCGATGAGCGGATGAGGAGGATGGCGATGGCGGCGAGTGCGGCGGACTGGAGCACGGCGGTGACGCTTTCCGGAAAAGGCGGACAACGCCGGTCCGCCGGCTGTCCAGCCCCGTCCGCCGGCGGACGGGAACCGCCCGCCTCACGCCCGGCGACCGGAGGACTGCGATGATCCGCGAGCGCAGGGGCAAGCGTGGATCTGGATGCCTTCAGGTGATCAGCGTCCGCTACGACCCCGCGATCGGCCGGAATCGGCAACGGGTCGTCGCCACGCTGCCCCTGGATGCCGACGGCCTGCCGTCACGCGTCGCCGCCGAACTGACGACGACCGAGCGGCGCAACGCCGAGGCCTTCTTCGCCGCCCGCAGCCATGATCTGCGCGAGAGACGCATTTTCGAGAGCGTCGCCGCCCTGGTGGTGCAGGGCCACAGGATCCGCGCGGCGCTGGCCGATCCTGGCGATCGCCCGGTTGTGATCAAGGCGGCGACGTTGTACGGCCTGGGTGCGATCCTGACCGAGTTGGTCAGTGCCGCCGCGACCGCCGGCCTGCGCGGGCGGATCAGGGTACCGGCGCGTCGTCGCCAGAACGTCTGACCGAAAGGACGTTCACCATCCGGCGGACGCTGGACAACGGCACACCGGGATACCCGCTGATACCGCCGGCGTCCCAAAGCGAAAGAGTGCATGACAGCGGCGGCATGTCAGGTGACAGGCTGTTCGGTATGATGGACCCACCTCGCATAGTTTGGGGCCAGGAACATCGCGACCGTCCCTCACGGCGCAGACCTGGACGGAGATCGTGCCGCACACCGCCATGGCGGCTGGCCCCGTTGCGGAGGGTTGGAATAGGAAACTCCTTCGGGTGGAGGCGGCTGATGTCGGACGGGCAACTTCTGCTGCACTGGCGGCCGTTGGCCTGCGACCCGCCGGAACTCGGCCACATGGCGGCGGCCTGGCGCGGCTGGTTTCTTTGGGCATCTCCTAATTCGCATCCGACCGCCACATCATGGAACTGGGGCGCGAAGCCGCCTAGCCCGGACCGGCCGTTCAGCGGGGACGCGGCAACGGCGACGGCCGCCATGGCCGACGCGGAAGCGGCACTACTCGCACGCCTGAGCGGCCATGAGCGTGCCGCCCTGGCGCGGTCCGTCGTCCCATGACGGAACTGGGCTGGCGAATGATTGGCCAGGGCTGGCGGCTGGATGTCGGGCCGGGCCTCAGGCTTCACGTGGATCCGCTGCCTCGGAATGGCGACGGTCGTACCGAGTGGGTCTGGTCGGTCCTGGCGCAGCGGACAGAAGAGGCGGGATGGGAGGTGGTGGACGGTTTGGCCGTTGATCAGGCTTGCGTGGCGGCCGAACCGGCCATGAACGACGCCCTCGCGGCGTTGTTGGCGCTTGGCGTGGTGACGGCGCATGATCTGGCGCGGCTAGCAAGAGGGGAGCACCTCCGGTAAGCCGATGACGGAACACGCCTGATGACGAGGCGTCGACGTGGCCGCAACGATTTCAGCGTTGATGACGCGACAACGGTTTCGAAGCGTTGCCGTGGGCTGCCCGTCCCCGGCGCCCACCCGGACCTGGCGGCGGCCGGGCGTCGGCAAGGAGCCGCTCCCGCTTCGCCACACTCGGCGACGGGGCGGCTCCGCCTTCGTGGCAAACGCGCTAGTGAAGCGCAGCCTCGACCCGCGGCCGGGTGAGTACGATCAACTGCTGCATGGCACGCGCCAGTGTGTCCGCGGTCGCCGTGTCTGGAAAAACGACCTGCAGGCGTCCGCAGCCGCCGACCCAATTGGGATCGTGCACCACCGCCTGCCCGGGCATGGCATCGCGCACCACGGCGCAAAGGGCGGGAAGGATGCCCGTAACCGCGGCGGCCTTCTCCGTCTCGACGTGCAACTCGACACCCATGTGGCGGCGGGCGTGGGACGGCAGGAACTCGTAATGCACCAAGGCCGGCCAGCCCGCCACATAGATCTTGCGGTAGCGGTCCTTGCCGGGACCTTCGGTCACGCCCTCGCTGCGAAGCGGGTCGAACGCGGCAACGGCGGCGCGGAGCAACGCGCGCAGGTCGCGCGGCGGCACGGACGGCGTGGGCGCCGCCGCATCGACAGGCACGTCCACCGGCGCGCGCTGGCTCGGAACACCGCCGCCAGCCCCCAACCGCGCCCGTGCCACGGCAACGGCGTCCTCGATGCTGTTGCCGGACACGCGAAACAGCACGTCGTCGGCCTCCTGGACGATGGCGACGGGGCGGCCGTCGACCAGCCCGCCGACGATCCGCAACGCACCCTCTTCCACGATGATCATCCCGCCCATGGCGCGATCCTCCCTGTTCGGCTTTCTGACATCATGCCTTCGTCGTCTCCGTCGCGTCGGCCAACGGCACCGTGTGCGGGTCCACGAAGTGGAACGGCGTCGTGCGCCGGAACCCGCCCTGGACCGGAGCCGTGGCGAGCCCGAAGAGGCGTAGGTCGCGCAGCGTGTCGAGCACGCAGGGCCTGACCTTATTCGCCACGTCGGTGCCGGCGAAGCGGCTCGACACCCGCTCGGCAACCTCGCCTTCGATGTCCTGGGCGCACACGGCTCCGCGTTCCTTCAGCAGCGCGTAAACGGCGTGGCTGACCATGACGAGATCGCGGTAGGCAGCCGAGCTCACGACGGTTTCGTCGGGCCGGGCCGGATAGGCGTTCCCGGACGCCCGCGCCCGGGCGATGTTGGGCATGACCGGCGTCATCGGGCTCTTGCGGGTTGGGTCGACTTGGTGGAAGCCCTGGGAAATGCCGTCGTCGGCGTTGCCGGAGAGCCTGGGACGGAGTTCCCGGCCGGCCTCCAGACAAAAGACGGCCGGCAGGGGAATCCGCCGGGTCCGCGGCTGGACCTGGATGCGTCCCGACGCGACCCGCCCCGGCCCGTCGGCCACCATGGCTGCCGGGGCCGGCACGGCAGTGGCCGAGGCTCGCGGGGCATGGCGATTGGCCAGCCGTGCGCGCGCTTTGTCGACGGCATCGCCGACATCCTCGCCCGTCGTCTGAAACAGCGTTTCCCCACCCGACAGGACCACGGCAATGGGACTGCCGTCGACCAGCCCAGCGCTGATCGTGACCTCATCCAGTTCGATGGTCATCCTGTGTGCCGTCATGCGCCTCCTCCACATCCATGTCGATCACCCGCTCAAGCCCCTGCACCGGCCACGCGCCCACCCAGGGCTCCAGCTTCGTCCTGGAGCTATGGGCACAACGGCGGAATCAGCGCGGCTCCTCGTGCCGTGGCGGCGCGCCGGGGCTGGTCTTCTGCCAATCGCGCAACGTCTGGTCGGTGCCGGGAATCCTCCAGGCGTTCGGACCGCTGCAGTTGCGGTCGAGCACGACGCCACCGGCTTGACTCGCGCTGGAGAACCGCCACGCTTGGGAAAAGACCAGCAGCTTGGGATCGGCGGCTGGCCGCAACACGCCGCGCGCCAGGAGCTGGTCGCGCAGCGGGCGGTCGCGGCTGACGTCGGTGCCGTAGGCGCGGGCGGTCGAACCGGCGAGCACGACGAATCCATCCCCGTCCGGTCGTCCGCGCGCCGCCGCGGCGCCGCCGCGCAGCTCGAACACCGGAGCATCGGCACCGTCCGCCGCCGCGCCGCTGGCACCGGTGGCCGGCGCCAGCGATTCGCTGTGGACGTCCACCACCCCGGCGGGGTGAAGGCGGGCAAGCACGGCGGCTCTCGCGGCCTCTTCGCTCGCCCCCGTGCACTGGAACAGGATCTCCCCGTCGAGCATGGCAAACGCCACGTGCTGGCCGTCGAGGACACCCAGCGCAATGGTCGGCTGATCGTCGCTCACGTCTTCCTCACACCGCCTAGCCGGCCGCAACCGGCGTGCTGGCGAACGGCACCGCCGGCTGCACGGCCGCGCCGAACAGGCGGGCGGCCGTCGTCCGCAACGCGTCCGTGCCGGGCATGGCGGTCAGCGCCGCGACGCCGTCGCCGAACCACCGCTCCGGTCCTGGATAGAGGATGGCCGCCATCCTCACCACGGCGTTGCCGTTCGCGTCCCGTATGGCGTCGCGGTACGCGTGCATCTTGTCGATGTCCTCTTTTTTCGGTCCGATGGTGCCGCCGTCCCCGTCAGCGTCACCGAACAGCTTGTACTTCGGATCGAGGATCAGCAGTTCGCGGCGCAGCGGCGTGCGAACCTCCACGGTCACGTCCGGAATTTGGCGGAAGCTGACGCTGCCCAGGTCGGCAAAGGGCGGAGGCGCAAAGTCGCGCTGCGGCGTCAGAGTCACCGTGCAGCCGTCGGTGCGGCTGAGCACGACGGCGGGCCGACCATCTGGAAGGACGTCCAACAGCGCCCCCATCAGCCCGGGCGTGACCAGACGCTGGCTGGCGACGGTGAACCCCAGGTCGGCCGCAACGGCGAGAAGGGCGTCGATCAGGGTGAGCGTGCCCCAGGTCTCGTACAGCGCCGGCACGTTCTCCATCGGGGCCTCGAGCGCCGGATCCCGCAGGCGGGCGCGGGCGGAACGCCGAAGCGCGAGGAAGCCTTCCAGGGCGGCGCGGTACGCCGGCCGGCGCAGCAGGACCATCGTCAGGCGGTCCGGGGCGGAGCGCAGTCGCCCGACACCGTCGAGAAACGCCGCGGCCCGGCACGCCGCGCGAAAGCGGGCGCGCAGGCCACCCAGGGTGTCGCCGGCCGCGGCCGCGAAGCCGGCCGACAGACCGGCGCAGGCTTCGAGGCGGCGCAGCCGCCCGTCGACCTGGTCACGGAACTCACGCACGAGCCGGTTTTCGTAGGTGTCGTAGGTCGGTTCGTTGCGCACATCGACCAGCCGCAGCGGCAACCTCTCGGCCGTGAGATTGCCCGCCTGCCCCAGCGCCGCCGCGAGCCGTCCCGGAACCGGACGGCGGACGCGCTCGGCCGGCGTCCAGATCTCCCGGTCGGCCAGCACGACGTGCGGGTCGCGGCCGAGCCGGTTCAAGGTCTCGATCAGGCCGGGCCGCCCGGCTGCCCCCGCGAGCGCCTGGCGGACTTCCTCGAACTCTTGCGCCAGCGTCGCCGGCCCGGGCGGACGGAAGGACAGGCCTGCGAACGCGCCGAGCCGGTCGAGCCCGATGGCCACCGAAGCCGGCAGGCGTGTCTCGAGGTCCTCGACCATGGCCGCCAGTGCCTCGTCCGAGAATTTCGCCGAACGGATGTGGATCATCGCCTCGGCGAGCGCGGCGCCGTCGCGGACCGCCAAGCGCCAGCGCCCGGCACCGGCCCGGTCCCAGGGAACGGTAACGCGCGGCACGCCCGCGATCCGCTCCACCTGGACCGCGAGGGGCCGGCCGTTCAGCGTGACCTGCACGTCGGCCCACCGCTCCACGGGAACGTCCGCCAGAATCAGGGTTCCCGGCTCCCACTCGCGCGGGACGGCGACCGGCACCCCGCGGGCGTCGTGGAACACGAGGGAGGGCGTGGCGCCGGCCGGCGGCGCGGGATCAGAAGAAAGAGGTGAAGCCATGTGCGAGGAAGCGGTGGTGCATCTGGCGGGCGCGGGCGGCGCTGAGCGGCATCGTGGGGGCACACAGGTCGACGAGGCGCTGCAACGCGTCGCCGACCCGGGCATCGTTGCCCTTGATCTTCGGCAGCACCTTCTGCAGGACCTGCTCGTCCAGCGCGTCCGGCCACGCGACGCCCAACACCTGGGAGTGCGCGACGTACTGGTCGATCTCCGACAGGACGCGGAACGCGAAGGGGGCGACCTCGGCGACCACGTCCCAGACGTCCAGCACCGCGGCGGCAAAGGGCTTGCCGTCGAGTTGCGCGGCCAGCAGCTCGCGCGGGCTGTCCAGCTCGAGCATCTGCGCGCGGTCATAGATCTTGTCGGCGAAAGCGTGCGTGGTCTCGTCGACGTTGACCGTGCCGATGAACGCCAGGTTGGGCGGCAGCGCGACCCGCCGCCCGCCGGCAAGCTCGACCTCGGCCTGCCCGCTGCGGGCCCGCAGCTCCATGGCCGACAGGAAGGTGGCGAAGTAGTACTCGACGCGGGCCAAGTTCATCTCGTCGAGCACGAGATGGAACGGCCGCGCCGGGCGCCGGGCGGCCTGCGCGGCGGCGTACTCCTGGCCTGCCTCCTGGAGGAAGCGGGTGAACGCGGTGGCGTGGAAGGTGCGGTCAAGCGGGTTGAAGTAGCCGAGCAGATCCTCGTTGGTGGTCCAATTCGGCGCTACCGGAACCACCAGATACCGCGCGCCGACCGCCGTTGCATAGACGTCCGTCAGCCACGTCTTGCCCGTGCCGCTCACGCCGGCCAGGATGACGAAACCGCGGGCTTTCAGCGCGACGTGGTAGCGGCGCAGGGTGCGCTCGGACAGCCGCAGGCCGGAAGCCTGGACGCGGGCGACGATCTCCGCAAACGGCGGCTCCGGCAGCGTTTGGTGGCGCTGCTGCTCCATCACGAGCTGGACCAGCAGCTCGCGGGGCACCTCGTGGACGTCGTTGTAGCGCCAGGAGCGTTGCTCGACCCGGCGGGGAAAGCCGTCGGTGTGCCAAGCGACGCCGACGCGGTGAGCGCCCTCCGGGGCAGCCAGCCGCCGGTAGGGCTCGGTCACGACGCCGGCCGCAAGCACCTCGCCGGAGGCCTCTCCCGCCACGACGACGTCGCCGGGCTGGAGCGCGCGCACCAGCCACAAGCCGGCGGCGGTGCTCTGCGCAACGTCCTCGTCCGGGTTGGCGTCGGCCAAGGCGGCGGCGAGGTCCCTTTGGCTGGCGAACGCCGCCAAGTCCGTGGCGGGGGCCACGTCGAGGCGGAGGTCGGAGCCGGCCAGCCAGCCGCCGATCCCCTCGGCCGGCGGGCGGACGCGCACCACCAAGCGTCGGGAGGCGGCGTCGGTTGCGGCCAGGATGGCGGCGAGCCCGCCGCCCACCGGCACGGGCGGCCCGGCGTCCAGCGCCGCCGGCGCGTCGTCGCCGACCATGGCCACCCACAGGAAGCTCTGGACGTCGATCATGTCGCGCGGCGCCCAGCCCTCCTCGGCCAGCTTCTGGCGGATGGTGGCCGCAAACGTGCGCGCATCGCGGTAGTCGGCGGCGCTCGGCGGGCGTCCCCAGCCGCCCAGCTTGCGCCCGCTCAGCCGCGCGCCGGCCTTGTCGAACAGGTCGGTGCGCACGAAGATGTCCCGCTCGGGATCGACCAGCATCAGCAGCAGCGTGCCGACGTTGCGAAGCACCGCGGGCCTGCCGCCGCCCGTCGGGAGCACGGCTTGGTAGGCGTTCGCGAAGCGCTCGAGCCGTTCCGCCGCGTCGCCCTCGCCGAGCAGCAAGTCCCGCAGGGCACCGGCCGCGACGAGGCACTGCTCGTCGGTCAGCTTGGCCAGGTGCTCCCAGGAGCGCCAGCCGACGAGGTTCTGCGGACGCCCGCTCGACGGCAGCGCCTCCCTTTGCATCACCTGATACAGCGCGGCGCACACCTCACGCGCCTGCGCCGGGGTCGCCGCAGGGGCCGTCAACCGGGGGAGCAGGGCCGCGCGCACGAGCGCCACGAGCTCGTCCTTGGAACGGCGCTCGGTCTCCACGTACGCGGCTCCGGCCTCAGCAAACGACCGGAAGCCCGGCATCTGCCGCAGAAACTCGCGCTTCAGATTCTCCAACTCGGCTGCGTCGACCTGCATGGCGTCTCGGGGGCGCTTGCAGCCCCAATTGTGAGTAAATGGGAGGAATCAACCTGAACGATCATGGCGGGAGACGGGCAGGCGCGCAAGGGAGTTGATCGACAGCCTTACGGCCCGGCTCGGTTCCGTGGGGCACAGGGACCGGAAGCGCCCGGATCAGCATCGAGTTCGGCCGACTTGCGGGCTGCGGTGCGCGCCCGACGCCAAGCCCTCTGGATCGCCAGCCTCGGCAAAGTGACGAGCGGACGCCAGCAGTGTTCCCGTTGGTCGCCCGTTGCCACGGCGCGTGCGGATCGGCGAAGAAGCCCCTCATCCTGATGGTCGATACGGAGGCCGAGCTTCGCCGCGAGGACGCCGCCATCACCCAGGACCTGATGTCCGCGGGCGGCCGCACGGTGCGCAAGCTGCGGGCGCCGGTCCCGTTCCTGCTCGGCAAGGTCGACACGCAGGGCATGCTGGACTCGGTGGAGGAGAGCCGTCGGGACGCGGAGGTGAGCCTGACCGAACAGCAGACCGCGTTGGAGCGCCTGCGCGGCGCCGAGCGCGACCTGCGGGACGCGGTGGCTGAACTGGAGCGCCTCACGGCGCCCGGCCTCGCGGCCAGCTTGGCGGAGTTCGATCGGATCGCGCAAGACCGAGCGCCGATCGAGGTGATCCGCGCCGCCAGGGCGGATCTTCCCGCGACCGAGGAGACCATCCGCGAGGCCACGGCGGAGAAAGGACGCATCGAGGGCGCCCTGCAGGGCGTGCGCGAGCATCGGCGCGGTTGAGCGAAGCATCGCGGACCTTAGGGACAAAGTGGAAGAGTCGCTCGCCTACGCTGATCGCGTGATGGTCGCGTCGCAGGCGGCCGAGCGCAGGGCTGTGCTGATCGCTGAAGGCGACCCAGACCTTCAAGGAGGATTTCGTCAGCAAGATGCGCGGAGCGTTCGACGTGATGGGCGGGCTACTCGGGGAACTTAACCGGCAGTTGCGCAAGCGCGCGTTCCACGGTCTGGCGTACCGCTTCGCACGCCAGGAGGCGCCGGGCTACCGGGACATGACACGCTCGTCGAGCGGTCGTCCGACCCTGGGATGGCGGAAGCCCCTTTTGATTCTGACGGTCGAGAACCTCACGTCCTTCCACCGCCAAGTGCGCGAGGCGCGGCAGGCGGACATGTGCGTGGTCTACACCGGGGGATTCCCGAACCTCACCGTGATCCGGGCGTTGCGCCATCTGCTCCGCGCGGCCCCGACTTCACCCTGCCTGTTCCATTGGGGCGACGTCGACGCCGGCGGCGCGCGCATCGCCGGCCATCTGGAGGACAGCCTCGGGACCGCGGTCGTTCCGCACCTGATGGACGCATCGACCGTGCGCCGCTTCGGGCGCGCCGGCCGCACGGCCGACATGACGGCGCTCAGCCGACGCCCCGGAGCGGCCGGGACCATCGCGCGGACGATCCTGGAGAGTGGCCTCTTGCTCGAGCAGGAGGCCGTGGATCCAGTGCCCGTTGGCGACGCTTCCGGGAGCGCCCCCCATCAGAGCGGCGGGTAGCGTCCGGATTCGTCCACGAAGGCGAAGGGTGACCAGTATCGCTATTCGTCCGTCGCCGGATCGCTTTTCGCCACCGGCAGAGCGAAAGTCCAGGATGCGTAGCCCCGGCGATCGAGATAGTGTTTGCGGGCGAGGATTTCCGCCAACTCGTGCCCGCTGATCTCATCCTTCTCCACGCGACGGGCCAGCCTGAGGAGCGCCTTGGTCAACTCGAGCGATTTGCCCATCGCCTGATTCAACCCCTCGAGCATTGCTTCGAGCGACTCTTCCTGTTTTGCCAGCGGCACCGCCGTCCGATAGACAGCCAGCATGGCATCAGCGACGGCTTCACCCACCTTCTTCAGCGATTCCACGTCACGCTTCAGCGTGGCGACGAGGATCATGCACTCCGTGTCGATCGTGTCGGTCATGCCTTCCGTTCCTTACCGAGGGCACCACGTTCGTGCGGTGCCGGGAAGGGAAGATCGGTTCGCTCGTTGAGGACGGCCCCCAAATCTGCGGAATCTTCCTCACTCACGCGCCCGGCGGCAGCACCAGGCACAGCTGGCCGTCGACCATGGCCGTGTGGAGGCGGTAGTTGATCGACGCGATCGCCTCGGTCAGCTTCGCCAGCCGCGCGCCCTTGTAGTAGCGATTCCGGGTCTGCCCGTGCTGCGCGTGCCCCATCAGCTCGCTCACTCGGACATCCGGAACCTCGCGGTTGAACAGGTGCGTGTCGAAGCTGTGGCGAAACGAATGAAACGAAAGCCGTTCCCGCTTCATCCCAATGTACTCGAGGTAGCGGCTGAACCATTCCCCAAGGTTTTCGCCGGCGCGCGTCGCCTTTTCCGGCCGGAGGCCGGGGAACAGGTCCCGTTTGCCGGCGCGTTTCTGCGCGTCGACGTAGTCGAGGAAGCCGAGTTCGAGCAGCAGCGGGTGGATCGGAATGATCCGCTTCGAAGAGGGGGTCTTCACGCTCTTGCCGTCCTCCGGAATGACGTCGATGCACCAGATGCCGACGGTCGGAACACCATCCTCATCCTTGGGCGAGAACCGCCGCAGGCGAGGCCACGGACCCGACGGATTATCGAGATCCACATCCCAGTCGGTGAAGTCCTCCTGATCGAAGCAGCGCAGTTGGATGTCGGTGGTCAGCAACTGCGCCGCTTCGCCGAGCCGCACCCCCTCGAGGGCAGCCAGCAGCGGAATCCAGAACTTGGCGTCCTTGACCGTGCTGGAGCCTGGACGATGCCGGTAATCGATCCCGGCGCAGCCGGTCCAGCACGGGCTGGCGAACAGCTTGCGGAGGTCCGCGCTCAAGAAGGCTTCCCGATCGGCGTTGGCCGCGCGTCCGATATCCTTCTGATCGTAGCGGATCTTGAGATCAAGCAGGTCCCGGTCGATCGCCACCTTCATCGTGGTCCGGAGCCAGCGGAGCAGCCCCTTGATCTTGTCGAGGTGCTTGTTGACGGTCTTCATCGACAGGCGCGGCACCTCCGCGTCGCGCATCTCGTGGGCCAGATTGTCGCGGTCGAGCTGTCCGTCCTCCGCACGCGCCATCACCGCAGCCTGCTGGGACGCCGTCACCGCGTCGGCCCTGGCGACGGCCTCGGCGCCGGTCATGTTGCGATAGGCGCCGCGGCCGAACAGGTTCGGAACCCGGTGCAGTTCCCCCCGGAACCGCAACAGGTCTTCTTCCGTCACCTCGACGGCACGGCGGTCGCCGATGAGGCTGGTGAAGAGCTCTGCGGCAACGCGGTAGTTCCTCTCCTCCTCCTTGCACAGAGCCGCTGTCTTGAAGGGGTTCGTATCCCGCTGACGGCGGCGGACCCATTCGGCCATGGCCTGTTGGATCGTCCAGTCCTTTACCGGGCTGGACTTCTGCGGCTGGAGGCGTGCTTCCGCCTCCGTCGCTTCGGGCGTCCGGTCGACAACACTGACAGCGGGGCTGGTCGGGCCCGCTGAAGCCGCGGCAGAGGACGTCGTGACGAGCACGGACGCCGCCGCAGCGACAGCGGGCTGAGTGGCCTCGGAGTGCGGGTGGGCTTCCACCTCCGTCTGGACGGGCACCGGGCGAGCGCTGGGTTCAACGGTGTCGATTGATGCCCCAGGGACCGCGACCGAGGAGGACCGCACCGCCTGCTGCACGGGCATGACGGACGGCATCAGCGCCGGCGCGGGCGGCGGCGCCACGACGGTGGTGGGCCGCCCCTCGGCTCCGGAAACTGCATTGCCCGACGGCGCGCCAGCCGGCATGCCGACCGCCATGCTGCTGGCCGGCAAGGGCGGCAGAACGTCAGTGAGATCGTCGTCGTAGTGGTTCTGCTCCCGTTCGGCGTTGATGAGGTGGACGCGGGGAAGCCCGCGCAGCACCAGCCGCGCGAGGTAGCTGTGCTCGGCCGTCTCCGCCGCCGGCACCGGCAGGCCGACGGTGACGGCGCGCTCCAGCACCGCGCGGGCGGCGTCGAGACGGTTGTGCCGGACAGCGTCCTCTATGGTGGCGACGGCTTCGAGTTCGGCCTGGACCCGTCGGGCGATTTCCTCCGGCCCCCGCTCTCCGCCCAGGGCACGCGCCACCTCCGCCCGTTCCAGCTCGCCAAGCAGGATCGGTTGGAGGAGGGCGCGGAGCGCGCTGGTGTCGATGGTGCCGGCCTGCATGACCTCGCCGAGGAGTGCGAGCACGGCATCGACCACGACGCTGAGACGCCGCCCTCGCTGCCGTGCGAGGCCGGGCATATTTGTCCGCAGGGAGAGGCGTATCTCTCGACCGGCGATTTTTTTCGAAGAATTTTCCGGGGTGCCGTCATCCCCGACCGCAACCCCACCATATGCCGGCAGGATCCGGCGCCACCAGTAGACGGATCCGCGGCGGTAGAGATGGACCCCAAGCGACATCCCCGGCACTCCCCCGTAAAGGGCGCCGAACCGTCGTTGGCACAGGCCGATGGCACAGTTGGGGGACCAGCCCGCTGGCTTCGCCCTAAGTGCCTGATGTGCAAGGATTTCTAGGAAAGGTTGGTTGGGGGACTAGGATTCGAACCTAGGCTGGCGGAGTCAGAGTCCGCTGTCCTACCGCTAGACGATCCCCCAATGGTGGTCCCGACTGGGATTGAACCAGTGACCCCTACGATGTCAACGTAGTGCTCTCCCGCTGAGCTACAGGACCAAACCGCGAGATACCTAAACCACAAGAAGAGTGGCGCGAGTGACGGGACTTGAACCCGCGGCCTCCGGCGTGACAGGCCGGCGCTCTAACCAACTGAGCTACACCCGCGTCGTGAGGCGATCTTCTAAAGAACAAAGACCGCCGAAGCAAGCACTAAATTCAACCTCAACCAACTTACTCAAGTCAACCAACCAACCGCCGAAGAAGTTGGTGGAGCCGAGGGGGATCGAACCCCTGACCTCCTCATTGCGAACGAGGCGCTCTCCCATCTGAGCTACGGCCCCATGGTGCTGCCAGAGAGGATTGAACTCTCGACCTCTCCCTTACCAAGGGAGTGCTCTACCACTGAGCTACGGCAGCGTCCGGCGGGAGCGGGTGAATAGCAATCCAGGCCGCCCCCTGTCAAAGGGAAAAATATCGAAGGGGGCATTTCTTTCTTTTCACCCCCGGACAGGCCGCAGGCGGCGCTTGCATCCCGCCGTCTCCGGGGGGCATCTGTCCGCCATCGTGACCATGCCCGACCGACAGGTTTCCCCGTGGATGAGGTTCTGACCGAGGCGCGCCGCCTGATCGAGGCGCGGCATTACCGGCAGGCGGTTCGCCTGCTGCGGGACACGGCGTCCAAGGCCGCAGGGTCCGCGGAACGCGACCGGCTGACCGGCATGGCCGCGCTGGGCCGGCGCGACGCCGGCGCCGCCG
>NZ_JAUJFI010000159.1 GCF_030849505.1 Azospirillum isscasi | reverse complement strand
GTCCGCGCGATGACGCGCCACGCAAACCTCAGGCGCCGACCCCTACTTTGCCAAGGCGGTGCTCACCGGAGGCGTACGGCGGACCTATTCGTCCGAGGAGAAGATCCGCTTGGTCGGCGAAGCCCACGGCGGGCGCGGCGCGGTCGCCGCGGTGGCGCGTCGCCACGGCGTGTGTACCAGCCTGATCTATCGCTGGCGCCGGCAGCTCAAGAGTGGGGAACTGTCCTCCGAGGCGCCGGGCTTCGTGCCGGTCCATGTCCTGGAGGCGGCACCCGCCGGCTACCCATCCCCTGTGATGACGCCGTCGGTGCCGGAGCCGCCGCCCATCGAGCGCCGTGCCGCCCTGGTCGAGGTGGTGCTCGCCAACGGTCGCGTGCTGCGCGTCGCCGAGGACATCGCCCCCGCCACGCTGCGCCGGCTGGTCGGCGCGCTGGATGCTCCATGATCTCGGTTCCCGCCGGCGTGCGGGTTTATCTGGCGATGGGCGCCACCGACATGCGCAAGGGCATGGACGGGTTGGCCATGCTCGCCCAGCAGGTCCTCCAGCAGGATCCCTTCGCCGGCCATTTGTTCGTCTTCCGCGGCCGGCAAGGTCATCTGGTGAAGGTTCTGTACTGGGATGGCCAGGGCTTTTGCTTATTCACCAAGCGCCTGGAGAAGGGGCGCTTCGTATGGCCGATCAGCCGCGAGGGCGTGGCGGTGCTCACCCCGGCTCAGCTCGCGATGCTCATCGAAGGCATGGACTGGCGCTCCCCGCAACGCCCGTGGCGCCCGGAGACGGCGGGGTGAGTCCCGGCCGCCACGCCCGCCGAGGATCGGCGCCGGGGCGGTGATCGATCCTCCTCCGGGAGCCGCCGATCGGGTAGACTCCGGCCATGTCCGCCACCGCCGAGCCGCTGCCCACCGACATCGAGACGCTGCGCGCGATCATCGCCGCGCAGGCTGCGGAACTGGCGGCCGAGCGCCGCTGCCGTGAGGCCAGCGAGGCTGAATTGGCCACCGCCAAGGCTGGTTTGCAGGCCAAGGCGTTGGAGGTGGAAAAGCTCAAGGTTCAGTTGGCCCAGCTGCGGCGCATGCAGTTCGGGCGCTCCTCCGAGAAGATTGACCGCGCGATCGACCAGCTCGAACTGGCGCTGGAGGACCTGGAGGCTGCAGCGGCTGCCGAAGGGCTGCCGGCCGATTCCGCCCAGCCGCGGGCGTCCGCGCCGGAGAGCCGTGCCCAGGCTGGCCGGCGCAAGCTGCCGGAGCACCTGCTGCGCACCGAGATCGTGCATGCCCTGTTCGATGCCTGCCCATCCTGCGGCGGCGCCCTGCGCCAGGTGGGCGAGGATGTCCGCGAGGTTCTGGATTACATCCCGGCGCGTTTCACCGTGATCCGCCACATCCGCCCGGCGCTGTCCTGCCGGTGCTGCGAGGGCATGGTGCAGGCGCCGATGCCGTCGCTGCCCATCGAGCGCGGCCTGCCCTCGGCGGGGCTGCTGGCGCATGTCCTGATCGCCAAATATTGCGATCACCTGCCGCTTTATCGGCAATCGGCCATCTACGCCCGCGAAGGCGTGGCGTTGGAGCGCTCGCTGCTGGCCGACTGGGTCGGCAAGGCGGCGGCGCTGATGGCGCCGCTCGCTGAGGCCATCGCCCGGTACGTGCTGGCCGGTTCGGTGCTGCACGCGGACGACACGCCGGTGTCGGTGCTCGATCCCGGACGCGGCACGACCAACACAGGGCGGCTGTGGGTCTACCTGCGCGATGAGCGCCCGCACGCCGGACAAGGGCCGCCGGCGGTGCTGTACCGCTATACCCCCGACCGCAAGGGCGAACATCCGCAACGGGAGCTGGCCGGTTTCCGCGGGCACCTGCATGCCGACGGCTATGCCGGGTTCGACGCCCTGTATGAGGCCGCTGTCGCCGAGGTCGCCTGTATGGCTCACGTGCGTCGGAAGTTCTTCGACGAGTACACCGAAACCGGCTCTCCTTTGGCCGCCGACGCGTTGAAGCGGATCGGCAGGCTGTTCGACATCAAACGTCCCCTGACCGGTCGGCCCGCCGAGGAACGCCGCCGGGTTCGCCAAGTGGAAGCCCGGCCCGTTCTCGATGAACTGGTCACCTTCCTCGACGCCGCCGTGGCACGCATCCCCGGCAAGGGCGACTTGGCCAAGGCGATCCGCTACGCCCGCTCGCGCTGGACGGCGTTGACGCGCTACGTGGACGACGGCCGGCTGGAGATTTCCAACAATGCAGCCGAGCGGGCAATCAGGCCGCTGGCCATCGGAAGACGCAACTGGATGTTCGCCGGCTCGGATGCCGGAGGGGAGCGCGCCGCGGCGATCTACACCATCGCGGAATCCGCCAAGCTCAACGGCCTCGATCCCCAGGCCTACCTGCGCCATGTGCTCGGCTGCATCGCCGATCACCCGATCAACCGCGTCGCCGACCTCCTGCCCTGGAACATCACTCTTCCCGAACAGGGATGAACGGCGCCGGCAAACCAATCACGCCGCAGCCGCCAGACCGCGCTTACGCTCGACGGCGCTACATGACCATGGAAAGCCTGATCGAGCTATGCCACCCTCCAGCCACTGACCCGCTGCACATCGCAGCGGAGTAGCCCGGCAGCTTCAGCTCGCCGAAGAGCACACAGGCCCTCTCAGACACCACGTCCCGGGGCACGATCCGCGTCATGGGGGAGTACCCGCAGTTCCTCTACCTGCAGGGCGAGATGGAGGCCTTCATCGACAGGCTGGCGCCGGGCGCAGCGTCGAGGGAGCAGGTCTTTGTCGAGATGTGCCGCGACCGCTTTCGGAAGACGAACGCCGCCCATAAGGATGCGGCGGCCCTCAGAAGCGCCCCGGCCTACACTGGCGAGGTGAAGGCACGGATGGAGCAGTACCAGCGCTTCGTGGAGAGGCAGCAGCAGGGCGTCCTGGCCGAGTACGTGCTGCTCCGCAAGTCCGTCATCGACATTCTCGACAGGTACATGGGGTTCCGCGACGATCGCGACTCACACTTCCTCGAGGAGGCCATCCATAAGCTGCTCGTCCCGATGCGGACGGACTCGTCCCGTCTTGAGATGGCCGACCACCAGCTCTGGCTGCTGGACGACCGCTTGGTCTTCTTCGCCTACTTCGCCTCCGACAAGGCGCTGAAGACCTACACGGACGACTCGTCTCTGGACCGCCCCGACATCGCCTTCTTCTACGACACCTGCTTTGCTTGGCAGGAGCAGGAAGCAGGCAACACGGTGGTCCTCATCGAGTTCAAGCGGCCGGGGCGCGACGATTACAACGGGGCGGAGAACCCCATACGCCAACTCATCGGCTACATCACGAAGATCCAGGGCTCAACGTCGCTGCGCGACGCCCAGGGGCGCGTATTCTCCCCCAGGCTCAAGAACGCGGCCTTCCACTGTTACGTGGTGGCCGACATCACCGACAGCCTGCGCGACGCCTGTCACGGCTATCCGTTCCATCCGACCCCTGACGGAGGGGGACTTGTCGGGTACTTGAGGAACCCCGATGCCTATGTCGAGATCGTTTCCTACACGAAGATGTTGGGCGACGCGAAGATGCGGAACGCCATCTTCTTTCGGAAGCTTGGGCTGACGGACATCGACCCAAGCGCGCCAACCTCGGGCGAGATCACCGAGGAAGAGGCCGACTTGGAACAGGTCGAATAGGGGGAGTTTTCTCCTGGTACTTGTCAAGTTGGTGGCCGTTCTTTCGCGCCCCCGTCAAGCGGGGCAGGACGTTGTCCAGCCATGGCGGCGCCTTGTTCGAGAAGGCGTTCGCTGGAGTATGGCAGAGGCGTCGCTTGCAATGGGCAGGAATGGAGCCATCGCGCATCAGATCGTCACTGGCGGCATAGTCAACTGTCGGTGGCTTCGCGGCCCCGCAACCACGCTATCGCTCTCCCTGGTATCCGAACCTACGCTGATGTGCGACTGCCTTCTTTCGGATGTCTTGGTTCAAATCGAGTCATGGTGACCATCCCCGGACCTCCATTATTCTTTAGCGTAAGGTCGGCGCCTGACGCAGTTGGCCCAAACGCGGGGCGCCTGCAGAAAACCTGGTGCGGTTAACGCTAAGGCTCATGGATCATCATCGCTGATCGGTAAAAGGCCGTCCATGTAGCCCAGGAATGCCGGGTCGTAACCATGGGGCCAATGGTAGATCCCGCGCCGTCCCGATATTTCCAACAAGCCGAGGCGGTCGATCCTGGCCGAATGGATCTGCACGCTGCCGGCAAGAACATCCGTGGCTGGTGGCGAGGCTCCGGCTGCAATCCGCCCCGCTAGAACGGGATCGACCACGACCAGTTCCGTTTCGGTGTCGATCACACGCCCGAGACTCGTGACGTCCGGATAGTTCATGCTCTTTTCCGCTTGGCCGAGATGATCGGGGAGGGGACCTCCGCCTGACCGGAGTTCGCGGCGCATGGCGCGGGTCACCAGATCGGCGGGGGCGAGCGAACCGTCCAAGGTGCCGCTCTCGAACAATCGCCCCAACACCTCCGAAGAGGCGCGGGCTTCCGGGTGCGCGGTCAAGCCGTCTGTGGGCGAGACGAGAAAATCATGGACGGTTCCGCCGTCAGACCATTCGCCGTCGCGGTTCACCCGGCCGCCGACCTGGATCAGCGAAGCCGTACCGAAGCGTTCACGAAAAGCCGTGCGGAAGGACAGGTCGAGACCCGCCTCCAGAAGGCTGGTTCCGACCAACGTCCACTTGGTCGGATAGGCCGACTCCGGAGAGAGCCGCCGCTGGATTTCCGCGAGGATGGCGGTTCGGTCGCGTGGGCAGAGCGCGGTGGAGAGATGCAGGACGTCATCGCCGGCCTTTCTCATGTGCCATGCCATGACGGCGGCGCTCTGGACCGTGTTCATGATGAGCAGGCGCGGTCCCGGTTGCGCTGCCACGGCATCCGCCAGCGCGGCGGGGCCGGAAAAGCGCCCGGCGCGGACATAGCGGACCCGGTCCGCCTCGGCCTGCCGGAGCGGCTCTGTCAGGGTCGCGGGAACGAGATCCGGAAGCGGCGGGCACGTTCCATCGGCGATGCCCTCGAACTCCCAGAATCGTGCGAGGGAGCCGCTGGCGAGAACGAAACTGCAGGACCACTCCCGCGCAAGCTCGCCGATCCAGCGCCAGTTCTGCGGCAGGATGGCCGTCGCGACGCGCTCGGTCCCACGGCCCGACGCCCGCGTCCGCGTGCCGGACACGGGAAGCATGGCGTGCGCTTCGTCGAGGAACACCACCGATCCCGGCAGGGCGTGCAGCTTCCTCAGGACCGACGGCCGGTTCGACGACAGCGTCTCGAAGAACTGCACCGAGGTGGTGAGGATGATGGGCGCGCTCCACAGCGTGGCGAGGTCGCGCGCGGAGATGTGGTCGAAATCGGCGCGGTGGTGATGCTCGGCGACGACGGCGTCGGGCCGTTCCCCGTCCAGAACCAGGGCCTTGCGCAGCGTTTCCGCCGTTTGCGCCAGGATGGTCGTCTGCGGGGCGACGACGAGGAGCCGCCGGGCTCCGGTCGCGATCGCCCGCCGCAGCAGCCAAGCGGTCACCGCCGTGGTCTTGCCGATCCCGACCGGTCCCTCACAGGCGACCAGCGGCTCGTCGAGGTCGCTGCTCCGGCACGCATCGTAGAAGGCGCGTCGCAGTCCGTCGCGCTGCCCGCCAGCGCCGCCCAGCTTTTTCACATAGGCATCGAGCTTGGTGAGCCGTTCCTCCCAGCGTGGCTCCGGAGGTTGGGGTGGTGCCCATCCCCTGGTGAAGCCGGCGCTGTCGCCGTGGTCGCCGTCCACCACGCAGGACAGCGCCAGCCTCAGGCGCAAGCCTCGCAGCGCCTTGCCGGGGGTCGGCCGGTGCGGGCCGAGCAGCGCCTCGTGGAGTGCCAGCAACGCCGGCAACCCTCCATTGGTGCGGTCGATCTGCGCGCGGTGCGTGTCCGGCCGGGCGTCGTCGTGCCGGCGGCCGCGCAGCTTCCGGTCTTTCGGGCTGGTGAAATGATGCGGCCGTGACGGCAGGCCCGGCGCGTGGTGGCCCCGCACCACCCACGCCGCGGTCATGGCCTTGCAGGAGCTGAGATGGGCGACGCCGGCGTCGATGTGGTCCCAGGGCAGCTTGGCGTCGCGGCCCCGGCGAAGCGCGGCCTGCGTCTGCGGGTCGAGCTTGCCGAGGTCGTGGAACAGGACGGCGTCGCCGACCGCCGCCCGAATCTCCGCCTTCAAGCCCGCGTCCGGTTGATGGAGGAGCATCGCGTCGGCGCAGCGCAACGCGCCGGCCCTGGCCCCGCCGATATGGTCGGGGTAGGGGTGCGGGGCCCTGCCGGGACCGGGCGCGGAATGGGCGAGCGGCGCGTCCGGCATGGGATCACGCCGCCGCGCGGAGCGGCCAGTCCTTGAGCGTCAGATCCTCGAACGAGGCGAGGCGTGCGCGCAGTTCGTCCGGCAGCGTGGTCGGGATGTCGTAGTCGTCGATGGCGTGCGAGGGCTCCTCGCCGTCCGCCCCGGTCCGCCGCCTGGGCTTCAGAGCGGCCAGCAGCAGGGGATCCGGGCAGGAGCCGAGCGCGCTCCTGTGCTCGGCGTACCAGGCGTGGACGATCTCCACCTGCGGCCGGATGCCCGAGGCGGTGTGGGCGTAGGCGTGCGGGATCAGGAACTTCAGGACGTCGATGTCGCGCGCATCGCAGCCGCTCTTGCGCGCGGCGCTGGGATTCACGAAGAAAGGCATCACGTACAGGCCGTGGCGCACGACGCGGAAGGCCAGCGGGGCCATGCCGCGATCCTTGTCGCCCTCCACCCCGGCCTTGTTGGTCAGCGTCAGCCGCTCGATCTGCACCGGGGACACGCTGACGCCCGGGCCGACCTGCACGACGCCGGTGGTGATGAACTTCCCCTTGTCCTTCTTCTCGACGAAGGTGTTGCCGAACACCCGCCCGTCCCAATAGGCGGCGCGGAACGCCTCCAGCGGCATGGCGCCGATGGCCTCGCGGCTGCGGCCACGACTTTCGAGGATGCCGAAGGACTGCGCGGAGGATTGTGGCCCACCCGCGCCCGCGCCTGTCACGGCGGCGGCGAGGGCCGCCGCGCGGACCTCGCCCTCCTCGTCCTCCATCAGGTCGCGGAGCTTGCGCTTGAACGACACCGGCGAGATCAGGCCGCGCCCGTCGCTCTCGAAGGTGCGCGGCTCGCTCTCGGCATCCGGGTCGCCGTTGGGGTTGGAGTTGACGACGTTGATGACGAGAATTCCGGTGCCCCGGTTGAAGGTCGTGCTCATGACGCGGTCTCCCCGTTCGGATCGGTTTCGGTGTTGTCGTTCGCGGTGCCGGAGGTGCCGGGCTTCTCGCCGGCCGGTCGCGGAAGCCCGGCCAGATAGCCCAGCAGCAGTTCGGCCTTGAATTCGTCGTCCGGACGTTTGCCCAGATCCTCTTTCAGAAGGTCGCCCACGAGTCCGGTCAGCCGGGACGCGGAGGCGGCGCCCTTCCGGATCGCCCAGTACAGCCGCAGGTTCCTCTTCTGGGCCTCGCTCAATTTCTGGGACTCGCTCGCCGGTTTCTCGACCCACAGCTCACGGGTTCTTTTCTCCAGATACTCCTCGCGCCTCGCCCAGGCGAGATAGGGCTTGAGGCGGCTCTGGAGGATGGCCAGGGCGCGTTGCGGCCGGTTTCCAGCGATGGTGAGCACGGCGTTGCCGATCAGGCTCGGCGGCACGTCGCCGCTCCTCAGGTCCGCGCAATAGCCGATGTGGAGCGTGTCGGCCCCGGCAAGCAACTGACCGAGGCGAAAGGCGGTGCTCGCGGCGGTGCTTGCCATGTAATCCTCCTTTGGGCGGCCGAGCTGGTGGAGAAGGACGCCGATCCAGGTGACCGACCGCAGGGCGTCGCGGCGCAGGTCGGCCTTCGGGTCGAAGTCCTTGAGATGGTCGATGCCCTTGCTGCGGGCCGCCGCCAGCCCGCCGAGCAGTGCGGCGTGCCGCCGGAGCAGCAGGCGCAGCAGGGTGCGCGCGCGCCGCTTCACCGCGCCGTTGCCGAGGAACAGCTCGAACGCTTCCCCCGCCGGGGTGCCGGCGACGCTGAGCCGCCGCCGCCCGCCGTTGACGAACTGCATGCGCGACAGGCGCGTGATCGACAGCGGCGCGACATAGGACGGCCCGCGCGGGACCGGCACCCGCCGTCCCTTGACCGGAACGGGAAAGACGATTCCGTCCGGGACGTTGGCCGTCGCCGCTTTCCACCGCTCGGCGGCGTCGAAGAGCGCCTGCGCGTCGGTCTGGCGGTGGTAGATGGCCTTGCGGTTGGCGGGATCCACCGCCCGCAGGATCAGGACGGTCATGCCGCTTTCCGCGTGGCCGTGGCGGTCCTCGCCATGGCTGTGCGCGATGACCCGCGACGCGAGTTCGCGCAGGAGGTCCATGCCGCCGATGGTGTCGGCACCGTCCGTTTCCTCGTCGACATCCTCCTCCCGGCTGTCCCCGGCCAGCGCGTCGGCCACCGGCTTCCCGGCGACGGCCGGCAGGCTGACGATGAGCAGGTCGGATTTGTCGCCGGTCTCGGGGGGGATCAGGCGCCATGTCTGGCCCTTGGCGTCCGGGGCGGTCAGGACGCCGAAGACGGCGTTGAGGCGCGGCGCGAGGTCGGCGGCGAGGGGAAAGGACGCCGACCCCGCCCGGCCGTAGCGGGCGAGCGACGGGATGTCGCCGTTGCGCGCGAAGATGTAGCTCTGGCCAAGAGCCGGCAGGTTGGGCTGCGGGAAGTTGCCTCTGTGCAGCGCGGTCTTCCGGCCGCTCAACGCGCAGAAGCCGGGCGGTGCGGCATCATCGCCGTTCGTTCCGGTCGGACGGCTCAGCGCGGCGCTGACGGCGGCGATCTGCCGGGGATCGCTGGCATCGAGGGTGAAATCGTCCATTGCGACGTCGATCACCAGCGGGACCGGCCCGGTGAGGGCGGCCTGCACGATGTCGAGCCAGCCGTCGTCGCCATCGGCCAGTTTCTTGAACAGAGCCTCGGCCAGATTCGGCAGAAAGGCCGGCAGCCCTTGCAGGAAGCGCTCCATGCAGGCCGGCACCGACGCGGCCAGCGGGTCGGCGGCCAGCGGCCGGAGCTGTTCGAACCGTTCGGCGATGCGCTTGCGATGACCGGGCTTCGGCCAAGCTTCATTCTGGAGACGCGGTGGCCCACTGGCGGCGACCAGGCGTTCGAGTTCGCGCCGGCGGGCGGCGGACGACTTGTCGGCGCTCCAGGCCTGCTCATGGGTCTTGCGTGCCTGCCCGTTGAGCGGCAGAAGGCCGGCGTCGGTCTTGAGGCCGGGAAAGCCGTTGTGCTGGCCGTCCCGCAGCGTCCAGACGGCGCCGTTTCCCGTCTCGCCGATGCGTTCAACGTCGTCGATCGTGCCGTCGTCGGCCAGCCGGACGCGGAGCGTCTGCCCCTTGGCCATCTCCTTGACGTCGGGATGGCGGTCGGCGAGAGGGACGCCATACGCCGCCAGCCCGCGTTCGACCAGTGAGAGATCATTCAGCATAGCTCAGCACGCCCTTTTCGATGCGGACGTTCTGGACGAAGCGCGGGGCGTAGCCGCCGTCCTGCGGCCGGTCCCAGACGCTGGACAGCATCGACGGCACCTCCAGGTCGAGCGCGTCGTCGATCCGCCAGTCGGGGCGGGGCGGCCCCCAATAGTCGCAGGTGAATTCGGACAGACCGAGCGCGGGGGTGCGGTAGCAGAGCCCTTGCCGGAGACGGCGCAGGAACAGGCCATGGAGATGATGGCGCGGGTTTTCACGCCCATCGCTCCTCACCCCTCGGATGTCGGCGTGAATGCGGTAGCAGACGTTCGACAGGACGTTGGCGAAGACCTGCATGCCGGTGCCGCTGCGGACGTTCTGCTCCTTGCGCAGCGGGCCACCGTAATTGGTCGCGTAGCGCTGGTAGGTGACGGCGCCGCCCGGAGCGTCGCGGTGTCGGCAGATCTCCACGCGGGTCGGGTGCAGCCACGCCCGGCCATCGGGCAGGCGGGCGATGGATTCCAGCAGGCCCTTGGCGGCGGACCATGTGGGGGCCGGATAGCTGGTCGGGGTGGCGCCCGTGTCGGGCCGCGCGAACATGGCGAGCGGGCCGGACACTTCGAGTTCAACGACATAGGGCTTCATGGGGCATCCTTTGTCTTTGACAGAGGAGGCGAGGATCCTTTTCTATTTTGGCGAATAAAACTCTCTCAGAACGTTAAGTTCGAAGAGAGTTCTATTTCGCAGAAGCAGCAAACATGATTTCAATCGACGCCTGACAAGGCGAACTTCTGCCGTATGAGGCAGGGATTTCACTCAATATAAGCGATATGGAGGCTGATTTTTCTCTTGCGCGAGGGATCTTGACCTACATGCCCTCTAGAAGGCGGAGCGTGAAGGGCATGACTCTCGTATACGCCGCATAACGGAAATACGCAATACTTGCATGTATGCTGATTATGAGAAAATCAAAAATTGGACAAAGGGTGTTCGCGGGTATAAGAATGGAAAGGCTGCCGTGGAGGCTGTGATCAGATGGTCCGCCCCTGGGTGTCGCGTCCCCATCAGGTTTCGCCAACAGCGTTGGGCGGTTAGAGCCCGTTTGACAACCAGTTTCACTGGCAGACTCGTCGAAGTAGCAGGCTTGCCATGGCGAGCTGCATCATGCCGCCGGAGACGTCGATCCGGGCTTCATAGTCTCGAACCAGACGTCTCCAGCGGGTCATCCATCCGAAGGTCCGCTCGACCACCCAGCGCCGCGGCACGACCTTGAACCCTGGCTCTGTGTCGGTTCGCCGGACCACCTCGATGGTGAAGTCGAGGAAGGCAGCCTTGTCCATCAGCTTCTTGCGATCATAGGCGCTGTCGGCGAAGAGGTGCTTCATCCACGGCCAACGCTTGCGCATCGCCTCCAGAATTTTCTGGGCTCCGGCAGAGTCGGAGATGTCAGCCGTGGTCAGGTTCACCATCAACAGGCGGCCATCGGTGTCGACCGCGATGTGCCGCTTGCGCCCATTGATTTTCTTGCCCGCGTCATAGCCGCGCTCCGCGGCGGCGGGAGCTTTCACCGATTGGCTGTCCACAACCCCGGCGCTCGGACTGGCCTCGCGCCCAGCCCGTTCACGGTCGATCATCAACGCCACGTCGTGGATCGTCTGAAACAGCAAGCGCCGCAGGAGATGCCGAAACCACCAATACACCGTCTGCCACGGAGGGAAGTTCTTCGGTAAAAGCCGCCAGCCACAGCCCGTCCGGGCCAAGTAGCGCAAGGCGTTCAAGACTTCCCGAAGGTCCACAGACCTCGGGCGGCCGGTGTCGGCCTTCTGCGGCATCAGCGGTTCTATCAGACACCATTCCTCATCGGTCAGGTCCGTCGAATACCGCTTCGTCTTCTTCTCGATCCTGGCCATTCGGCTGCGCGTCGCTTCAGTCCACATCCGAAGTTTGAATCATATCACGCCGCTACAGCCAAACCTTTTCAAACGGTCTCTTACAGAGTTTTGGGTCACCAACTCATTCCAGGTGCCAATCCCATGACCACGATCCCCGCCACCTTCGCCGCGCTCCTGTCCGCCGTTCAACGGCCTGGGGATTTCGTCACCACCGGCACGGCCTCGCTGATGACGCCGCTGATCGAGGTGGACGGGGTCGGTCCCATCGCCCTGCCGCTGCTGCCCATCCAGGCCGAGCAACTGACCGCTGCCGCCGAGCGCGCCCCCTACGGACGCGGACCGCAGACCCTGTACGACGAGTCGGTGCGGCGGACATCGCAGATCGACGCCGCACGCGTGCGGATCGGCGGCCGGCACTGGCCGCCGACGCTGGAGGGCATCGTCGGGCGCGCGGCGGAGGGGCTGGGCGTGTCCGGTCCGGTGTCCGCCGAGCTGTACAAGATGCTGGTCTACGGTCCGGGCGACTTCTTCCTGGAGCACCGCGACACCGAAAAGGAGCCGGGCATGTTCGCCATGCTGGTGATCGTGCTGCCCTCCCTGTCGGCCGGCGGCGAGCTGGTGGTGCGGCACAAGGGGCGGGAGAAGCGGCTCGACCTGCGCGGCGGCGATCCCTCCGAGCTTGCCTTCGCCGCCTTCTACGCCGATTGCGTCCACGAGGTGCTGCCGGTGACCGCCGGCCATCGCCTCGCCCTGATCTACAACCTCGTCCGTCCCGGAACGGAGCGTCCGCCGCAGCCGCCGGACTACACGCGGGAAGCGGAGCGGGTGACCGCCTTCCTGAAGAGTTGGGGCGGCGCCGCCGGGCCGCGCAAGCTGGTCTACCCGCGGGAGCACGCCTACACCCTGGCGGAGCTGGATTTCGCGACACTGAAGGGGGCGGACGCGGCCGTGGCCGGGGTTCTCGCCGCCGCCGCCCCGCCGGCCGGCTGCGACCTGCATCTGGCGCTGTTGTCGATCGAGGAGAACGGGCCCGCCGAACACAGCGGCTCCTATTCCTACCGGCGGCGCTGGGACGAGGAGGAGGACGGGTTCGAGGTCATCGACCGCCTCGCCAGCCTGACCGTCTGGCGCCGCCCGGACGGCACGCCGGGGCCGCTCGGGCCGCTGCCGGTGGAGGAGGACTCCGAGGTGTCGCCGCCCGGCGCGCTGGACGATCTGGTCCCGGACGAGGAGCGTTTCCAGGAAGCCACCGGCAACGCCGGGGCGGCCTTCGAGTGGAGCTACCGCCGGGCGGCACTCGTGTTATGGCTGCGCGGGCGGTTCTTCGCGGTGCTGAGCCAGGGCGGCCCGGCCGTCGCCCTGCCGTATCTGGACGACATCGCCGCGCGCTGGGAAGGGGAGGGCGGCGATCCCGCCTCCCCTCTGCGCGCGGAGGCGGGGGCCCTGGCCGATTGGCCCGGCGGCGGCTGGAACGGTCATGGCCGGCTGCTGGTCCTGCTGACCCGGCTGGGCGATGCCGAGGGAATCAAGACGCTGCTCGGCCGCATCGCCGACGGCGGTTCACTGACCGTCGAGGACGCCCCCGCTGCGGCCTGCTGGAGCCGGAGCGTGCCGCCGCCCGGATCGCGGCCATCGTCGCCGGAGCGTCCGGCCGCGTGCGGGAAGCCTGCTGCGCCCTGCTGCTGGGCGTGGCGCGGGCTTTCACGCCGGCCG
>NZ_JAUJFI010000158.1 GCF_030849505.1 Azospirillum isscasi | reverse complement strand
CGTCGTCCGGCGCCAGCCTGTCCCCGCACCCCTCCAGCAAGGCCGCCGCATCGCTGCCCGCCGGCCCCAGGAACAGGCAGGGCCGGCCCGCCGCCAGCGCGCCGGCGACCTTGCTCGGCACCAGCAGCCCTTCGGCCCGCTCGTCCATGGTCGCCAGATGCACATCCGCCGCCGACAGGCTTTCGCCCAGCCGCTCCGGCGGCTGGAGGGGCAGCAGGCGGACGTTGGTCAGCCCGCGCCGCTCCACCGCCTCCGCCACGGCGGTTCGGCGCCGCCCCTCCCCGATCAGCAGAATCCGGATGCCGGGATCGCTGCGGGCCAGCAGCGCCGCCGCGTCCATCACGGCGTCCATCGGGTGGGCCAGCCCCATGTTTCCCGAATAGGCGACGGTGAAGCGGTCCTCCAGCCCATGCTCCAGCCGGAACGGGTTGCCGGCGCGCGGGACGGGCCGGATTCGCGGATCGGGCCAGTTCGGCAGTACGGCGATCCGCTCCGCCGGCACCCCCGCGGCTGCCAGCCGCCGGGCCATGCAGCGCCCGATGGCCACCACCGCGTCATGGCGGCCGAGCGCCTGGACGCTCGCCCGCTGCGCCATCCGCATCAGCGGTTCCGGCAGGCGGACGCCCAGCACCGGCAGCAGCGCCGGATAGACGTCCTGGCTCCAGTGGATGGAGGCCGCGCCATGGCGCGCGGCGATCAGCGGCCCGGCGCACGCCAGCAGCGGCGGATCGGTCATCGTCACCACAACGTCGTGCCGCGGCAGGCGCAACGCGCGGTGGACCAGCCGCGCCGCCGCAGCGAGATAGCCGCGGACGGTCAGCCGTGCGTCGCCGGGCGGCTCCCGCACGTCCGCCGATCCGCCACCCGCGCGCCGCACGGTCACGCCGGGCGGTGCTTCGCTGGGGCCGTGCCCATCCGCAACGACGGTGACGCGCCACCCCATCGCCGCCATCCGTTCAGCCAGATCGAAAACGCAACGCCCGGTCGCCCCCTTGTCCGGAGGAAACACGCGGTTGACGAACAGGATGGAGGGAACGCCCACAGTTCAGGAGCCGTTATGTTCGAAAAGCACGCATAAGTATGCATTTCGCCTAGCGCTCCGGCAACCGGTTCCTGCGCTCCGCCGCCAGCACCATCAGAGTCAGCAGAAGGCCCGTGTCCAGATATTTGAAACTCGTGTGCAGCCCCAGCGCCATCAGCAGCGGCGGCACCACCGACCAGCCCAGCGTAGGATCGGTGCGCAGGAGCGCCAGAGCGCGCGGAGCGAGACCGCCGAGATAGGCGGTCAGGGCGCACAGCCCCACCGCCCCGGCCTTGGCGATGGCGTAGGTCGCCAGCGTGTGGGTGTAGGACACGCGCCATCCCCCCACCGCCGGATTGGCGAGGAGCGCCCCCCAGCCCTGCCCGAACAGGAAGGCCGCCGGAGAGGACAGCGCCTGCCCGATGGCGGCCTCCGCCTCCTCCCAGCGGGTGTTCGCCCCGGCCAGCCGGGTCTTTTCCGCGACCTGCCCGAGGGCGCCCAGAAGCACCTCCGGAAGGAGCGCGGCCAGCAGCAGCGCCGCCAGCCCGGCCCCCAACCCCGCCAGCGGCGCCCGGCGCAGCCACCAGAGGCCCAGCGCGGCGAAGGCCACGGCGGCGAGCCCCAGCGCCATCCGGTGCACCGCCCCGGCCAGCGCCGCCAGACACAGCAGCCCGCCCAGAACCGCAACCGTTCCGGCGGCCCGCCGCAGCCATCCGCCGCGCACCAGCATCCCGAACCCGAAGGCCGGCAGCGCAACGGCGGCGAACAGGACCGACGGCGCGTTCAGCAGATAAACGCCGCCATCGGCCATGGCCCGGACGCCGACGGCGCCGAATCCCCACTCCGCCTGCTTCCACCAGCGCAGAGCGAATCCGACGCCGGCCAGCGCCATGCCGGCGGTCAGAAGCTGCACCCCACGGGCGGAGGCGGCCCGCAGCACCGGCACCAGAAGCACGGGAAGGAACAGGTACAGCAGAGGCACGACATCGCGCACCATGTCGCGGGGCGCCCAGCCCAGCCACGCGCCGCGCAGCAGCGGGCACCACAGCATCACCGCGAGCGCCAGCAGCGCCGGCATTTCCCACGACATCGCCCACGGCGGCGAAGCGCGCTCCAGCAGGGCGTGGCCGGTCGCCACATAGAGAGGGCGCAGCAGCCCGACGCCCAGCACCAGCAGCCCGCCGATGGCCGCCTCCGCCGGACGGATCTCCGCCGGGGCCGGCGTGCTCAGCAGGCCATAGACGGCCAGCGCCAGGAACAGCCCGGCGGCACGCCACAGCGCCTTTCCTTCCCCGACCACGCGCCCCCGCCGCCCATCCGACACCATCGGGCGCCAGCATTCCATGGCATGCGGAAAAAGGGAACGTCCGAGAGCGCCCGCAATCGTTCAGGCGTAACGCAGCTCCGCGCGATCGAGGCGGTAGAACAGCCCCTCCAACGGATTCAGCCGCAGCGTGCCGGTCATCAGCACCGGACCTTGCGACTCGCGGACCGGAATCTGGCTGTGAACGTGCAGCATGGTGGCGGGGCTGGGCCGATGGCAGGCCGGGCAGGAAATCGGATTGGCCGCGAGGATGAAGCGGTTGTGGGCCGACGCGTCGCTCAGCGGCACCATGAAGCCGCGCACCGTCACCAGCTTCCCGTCCAGCGCCCTGACCCGCGTCGGGAACACCGGGTTGGCGGCGGGGCCCTCCATCCGGACCTGAACCAGATCGCGCCACAGCGCCGTGGTGTCGTCCAGCGGCAGATGGAACGGCCCGGCGGGGTGCGTGGGCTCGCTGGCCCCGGCGGCCCAGATCGCCCAGCCGGCCACCGGGGCCAGCGCCAGCGGCAGCAGAACCTGTCGGCGCGTCGTCATGGCTTCCTCCCCCTCGATCCCTGCCCGTTTCCGGTCGTTCGTCCGACCGTTCATTCGATCGTTGAAGGCGTCCCTTGCGGCCTTGCGGCAGACCGCCGTCCTTATGGCCGAATTGTTCCCGAGCCTCCGCCCAAGGTCAACAGGCCAGCGATAGGCCATACGTAAGATGCCGCCGCATGGCGACTTCGCGCACCGCTTCGCCGACCTATGGGATTGACGCGGCAACCGGCCTATACTTTGTAAGAGCGGCAACCACCGATAAAAACCTTACGAGCGGGAACCAACGCGGCATGCAAAAAGGGTCAGCACCGAAGGACAAGCCGGCGCATCTCCGCCTGTCCGAAGACCAGACCACCGAACTGGCCGACATGTTCCGCCTGATGAGCGACCCCAGCCGGCTGCGCATCATCCTGGCCTGCCTCGACACATCGACCTCGGTCGGCGACATGGCGGCGGCGCTGGGCCTGTCGCCGTCGCTGGTCAGCCACCACCTCCGCCTGCTGCGGGCGGGGCGGCTGATCCAGGCGGAACGGCGCGGCAACCGCGTCTTCTACCTGATCACCGACGAACACATCCGGCGCGTCCTGTCGGACATGGTGGACCATGTGGCGGAGGAAAGCGAAGGCGACCTGGAGGCCTGAGAGGCCGCCGCACCCTTTTCAAGCGTTTGTAACAAATAGCGATAGGGTTTGACCGCCACGCCGGTTGCGCCGCATAGTCCGGAGTATGCTGCGGCGCATCAAACCGTTGCTATACGAATAGTCTGGTCGGTTGGACCAGGAAAACAGGGGTGTTGGCATGGAGACGTTCCGCTTCCAGCCGGGGGAAACCCCCGTCCTGCTCAGCATCCCGCATGTCGGCACCGTCGTGCCGCCGGACATCGCAGCCGCCATGACCGACACCGCCCTGGCGATGCCGGACACCGACTGGCACCTGGACCGCCTCTACCACTTCGCCCCGGCGCTGGGGATCGGCTTTCTGAGGCCCATCTGCTCGCGCTACGTGATCGACCTGAACCGCGATCCCGACGGCACCGCCCTTTACCCCGGCGTCAGCAACACCGAACTCTGTCCCCTCACCAGCTTCGACCACCAGCCGATTTACAAGCCCGGGCAGGAGCCGGACGCGGCGGAGGTCCGGCGGCGGATCGGCGCTTATTGGCGCCCCTACCACGAGCGGCTCAACGGCGAGCTTCAGGCGCTGAGGGAACGGTTCGGAGTCGCCGTGCTGTTCGACGCCCATTCCATCCGGTCGCGCGTGCCGCGCTTCTTCGACGGGCAGATCCAGGACTTCAACCTGGGCACCGCGGACGGCGCCAGCGCCTCCCCGGCGCTGGTCGGGCGGGTGATGAATGTGCTGACGGCGGCGGGGCGCTATTCCTCCGTGCAGAACGGGCGTTTCAAGGGCGGCTTCATCACCCGCCATTACGGCAACCCCGCCGACAACATCCACTCCATCCAGCTCGAACTGTCGCAAATCACTTATATGGACGAAGAGGCCCCCTTCGGCTTCCGCGAGGATTCGGCGCGGCAGGTCCGCCCGACGCTGGAGCGGCTGATGAGCCTGATCGTCGAGTGGGCGTGGGAAAACGCCGCCGGGCGCCGCCGGAGCGCCTTCCTGTAGCGGCTCCCTTCAGAACCCGGATTCAGACCCAGACGCCCCGCACATAGGGCGTAAGCTGGGTGTCCTGCATGATGATGTGGTGGACCAGCCAGTTCGCGGTGAAGGTGTAGATCCGCTCGGCGTTCTGGTGGGTCGGGTCCTTCGTGAAGACGGACGACAGCTCGCTCAGCGTGCGCACGGCCTCGTGATGCTGGCGCACATGCTCCTCGAACTTCGGGTAGTGCACCATCTGCATGATCTTTTCTTCGCGGGCGAAGTGCTGCTGGGTGTATTCCAGCAGTTTCATGAGGATCTTCGCGACGCGCACGGGCATGAAGCTGCGCGTGTTCAGCGCGGCATCCAGTTCATTGAGATACTCGATCAGGTGCTTGTGATCTTCGTCGATGGACGGCTGGCCGACGCTGAGCTGCCGCCTCCACGTAATGACACTCATGAACCCTCCGCACCCTGTCTTCCGCGGCCACCGGGCAAACCCGGCGAACGCCACGCATTGAAGGGAAGCGCGCCGTACCTGCGCAACTGAAGATGAAGGTGCGCAATCCGTCAAAAAACCGTAAATACCAGACGCAGCAACCCTTGGTACCGCCGGATCCCCAACCGGTGGCCTTTGCCTGTATCATGGGCGTTCTCGCGTACAAAACAAACGCATACGATCGTCACATGGCATTTTGCCGCACCGAAAACGAACATACGGAAAGGCGGACGAAAACTTCGCGTTTCCGTCCGCCTTCACATCAACCTTATGAAGCAGAGGCGACGATCAGCCGCCTCAACTTATCGACACCACAGCGTTCGATCAGCCGACGATCGAATAACCGCAATCCACATAGGTGGTGCTGCCGGTGATGCCCTTCGCACCGTCCGTCGCGAGGAAGGCGGTGGTGTAGCCAACCTCCTCGATGGTGACGAGGCGCTGTTCCGGCGCGCGCTCCGCGGCCTTCTCCATCAGCTCGTCGAAGTGGGCGATGCCGGACGCGGCGCGGGTCTTGATCGGACCCGGGGAGATGGCGTGCACGCGGATGCCCTTCGGGCCCAGTTCCGCCGCCAGATAGCGCACGCTGGCCTCCAGCGCGGCCTTCACCGGCCCCATGACGCCGTAATTGTCGATCACGCGGTTGGCGCCGAAATAGGACATGGTGAACAGCGAACCGCCGTCCTTCATCAGCGGCTCCGCATAGCGGGCCATGCGGATGAAGGAATGGCAGGACACGTCCATCGCCATCTGGAAGCCTTCGCGCGAGCAATCGACCACGCGGCCGTGCAGATCGTCCTTCGGGGCGAAGGCGATGGAGTGCAGCGCGAAGTCCAGCTTGCCCCACTTCTCGCCGATCTTGTCGAAGATGGCCTTCAACTCACCTTCGCCGGTGACGTCCACCGGTTCGAAGATCTCCGCTTCGAGCTGCTGGGCCAGCGGCTCGACGAAGCGCTTCGCCTTGTCGTTCAGATAGCTGACCGCGAGATCCGCGCCCAGCGCGCGGAAGGCGCGGGCGCAGCCCCACGCGATCGACTGATCGTTGGCGATGCCGAGCACGAGGCCCTTCTTGCCCTCGAGGGTGGCGGCGGCAGGGATGATCGTGGTCATAGGCTGGCTTTCCCGGATTGCTGAGTGGCCGGATTCGGAGTGCGCCAGATCGGATCACTCGAATTGTGCGACGCACCATAATGCAATCGAAGGTCATAGGCAACTTGTTAAAGTCGCAATAAAACCGACATTATCGCTTTGTTTATCCGTAACACAGGCTTCACACAGCGAAAAAGCGAAGTCCGCGGGGTAAGCCTATGCCTCTTTCTTGCGCGTTCCTTGGAGGAACCGCAACAAAGAAAGGCCCTTCTCGCTGGAAGGGCCTTTTCCACATGACGAAGGGCGTTCAAACCGCGCCGGGGGTAAAGGACGGGGGATCGCTGGCCGGGAAGGATTCCATCGACGCCTCGTCCACCTTCTCCTTCTCGCCGGCATCGTCGTCGATATCGCCGGGGTGGCGGGAATAGCGATGGACGCCCCGCTCGGCATCCTCGGTGGGCGAGGCGGCGGTGTCGTGATGACCGTTCCAGTCCTCCATCATCGCCTTGGCCGGGCAATAGCCGGTCAGCCCGCGGGCCACCAGCGCGCCGCCGGCCAGCGCCATGGCCGCCCCGGCGACGGTCGGGCGCCGCAGGCCGAGCACCGCCAGCAGCCCGCCGCCGACCAGCGACACCAGACGTTCGGTGTGGCCGACGTTGATCATGCGTTCAAGATCGTCCGGGCGGGCCACGCCGCGGCTGCCCATGCCCTGTTGGCTCGTCATCGCCATCGCTCCTCTCCTCGATCCCTTCGTGTCTTCACGGCTGGGGGGCCGGCGGTGCGGAACCGCCCTGGTCCGGCGCCGGCGCGCTGCCGGTCGATCCGGAGCCCGGCGGCGCGGCCCCGTCGGGCTTGCGCGCCGTGTCGGCCAGCGTGCGGGCCTGCGACAGTTCGCGGTTCAGCCGGTCCACCTCCTGCGAGAGGCGCTGCACCTCCGACTGGAGCTGGGGCGCCCCCGCAGCACCGCCCTCCGGCATACCAACCGCGGCGAGGGCCGCCGCGTCGCGCATCCAATAGGGCTGGACGCCGTAATAGGTGTGAAGCGCCATCGCCCATTGCCGGTCCGACATGTCCGGGCGGTTGGAGCGGGTGAACTGCGGCGCCGCGGTCAGCCGGTCCTTCGCGACGTTCAGCACATAGCTGTCGCCGCCCTGCGCCGGTTGGATCAGCGCCCAGGGAACCGGGAAGTTGCGCTCGCCCAGCCCCAGGAAGCCGCCCGCCTCGACCACGGCGTAGGCGACGCGCCCGGTGTTCGGATCGACCACCAGTTCGGCGATGGAGCCCATCTCCTCGCCGTTCGCGTTGTGCAGCTTGGCCTTGGACAGATCGTCGGCGGCGACGACGCGCGGATGCTCGACGGAGCGCAGCAGCGCGTCGGCTTCACCCAGGATGGTCTGGCAGGCGGGCTCGCTGCCGCGCTGGCCGGCGCGCTCCGCGGTCTGGCGCAGGGCGCGGAGCTGGCCGATCTCCTGCGGGCTGGCCGCGGCGGGGGATTGGTTGCCGGCGGCCTCCAGCGCGCCGATGCGCTGGCCCAGCCGGTTCACCCCCTCCGGACAGGTCTCGGCCAGAGCCGGCCATGGCCCGAGCGCCCCCGCGATCATGGCGGCGCTGAGGAGCAGGCGTTTCATCGTCGGTGCCTCCGGCTTGGTTTCCGTGCGTGTGCATCTCACGTTCGGGAAAACAGCACGGCCAAGACGGAGGTTCCGCGACCCCTTCCTCTGCGAAGAGGTCAGCCCGGAAGCGGCAACCCGCCCCGCTGGACGATGAAGGACTGGACCGCGTCCAGCCCCTGCCCCGTCTTGATGTTGGTGAAGACGAAGGGGCGGTCGCCGCGCATCTTCTTCGCGTCGCGGTCCATCACCTCCAGGCTGGCGCCGACCAGCGGGGCGAGGTCGATCTTGTTGATGACCAGCAGGTCCGAGCGGGTGATGCCCGGCCCGCCCTTGCGCGGGATCTTGTCGCCCGCCGACACGTCGATGACGTAGATGGTCAGGTCCGCCAGTTCCGGCGAGAAGGTGGCCGCCAGATTGTCGCCGCCCGATTCGACGAAGATCAGGTCAAGGTCAGGGAACTTGCGGTTCATCTCGTCCACGGCGGCGAGGTTGATCGAGGCGTCCTCGCGGATCGCCGTGTGCGGGCAGCCGCCGGTCTCCACGCCCATGATCCGTTCCGGCTTCAGCGCGCCGGAGCGGGTGAGGAATTCCGCGTCCTCCTTGGTGTAGATGTCGTTGGTGATCGCCGCGACCTCCCAATCGTCGCGCATGCGCTTGCACAGCGCGTCGGTCAGCGCCGTCTTGCCGGAGCCGACCGGCCCACCGATGCCCACGCGCAGGGGGCCACCATGGCTCTTGGAAATCGGGGCGGTCATGAGCGGAACAACCTCGTGTATTGGGTTTCGTGGATCATGGAGGTCCAATCGACGGCCATGGCGCGGCTGCCCAGATCGTCGAGCGGGGCGGCCAGCGCGGCCTCCGCCGCAGAGTGCACCACGGAATCGAGCGCCGCCAGGGCCTTCTGCCCGTCCGTCTGCCCCAGCGGCACCAGCCGCACCCCGGCGGAGACAAGGTTGGCGGCGAAGGCGTGCAGATAGGCCGACAGCGCCGGCCCCTCCGGCACGCCGATCAGCGCGGCGGCCAGCGCCACGGCGACGGCGTAGGCGACCGGGCGGCCGGTGCCGGCGATCACCCGGTCCCAGCGTTCCATCCCGTCCAGCGGCCAGGCGGCGCGCACGGCGATCAGGAAGGCCTGCCCCTGGGCGCGGCTTTCCAGCGCCGTTTCGGCGGAGGCGCGCATCGCGTCGGCGCGTTCGACCGCCCAGGCGAAGCCCGCCTCGTCGCCGGCCAGCACCGCCCGGTGGGCGGCGGCGAACAGCATGCCGTCGGTTCGCCCGGCGCCGTGGCGCAGGATGCCGTCCATCCAGCGCGCCAGCGTGTCGCGGTCGCGGACGAGGTTCCGCTCCACCGCCGCCTCGATGCCGTGGCTGTAGGAGAAGCCGCCGACCGGGAAGGAGGGCGACAGCCAGGCGAGGAGTTTGGTGAGGTGGATGGCGGAGACAGGCCCCCACCCCGACCCTCCCCCGCTGCGCGGGAGAGGGTGCCTCTCCTCGCCCACATCCCCTTCCTCGCGAAGCGGGGGAGGGTTAGGGAGGGGGCAAGCGCCCTCAGTCATGCGAATGCCCATGATGATGGTGGTGGTGGCCGTGGTCGTGGCCGTGGTCGTGGCCATGCCCGTGCGAGTGCCCCTGCCCCGAATAGGCCCCACCCTCCGGCGCGAAGGGCGCGTGGATGGCCTCAACGCTCGCCCCCAGCCCCTTCAGCATGTCCTCGATCACATGGTCGCGGCGCAGGCGGATGGTCTCGCCGACGATCTGCACCGGCAGGTGCCGGTTGCCCAGGTGCCACGCGATGCGGGCGAAGCCTTCCGTCCCGCCGCCGCAGCGCACCTCCATCAGGTCCTCGTCCGCGGCGACCACCCGCAGGACGGCGCCGTCGCCCAGTTCCAGCCCGTCGCCATGGTCGAGCGCCACCGCCCGCGGCAGGTCCAGCAGGAAATCGGTCCCCGCGTCGTCCTTCATCACCATGCGGCGCCGGTGGCGGTCGTCGAAGGCGAGGGTCACCGTGCCGGCCTCGCGCTCGGCGGGCCAATGGCCGCGGGCGTGGACTCGGGTGGCGCGGCGGAGCGTGTCGGTCATGGGGAAAGCCGTTCGAAGGGAGTGGTCCGGCCGAAGAAACGTCCCGCGAGGGCGCCGACCGGTTCCGCCGCTCCCGTGGTGAAGAAACGAAGCGCACCCGCCGCCTCGCCCGCAGCGGGCGCGTATTCGGGGTGGCGCTCCAGGTAATTGTCCAGCGACCGGGCGACCAGGGAGGGCTGGCACAGCACCTCCACGCCCGGCGGCAGCGCCTCGGCGAACAGGTGCGCGACCAGCGGGTAGTGGGTGCAGCCCAACACCGCCGCGTCGAGCGGCTGGCCCTCCAGTTGCTCCAGCAGCGCCCGCACATAGCCGCACACCGCCGGAGCCAGTTCCGCGTCCCCCGCCCCGCGCTCGATCAGCGGGACGAGGTCCGGGCACGCCTGCTGCACCACCCGGACGTCGGGCGCCCGCTTGCCGATCTCCCGCGGGAAGGAGCCGGAGGCGACGGTGGCGGGCGTGGCGAAGACGCCGACCGTCCGCGGCTCCGGACGCCAATCGGCGGCGGGGCCGTCCTGCATCCAGGGCACGCGGGTGATGGCCTCGACCATCGGCACCAGGACGCCCAGCACGTTCCGGCCCGGATGGGCGTGGGGCAGCCACGTCCGCTGCATCCGCCGCAGGGCGACCGCCGCCGCCGTGTTGCAGGCCAGCACGACCAGCCCGCAGCCCTGGGCGAACAGCCGCTCCACCCCCTGGACCGTCAGGCGGTAGATGTCCTCCTCGCTGCGCGGGCCGTAGGGAGCGGCGGCATGGTCGCCGAGATAGACGAAAGGCCGTCCGGGAGCGGCGGCCACCAGCGCGCGCAGCACCGTCAGACCGCCATGCCCGGAATCGAAGACACCAATCACGAACCCGTCACCCCACACTCAGAACAGGAAATACCGCTGCGCCATGGGCAGCACGTCCGCCGGTTCGCAGGTCAGGAGCTGACCGTCGGCACGCACCTCGTAGGTTTCCGGATCGACCTCGATGTGGGGTGTGGAATCGTTGTGGATCATCTGCTTCTTGCCGATGGCCCGCACCCCCGTCACGGCGACCAGCTCGCGCCGCAGGCCGAGCGACCGCACCGCCTCGTTCTCCAGCGCCAGTTTGCTGACGAAGGTCAGGGAGCTGGCCTGGATCGAGCGGCCATAGGCGCCGAACATCGGGCGGTAATGCACCGGCTGCGGAGTCGGGATGGAGGCGTTGGGATCGCCCATCAGCGCCGCCGCGATGGTGCCGGCCTTCAGCACCATGTCCGGCTTCACGCCGAAGAAGGCCGGCGACCAGACGGCCAGATCGGCCAGCTTGCCCACCTCGACCGATCCCACCACATGGGCGATGCCGTGCGACAGGGCCGGGTTGATGGTGTATTTGGCGACGTAGCGCTTGACGCGGAAGTTGTCGTTCTCCCCCGTCTCCTCCGGCAGGCGCCCGCGCTGCACCTTCATCTTGTGGGCGGTCTGCCAGGTGCGGATGATCACCTCGCCCACCCGGCCCATCGCCTGGCTGTCCGAACTCAGCATCGAGAAGACGCCGAGGTCGTGCAGGATGTCCTCCGCCGCGATGGTCTCGCGCCGGATGCGGCTCTCGGCGAAGGCCACGTCCTCCGGGATGCGCGGGGACAGGTGGTGGCAGACCATGAGCATGTCGAGATGCTCGTCCACCGTGTTCACCGTGAAGGGCCGCGTCGGGTTGGTGGAGCTGGGCAGCACGTTGGGCAGGCCGGCCACCTTGATGATGTCCGGCGCGTGGCCGCCGCCCGCCCCTTCGGTGTGGAAGGCGTGGATGTTGCGGCCCTTGAACGCGGCGATGGTGTTCTCCACGAAGCCCGACTCGTTCAGCGTGTCGGTGTGGATGGCCACCTGGATGTCCGTCTCCTCGGCCACGGTCAGGCAGGTGTCGATGGCCGCCGGGGTGGTGCCCCAGTCCTCGTGCAGCTTCATGCCGCAGGCGCCCGCCGCGATCTGCTCCAGCAGCGCGTCGGGGCGGCTGGCGTTGCCCTTGCCGAAGAAGCCCAGGTTGATCGGCAGCCCCTCCGCCGCCTGGAGCATCCGGGCCATGTGCCACGGCCCCGGCGTGCAGGTGGTGGCGGAGGTGCCCGCCGCCGGGCCGGTGCCGCCGCCCAGCATGGTGGTGACGCCGCTGTACAGCGCCTCGTCCACCTGCTGCGGGCAGATGAAGTGGATGTGGGCGTCGATGCCCCCGGCGGTGACGATCTTGCCCTCGCCCGCGATCACCTCCGTCCCCGGCCCGACGACGATGGTCACGCCCGGCTGGACGTCCGGGTTGCCGGCCTTGCCGATGCCGGAAATGCGCCCGCCGGTGATGCCGATGTCGGCCTTGACGATGCCCCAATGGTCGATGATCAGCGCGTTGGTGATGACCGTGTCCACGGCGCCGCCCTGGCGGGACACCTGCCCCTGCCCCATGCCGTCGCGGATCACCTTGCCGCCGCCGAACTTGACCTCCTCGCCATAGACGGTGTGGTCCTTCTCGACCTCCACGATCAGGTCGGTGTCGGCCAGCCGCACACGGTCGCCCACGGTGGGGCCGTAAAGGGCCGCGTATTCGGCCCGGTCGATGCGATGCGCCATTGTCTGATGCCCTCCGCTGGCGCCCCTTACAGGCTGCCGTTGACCTTGCCGTTGAAGCCGATGACCACGCGGTTGCCGCCATAGGCGACCAGCCGCACGCGGCGCGTCTGGCCGGGCTCGAAGCGCACCGCCGTCCCGGCGGGGATGTCCAGCCGGAAGCCGCGCGCCTTCTCGCGGTCGAAGGTCAGCGCCCCGTTCGTCTCGTGAAAGTGATAGTGCGAGCCGACCTGGATCGGGCGGTCGCCGGCGTTGGCGACGTCCAGCTCCACCGTGTCGCGGCCCGCGTTGAGTTCGATCTCGCCCGCGGCGGGGATGATTTCACCGGGTTTCATCGGGGCCCCCTTAGCGAATCGGCTGGTGGACGGTGACGAGCTTCGTGCCGTCCGGGAAGGTGGCCTCCACCTGGATCTCGTGGATCATCTCCGGGATGCCCTCCATCACCTGATCGCGGGTCAGCACCGTCGCGCCGTCGCGCATCAGCTCGGCGACGGTGCGCCCGTCGCGCGCCCCTTCCACCACGTAATCGGTGATGAGGGCCACCGCCTCGGGATGGTTCAGCTTCACGCCACGCTCCAGCCGGCGGCGCGCCACCACGGCGGCCATGGCCACGAGAAGCTTGTCCTTCTCGCGCGGTGTCAGGTTCATGGGGCTGTCTCTCCGCCTACCCGTTGGATTGGCGGGATTATGCCACGTCGCTGCGGTGCGCCAATCCCTCTTCGATGAAACGCACCGCCTTTCCGACACCGTCCTCATCGAACCCGGCAAGGCCAGGGAACTCACCTGGAAGTTCACGAAGAACGCCGCCCTTGAATTCGCCTGCA
>NZ_JAUJFI010000157.1 GCF_030849505.1 Azospirillum isscasi | reverse complement strand
ACCGCCCAGTCGCTGGCCGCGGCGGAGGCCCTGGAGGGCGCGCTCGGTCTCGACGGACGCCCGCATGCCGCCGCCCGCACCCTGCTGGCCGACGCCGAGACGGCGACGAACCATGCGTGGCAAGCCCTGATGGACTGGCCGGCAAGGCTGGGCGAGGCGCCGCAGGCCAAGGCGTTGGCCAGGCTGCGCCCCCCCGCCGCCGCGATCCATCCGGCGCTCTACCCGGCCCGCGACGGGCTGCGTCCGGGGGGAGGCTTCCTGCGGGCCGACCGCACCGCCTTGGCCGCCGCCGTTGCGGCCCTGCACGACGGGGTGGTGCAGACCGTCTTCGCCGCCCCTCCGCCCGCCGATGCGGCGGAACTGGAGCGCTGGGCCGAGGCTGGGGAAACCCCCGCGGCGCGGTTGATGCGCCGCGCCCTGGCGCCGGACATGGCGGGGTTCGGAGCCTGCGGCGTTCCGGCGCTGGAGGCACATCCCGCAAGCTGGTTCGGCGCGCGGCTGTCCGCCGACGCCGGCTTCTCCGAAGCGCCCCGGCAGCACGGCGCCCCGGCCCACACCGGTCCGCTTGCCCGCCGCAGCGCGCACCCGCTGGTCGCCGCGCTGCTGGCCGCGCACGGCCCCGGCCTCGCCGCCCACGTCGCCGCGCGGTTGGTGGAACTGGCGGACGTGCCGGACCGCATGGCATCCCTGGCGGACCGCCTGGACGACGCCGACCCCGCGCCGGACGACGGCACGCCCCACCACGGCGAGGGAAGCGGTGCCGTGGACACGGCGCGGGGGCGGCTGGCCCATTGGGTGCGTTTGGAGGACGGACGCATCGCGGATTACCGCATCGTGGCGCCGACCGAATGGAATTTCGCCGCCGACGGGCCGCTGGCCCACGGCCTGGCCGATGCCGCGGCGGACGGCGCGCTGGCCGAACGCGCGGGACTTCTGGTGGCGGCGCTCGACCCCTGCGTGGCCTCCGCCATCGCGATCCAGGAAGAGGACTGACCCATGCACGAGCTGGCGCTCAGCCAGGGCATCATCGACGTGATCCGCGATCAGGCCGCGGCCCAGGGCTTCACGCGGGTGAAGACGGTGCGGCTGGTCATCGGCACGCTGTCCCATGTCGAGCCGGAGGCCATCGCCTTCGGCTTCGACGCGGTGAGCCGCGGCACCATCGCGGAAGGGGCCGCGCTGGACATCGAACGCCCGCCGGGGCAGGCTTTCTGCCTGTCCTGCGAAAAGCCGGTCCCGCTGCCCGGGCGGTCGGACCCATGCCCCGAATGCGGTGGCCACCAGCTTGTGGTCACCGGCGGCGAGGAAATGCGTGTCAAGGAACTGGAGGTGGAGTGATGTGCACGGTCTGCGGCTGCGCCGAAGGCGAAACGACAATCGAAGCCGGCCACGCGCACGGCCATCACCATCACCACCACGGTCATGACCATCATCACCATGACCACGGCCATGACCACGGCCATGACCACCACCATCACGACCACGAGCATGTCGGTCCGGACGGCAAGGTCTACCGGCACACGCACGGCCATGACCATGAACACAATCATGACCACGGCCACGGCACCATCGACCTCGGGCGCGGTCCCGCGGGAACCGAGGTGCCGGGCCTGTCGCAGACCCGGCTGGTCGCCATCGAACAGGACATCCTCGCCAAGAACGACAGCTTCGCCGCGGTGAACCGCCAGTTGTTCGCGGCGAAGGGCGTGTTCGTCCTGAACCTGATGTCCAGCCCCGGTTCGGGCAAGACGACCCTGCTGACCCGCACCCTGACCGACCTGAAGGGCCGCTTTCCCACCGCGGTGATCGAGGGCGACCAGCAGACCTCCTTCGACGCCGACCGCATCCGCGCCACCGGCACGCCGGCCATCCAGGTCAACACCGGCAAGGGCTGCCACCTGGACGCCCAGATGGTCACCCAGGCGGTGGGGCGCCTGCCGGTGGAGACGGGCAGCGTCCTGTTCATCGAGAATGTCGGCAACCTCGTCTGCCCCGCCGGCTTCGACCTCGGCGAGGCGCACAAGGTCGTCGTCCTGTCGGTGACGGAGGGGGAGGACAAGCCCCTGAAGTACCCGGCCATGTTCGCCGGTGCCGACCTGCTGCTGGTCAACAAGGTGGATCTGCTGCCGCATCTGACCTTCGACGTGGCGCGCATGATTGCCTATGCCCGCCAGTTGAAGCCGTCGCTGCGCGTGATCGAGGTTTCGGCCACCGGCGGGCAGGGGCTGGAGGAGTGGTACGGCTGGATCGAGGAGGGGCGTGCGAAGGCCGTGGCGGGACGCGGCGCATGAGCGCCGCCGACTTCCTCCTGATGGCCGGGGCCTGCCTGTATTTCATGGCCACCCCCGGCCCCGGCATCTTCGCCGTGGTCGCCCGCTCCCTCGCCATGGGTTGGCGGCGCAATCTGGGCTTCCTCGGCGGGATGGTGGTGGGCGACCTCGTGCTGCTGGCGCTCGCCCTCGGCGGGCTGGCCGCCGTGGCGCACGCCTTCGAGGGGCTGTTCACCGTCCTGCGCTTCGCCGCCGCCGGTTACCTGATCTGGCTGGGCATCCGCACATGGCGCGCACCCGTCGTCGCCGCTGGCGATCTGCCGCCGGCGGAGGGCGCGCAACTGCGGGGCTTCGCAAGCGGGCTGGCCCTGACCCTGTCCAACCCGAAGACCATCCTGTTCTACATGGCCTTCCTTCCGGCCTTCGTGGACCTGACCCGCGTCACCGCCACCGACGCCGTTCTGATGGCCGGGATCGTGGTGGGCGTGCTGAGCGCCGTGCTGCTGGCCTATTCGCTGGCGGCATCGCGCGCCCGTCATCTGTTCCGCAGCGAACGGGCGATGAAGACGCTGAACCAGGGCGCCGGCACGCTGATGATCGGTGCGGGCGTGGCGGTCGCCGCGCGGTGAAGCGGCTGCGCGTCCGGGTCCGCGGGCAGGTGCAGGGAGTCGGTTTCCGGCCCTTCCTGCATGGGCTGGCGCAGCGCCTCGCCATGACCGGCTGGGTGCTGAACGACGGGGACGGCGTGCTGGCGGAGGTGCAGGGCGAGGCCACCGGCCGTTTCCTCGCCGCGCTGGTGGGGGAGGTCCCGCCGCTGGCGCGGATCGACGCCGTTGAAACGGAAGAGCGCGCCGTCGATCCCGGCGAGGCGGGCTTCGCCATCCGCGCCTCACGGGGCGGAGCGATCGGCACCGGGATCGCCCCCGACGCCGCCGTCTGCCCGGCCTGTCTGGCCGAGTTGTTCGACCCGGCGGACCGGCGCTACCGCTATCCTTTCCTGAACTGCACCCATTGCGGGCCGCGCTTCACCATCACGCGCGCCCTGCCCTACGACCGGCCCCAGACCGCCATGGCAGGCTTTCCGCTCTGCCCGGCCTGTGCCGCCGAATACGCCGATCCCGCCGACCGCCGGTTCCACGCCCAGCCGACCGCCTGCCCGGCCTGTGGCCCGCGCCTCTCCCACTCCATCGAGGAGGTGCTGGCCGCGCTGCGGAGCGGAAAGATCGTCGCGATCAAGGGGCTGGGCGGCTTCCATCTGGCCTGCGACGCCTTCGACGCGGCGGCGGTGGAGCGGCTGCGGGAGCGCAAGCAGCGCAACGGCAAACCCTTCGCCCTGATGGTCGCCAACGCCGCGTCCGCCGAAGGGTTCGTGGAGGTGGGCGCAGCGGAGCGGGCGTTGCTGGAGGGGGGGACGCGGCCCATCGTGCTGCTGCGTCGGCGCGGTGCCGCCACCCTCCCGCTTCGCGGGTCCCCCCCTCCCCCGCCCAGCGGGAGAGGGTCAGGGTGGGGGCAGGACTCCCCACCTCCATCCCTCCCCCCCTCCATCGCCCCCGGCCTCGCCTGGCTGGGCGTCATGCTGCCCTACACCCCCATCCACCACCTGCTGTTCCACGAGGCCGCGGGCCGCCCCCACGGCACGGCGTGGCTGGACGAGCCGCAGGACCTCGCCCTGGTGATGACCTCCGCCAACCCCGGCGGCGAGCCGCTCGCCATCGGCAACGCCGAGGCACACCGGCGGCTGGAGGGCATCGCCGACCTGATCGTGGACCACGACCGCGACATCCTGATCCGCGCCGACGACAGCGTGATGCGGGTGGTGGCCGGGGCGCCGGCCTTCCTGCGGCGGGGGCGCGGCCATGTGCCGGTGCCCATCCGCCTGCCGCGCGCCGGGCCGCCGGTCCTGGCGGTGGGCGGGCATCTGAAGACCACCGTCTGCCTGACCCGTGGCAACGAAGCCTTCCTCAGCCAGCACATCGGCGACCTGGACAACGCCGCGACGCTGGATTTCCTGGAAGAGACGGTGTCCCACCTGCGCCGCGTCCTGGCCGTGGAGCCGGTGGCCGTCGCCCACGACCTGCATCCCGATTTCCAGAGCACCCGCTTCGCCGAATCGCTGGGCCTGCCCACCGTGCCGGTGCAGCATCATCACGCCCACCTCGCCGCCGTCCTGGCCGAACAGGCGGCGGACGGACCAGCGGACGGACCAGCGGACGGACCGGCGGACGGACCGGCGCTCGGCCTCGCGCTGGACGGGTTCGGGCTGGGGGCGGACGGCGGGTCCTGGGGTGGCGAGATGCTGCTGGTCGAGGGCGCCCGCTTCACCCGCCTCGGCCATCTGGCCCCGCTGGCCCAGCCGGGCGGCGATGTGGCGGCGCGCCAGCCCTGGCGCATGGCGGCGGGGGCGCTGGCCCGCATGGGGCGCGGCGCCGAGATCGCGGAACGCTTCGGTGCTTGCGGCCCGGCGGACGGCGTGCGGCGGATGATCGAGGCGGGGTTCAACGCGCCGCAAACCAGCTCCTGCGGGCGCTGGTTCGACGCCGCCTGCGGCCTGCTGGACGTGCGCTCCGCGGCTGGCTTTGAAGGCGAAGCGCCGATGGCGCTGGAATCGCTGGTTCGCAACCCCACGGTCCTGGAGGGCGGCTGGCGGATCGAAGCCGGCGTCCTGGACCTCACCCCCCTGCTGGAAAGTTTGTTGCAGATCAATGCGCAGGACGGGGCGGACCGGTTCCATGGCACCCTGGCCGCGGCGCTGGTGGATTGGGCGATGCCCGAGCTGGCGGCGCGTGGCTTCGACCGCATCGCGCTGTCGGGCGGCTGCCTGATGAACGCCGTTCTGGCGGAGAGGCTGACCGCCGGGTTCGCGGCGCGCGGCGTCGCCGCTCTGCTGCCGCGCCGGGCGCCGGCCAACGACGGCGGGCTGAGCCTGGGACAGGCGTGGGTCGCCATTCAATGTTTGCTTCAGGGTTTGCTTCAGGGTTTGCTTCAGGAAGGACCGCCCCCATGTGCCTCGCCGTCCCCGCCCGCGTGATCGAGCTTCTGGAGGACGACCGCGCCACCGTCAGCCTGGGCGGGGTGAAGGTCGCCTGTTCCCTGGCGCTGGTCGAGGGAGTGGCGGTGGGCGACTATGTGATCGTCCATGTCGGCTACGCCCTGTCCAGGCTGGACCCGGTGGAGGCGGAGCGTACGCTGGCCCTGCTCGCCGAGACCGGCACCCTTCCCGCCTCCGACGCCGCCTGACCCGCCGCCTGAATTCCGGACACCCGCCATGACCGACCGCCGCCTCTTCACCCGCAAGCTCGACCTCGCCCGGGGCACCGTGGACATGAGCCACGGATCGGGCGGCAAGGCCATGGCCCAACTGGTGCGGGAGCTGTTCGCCGCGGCCTTCGCCAACCCGCTGCTCGACCAGGGCAACGACCAGGCGGCCTTCGACCCGCCCGCCGGGCGCATGGTGGTGACCACCGACGGCTTCGTCGTCTCGCCCCTGTTCTTCCCCGGCGGGGACATCGGCTCGCTGGCCGTGCACGGCACGGTGAACGACGTCGCCATGGCCGGTGCGGTGCCGCTCTACCTGACCGCCGGCTTCATCCTGGAGGAAGGCTTCCCGCTGGCCGACCTGAAGCGGCTGGTGGACAGCATGGCGCAGGCGGCGCGGGAGGCCGGCGTGTCCATCGTGACCGGCGACACCAAGGTGGTGGAGCGCGGCAAGGGCGACGGCGTGTTCATCACCACGACCGGCATCGGCGTGGTGCCCCCCGGCGTCGCCCCGTCCGGCGAGCGGGCGCGGCCCGGCGACGCGATCCTGGTCAGCGGCACCATGGGCGACCACGGCGTCGCCATCATGTCCACCCGCGAGAATCTGCGCTTCGAGACGGACATCCGGTCGGACAGCGCGGCGCTGCACGGGCTGGTGGCCGGGATGGTGGCGGCGGTGCCCGACGTGCACGCGCTGCGCGATCCGACCCGCGGCGGCCTCGCCACCACCCTCAACGAGATCACCCACCAGTCCGGGGTCGGCATGCTGCTGCGCGAGGCCGACATTCCCCTGCGGGCGGAGGTCGCCGCGGCCTGCGAGCTTCTCGGCCTCGACCCGCTCTACGTCGCCAACGAAGGCAAGCTGATCGCCATCTGCGCGGCGGAGGATGCGGACCGCCTGCTGGCCGCCATGCGCGCCCACCCGCTGGGCGCCGACGCCGCCATCATCGGAACGGTGGTGGAGGACGCGCACCGCTTCGTGCAGATGGAGACGCGCTTCGGCGGCAAGCGGATCGTCGATTGGCTCTCCGGCGAGCAGCTTCCCCGCATCTGCTGACGCACCCCGCCGCGCCGGACGGGGCACCTCCTTCGCCCACCCGGCGCCGTCCGGTGTAGCGCGATGGATTTGCGACGGATCAGCCCCGCCGGGGGACCCCGGACGCGCTCCAGGCGTTGCCTCCCCCGGAAGGCGGTCGTGTTTCCGCCAGCCGAATTGCCTGCACGGGGGATCGATGGGTATTCCGCAGTCCATCCAGTTGGGTGCTGCACCGCTGGAACCGGCCACGCTCGCCGGCACGGCGTCCGCCGCGGAGCTGGTCGCGCGCCTGCCGGCCACGCCGCCGCTGCACCGCAACCGGGTCAAGCGGGCCTTCGACCTCGTGGGGGCGGTCGGGCTGATCCTGCTGTTCGGGCCGCTGATGCTGATCGTCGGGCTTCTCATCATGCTGGACGGCGGCCCGGCGGTGTTCGGCCACCGGCGCATCGGGGCGGAGGGGCGGGACTTCACCTGCTGGAAGTTCCGCTCCATGGTGGTCAACGCGCCGGAGGTCTTCGAGACGCTGATCGAATCCGACGCGGAGGCCCGCGCGGAATGGGAGGCCACGCGCAAGCTGCGCAACGACCCCCGCATCACCTGGGTGGGCCGGTTCCTGCGCCGCACCAGCCTGGACGAGTTGCCGCAGCTCTTCAACGTTCTGGCGGGCGACATGAGTCTGGTCGGCCCGCGCCCCATCGTGCAGGAGGAAGTGGCGCGCTATCACGCCTGCTTCCCCTTTTACACGCGGTGCCGCCCCGGTCTGACCGGGCTGTGGCAGGTCAGCGGGCGCAACGACGTGGATTATGGCCGGCGCGTCCAGCTCGACACCGCCTATCTGCTGGGCTGGAGCCTGTGGGACGACCTCCGCATCCTGCTGCGGACCGTCGGCGTGATGCTCAGCGGAAAAGGTGCCTATTAAGGCGTAGAGTCCCCGCGCCGCCGCCCTCCCCCGCCTGGAGAATGGCGGCGCGGGGGGCGAAGACACATATCCTATCCTGCACGAACCGTCAGGTCCCGCGCCGCCAGGGGGCAGGATTTGAGATTGCCCGGGCAACGTGCTAGGTTGCGGAGGAACGACCGGCGGAACCGGCCGGAAGGCCATGCCGTGCCGTATGAAAGCGCATATGCACCGGCCTCGGGCGTCCGACAGGCGAAACCCCTGGTACAACAAGGCTTGCAGTCGCGTTGATGGCATTGATTCCGCCGGCCGTGCCGGCCTGTCGAGAGGGGCGCAGGATGGCGAAACTGCTGGCGGCGCTGTTGCTGCTGATGGTGGCGATGGGACCCGCATGCGCGGTGGCACCCGCGTCCCGCGCCGACGTCAGCATCGCGCTGGATCATTACCGGCAGGAGTTCGCAAAGACCAAGGGCACCGCCGCCCTCCCTTCCCCGGCGGACCGCAATTATCTCCTCTTCTCCGACGTCCTGCGCCGCGTGCTGGCCGAGCATGTGAAGCCGGGAGCGCCCCAGGCGCTGGTCGAAAAGGCCGTCGCCGGGCTTCAGAAAAAGAAGAAGGAGGAGCCGGGGGCGACCGATCGCGCTCTGACCGAGGCGGCGCTGGACGCGATGCTGTCCTCCCTCGACCCTTATTCGGCCTTTCTCGATTCGGAGCATTTCCGCTACATGCGGGAACAGACCCAGGGCGAGTTCGGCGGGCTGGGAATCGAGGTGACGATGGACGAGGACAGCGGGCTGATCCGCGTCGTGTCCCCCATCGACGGTTCCCCCGCCGCCCGCGCCGGCCTGCGCACCGGCGACCTGATCGCCAAGATCGACGAGGCGCAGGTGAAGGGGATGAACCTGCGCGACGCGGTGGCCCGCATGCGCGGCCCGGTCGGCACCTCCGTCGCCCTGACGATGCGCCGCAACGGCGCGGGCAGCGGCGGCAACGCCGCGAACAACGGCCCCGACGCGCCGTTCCGCGTGTCGCTGACCCGCGCCATCGTGAAGATCCAGCCCGTGCGCTACCGGCTGGAGGGCGACGTGGCCTACATCCGCATCGCCGCCTTCAACCAGCAGACCTCCCACGCGCTGGACGAAGCGGTGGAGGAGATGCGCCGGCAGGCCCACGGGCGGCTGGCCGGGGCTGTGCTGGACCTGCGCAACAACCCCGGCGGCCTGCTCGACCAGGCGGTGAACGTCGCCGACCGCTTCCTGGAGGCGGTGGACATCGTGTCGGTGCGCGGGCGCGACCCGGACGAGAACCGCCGCTACACCGGCACGCCGGGCGACCTGCTGGCCGGGTTGCCCATCGTGATGCTCGTCAACAGCGGTTCGGCCTCGGCGTCGGAGATCGTGGCCGGCGCCCTTCAGGACCACAGCCGGGCGCTGCTGTTCGGCACGCGCAGCTATGGCAAGGGTTCGGTCCAGACCATTTCGTCGCTGTCGGGCGACATCGGCATCCGCCTGACCACCGCCCGCTATTTCCGCCCGTCCGGCGGGCTGGTCGATTGCTTCGGCGTGTCGCCGAACCTGGAGATCAAGGCGACGAACGACAACAGCGAGGAAACCCACCCCGATCCGGCGACCTGCGACCCGCACGCCACCGCGCCGCCGCCGCCGCGCGCATGGCGGATCGAGGATCTGTGCCCGGATGTGGCCGCCGCCCCGTCGCAGCCGGATTCGGACCGCCCGCTGGAATGCGCCGTCGCCGCCATCCGCACCCGCCTGATGGGCACGCTGATCGGGCGTCCGTAAGGGACCCTGAAGACACCCAAAAGAAAAGCCCTCCCAAAAGAAAAGCCCTCCGTTCACCAGGAACGGAGGGCTTTCTTTTTGTGCCCCGTTCACCGCCCCGGACCGCCAAAGCGGGCCGGTTCGGCAAAGGGAATGGTGCTGCTTCCGCGACCGGGCGCGTGGGGATGGGTCCGCCCCGCCCCCTCGCGCCCGGCTGTTCGACGTCAGACCACTTCGACGCGCTGCGCTTCCGGACCCTTGACGCCCTGGCGGACGGTCACCCGCACCTGCTCGCCGTCGGCGAGCACGTCCAGGCCCGAACGCTCCAGAGCGCGGATGTGGACGAAGATGTCCTTGCCGCCCGTGGACGGGGCGATGAAGCCGAAGCCCTTGGACACGTTGAACCACTTCACGGTGCCGTCCACCGTCTCCTCGGCGCCGCCGCCGTAGCTGCTGCCGCCGCCGTAGCCGCCGCCGTAGCTGTCGCCGCGCGGGGCGCGCGCCGCCGGGCGCGGGGACTCGCTGGCGGTCGAGGTGTCGACGTCGTGGATGGTCGCGACCTGCGGGCCCTTCGGGCCGCGGGACAGGTCACAGGTGATGGTGGCACCCTCGGGCAGGCTGTCGTGTCCGCAGAACTGCAGAACCGTGGAATGCAGGAAGGCATCCGGCGAGCCGTCTTCGGGCGTGACGAAGCCAAAGCCCTTCGTCGCGTTGAACCACTTGACGGTGGCGCGGATGTTGCGCTGGGTGATTTCGGGGGCGCGGAAGCTGTTGCGCTGCGGACGGTCGAACATACGTGGTCTCATCTGTCGTGATAGGCCATGCCCCAACCGGCGGGACATGGCCTTCCGAAGATGATCCGTTCTGCCGCGCTTTTCAATTGAGATCGCGCGTGCCGGAAAGAAAGATTCGGCAAAAGCCCGGCCAAGGGCCGCCCGGCGGTGTCCGGGCGACCAAAAATATCGCAATTGCTGCGAGAATCGGCGCAATGTCCGTCAGGCCGCTCCGCAGCACTTCTTGTACTTCTTGCCGCTGCCGCAGGTGCAGGGCTCGTTCCGTCCGACCTTGGGACCGCTGCGCGGGCGGGCGCCCAGCGTGCCGTCCACATAGTACCAGCGACCGTCCCGCTTGGTGAAGCGGCTCGTCTCGTGGTGCTTCTGCGCCTTGCCGTTCATGGTGAAGTTGGCGACGAACTCCACCACGCCGTCCTCGTCGTCCACCCCGCCGGCTTCGGTGGCGCGGACCTCGAGCCCGGTCCAGACGCTGTGGGAGGCCCAGGTCTCGATCTCCTTGCGGTCGAAATCCTCGCGGGTTCCCGGCAGCAGCGTCTCCTGGAGATAGTCGATCTTCCCGCAGGCGAAGGCCGAGTAGCGCGACCGCATCAGCGCCTCGGCGGTGGGCGCCAGGGCGGTTCCGTCCAGATAGGGGCCGCAGCAGGTGTCCAGGGTCTTGCCGGAACGGCAGGGGCATTCGGTGGTGGCGGTGGTGGTCATGACTTCCGGCCTCTCGATTTGAGGGCGCCATGCATAGCGCAGCCGGCGGCGTCCGCCAAGCGTCACCGCCCCCAGTAATTCGCCGCCAGTAATTCGCCCCCGGAAATTCGCCCCCGGAAATTCGCCTGAACGGGATCGGCATTCGCGCTAACCTGTGCCGAACGCGGGCGGCCTGCCCGGCCCCATGGAACCGGCGATGACCAGACGGCGATGACCAGACACGGACCCGACCTGCCCACGCGGCGCTTTCCCGCGGACACCCTGCTGATCCGCCAGGGCGAGGCCGGCGATTGCGCATGGCTGATCCAGTCGGGGGAGCTGGAGGTGCTGCTGGACGGCCCGGACGGCCCCCGCCGCCTGGGCACCGTCGGCGCCAACGCCATCGTCGGGGAAATGGCGCTGCTGGACGACGGGCAGCGCAGCGCCACGGTCCGGGCCGTCACCCCCGTGGAGGCGGTGGAGCTGTCGCGCGGGACCTTCCGCGCGTTGCGCGGGCGCTGCCCGCCGCTGGCCGCCTATCTGCTGGAGAGCTTGATCGCCGCGATCCGCCGCGGCTATGGCCTGTCCCAGCCCGAACGGCAGGAGGGGGGCGCGGACATCCGCTCCTCCGATTCCTTCGCCACGGTGGCCGACCGGCGCATGTTCCGCCGCGGCCACAGCTTCTTCCGCCAGGGGGACGCCGGGACGGCGGCCTATCTGATCCAGTCCGGCTCGGTCGGCGTGCAGCGCGACGGGATGGACCTCGGCGTCCTCGGTCCGGGGCGCATCTTCGGGGAGCTGGCCCTGCTCGCCAGCCGCCCCCGCGCCGCCACCGCCGTTGCGCTGGAGGCCACGGTCTGCGAAATCATCCGCAAGGACCAGTTCGCCAAGGCCATCGAGACGATGCCGCCCATCCTGCGCTCGCTGACGCGCATCTACATCGAACAGCTTTCCGGCGGACGGCTCCTGACCCCACCCCCTGAGACACCCCGTCAAGACCCATCATGACCGCCAAAGCCTCCCGGCCCAGACTCCCCCGTCCCCAGCCCGACCTGTCCTTCGAAACCGCCCTGGGCCAGGGGCGGCTGGTCTGTGGCATCGACGAGGTGGGGCGCGGCCCGCTCGCCGGTCCCGTCGTGGCCGCCGCCGTGGTGCTGCCGGCGGGCGGCCTGCCGGACGCGCTGGCCCGCGCCATCAACGACAGCAAGACGCTGAGCCAGCGCGCCCGCGAGGCGCTGGAACCGGAGATCCGCGCCCACGCCCTGGCCGTCGCCCTGGCCGAGGCCAGCCCGGCGGAGATCGACGGCATCAACATCCACAAGGCCACCCTGCTGGCCATGAAACGTGCCTACGAGGCGCTGCCCGGCGAGCCGCCCGCGGTCGCGCTGATCGACGGCAAGTTCAAGCCGGAGCTTTCCTGCCTGATGGAGGCCATCGTGAAGGGCGACGGGCGCAGCCAGTCCATCGCCGCGGCCTCCATCGTCGCCAAGGTGGCGCGCGACCGCGAGATGATGCGGCTGGCGGAACTCCACCCGCAGTACGGCTGGGACCGCAACGCCGGCTACCCGACTCCGGAGCATCTGGAGGCGCTGCGCCGGCACGGCGTGACCCCCCACCACCGAGTCACTTTTGCACCAGTCCGCGCCCAAATCGAGCTGGCCGGCTGACCGCCGCGACTCCGGCGCAAGAAATCAGTTGACGGCGACTCGGCGGCGAATCATTGTCCGAATGACTGATTCGCTGTTTTGGTTTCGTCAATGCTCCCCCTGAACAAAATTCTCGTGGGCGATTGCATCGCCCTCATGAATGAATTGCCGGCTGAATCGGTGGACCTCGTCTTTGCCGATCCGCCTTATAACCTCCAATTGGGGGGCGAACTCTTGCGTCCGAACCATTCCCGTGTCGACGGAGTGGAAGAGGACTGGGACAAGTTCGAGGATTTCGAGACCTACGACCGCTTCACGCGGGACTGGCTCGCCGCGGCCCGCCGCATCCTGAAACCCGAGGGATCGTTGTGGGTGATCGGCAGCTACCACAACATCTTCCGTGTCGGCGCCACGTTGCAGAATCTGGGCTTCTGGATTTTGAACGACATCGTGTGGCGCAAGACCAACCCGATGCCGAACTTCCGCGGCACGCGCTTCGCCAACGCGCATGAGACCATGATCTGGGCCTCGCGCGAGAAGGACGCCCGCTACCGCTTCAACTACGACGCCATGAAGGCGCTGAACGACGACCTGCAGATGCGCAGCGACTGGCTGCTGCCGATCTGCAGCGGCGGCGAGCGCCTGCGCGACGAGGACGGCCGCAAGGCCCACCCGACGCAGAAGCCGGAATCGCTTCTCTACCGCGTCATCCTGTCCTCCTCCCGCCCCGGCGACACGGTGCTGGACCCCTTCTTCGGAACCGGCACCACGGGTGCGGTGGCGAAGCGGCTGGGCCGCAACTGGATCGGGCTGGAGCGCGACCCGACCTACGCCAAGGCCGCCACCGCCCGCATCGCCGCGGTGGAGGAGGCGCCGGACGCCGCCGTCCTGGACACGCCGCCGAAGCGTTCCGCCCCGCGCATTCCCTTCGGCTGGGTGGTGGAACGCGGCCTGCTGCGCCCCGGCACCACGCTGTTCGACCTGCGCCGCCGCGTCCCCGCCCGCGTGC
>NZ_JAUJFI010000156.1 GCF_030849505.1 Azospirillum isscasi | reverse complement strand
GCGGTTGCCCCGCAGCCGCCCGCCGCCGTTGGCACGCGGACAGGCAAGGCCAAGGCCGCGAAGGCCGCCGCGGTTGCCGCCGCCGCGGACGACGACGTTCTGGCGCTCCAGTTCCGGGCCTTCGAACAGTATGTCCGCGAAGTGATCGACGCGATGGAGACGCGGCACGAGTCGCTGCTCCGGCACCAGGAGGACCTGATCCGGGCGCTGGACACCGAGCGCGCCGCCGCCCGTGCGCGGGAAGAGGAGCTTCTCGCCACCCTCGACCAGGAGCGCCGGCGCTGGACCGACGCGGAGGACCGCTTCCGCGGGGAGTTGGAGCGCTTCAAGGAGGAGATGCGCCGCAGCCAGACCGCCGCGGCCGCCGTTGCCGTCGCCGCCGCGGCCCTCGATGCCGATGAAGAGGACGAGGAGGAGGAATCCTCGGATTTCTCGGTCTTCAGCTTCGACGACGATGAGGACGAGGCCAAGGAAGAGGCCAAGGAAGAGGACGATGGGGACAGCGGCGACGCCAACCCCTTCAGCTTTGGCGATGACGACGGCGATCCCTTCAGTTTCGACGATGACGATACCGAGGAGAAGGCCGAAGACTCGGCCAAGGAAACGGAATCGGAAACGGACGGGGACCCGTTTTCCTTCGACATGGACGAAGACGAGGACCCGCCCAAGGCCGGAACCGACGACGATCCCTTCTCCTTCGGCGACGACCCGGAACCGGAGCCCGAGCCCGAACCGGAGGCCCCGCCGAAAAAGAAGGGGCTTTTCAACTTCTGGAAGAAATGAGCACCGTCACTCCGAGAGCCTCCCGGGATATCGCGCGGATCGACGCCGCGAACCGCGCACAGGTCGATGAATTCGCTGACGGCGGACTGCGAAACCTCCTTGCATACGTTTGCGTGTTGAAAACGGCTTCGCGTCGGTTGTAAAAGTACACAGCATGACTCAACCGCGCCGCACCCTGTCCGCCGCCGAGCGGTTCGACTGGCTCCGCCTCATCCGGACGGAGAATGTCGGACCGATCACCTTTCACCGCCTGCTGGAGCAATTCGGCAGCGCCCGCGCCGCGCTGGAGGCGCTGCCCGACCTCGCCAAGCGCGGCGGGCGGACCAAGCCGCTGCGCATCGCGGCCAAGGCGGACGTGGAACGCGAGCTGGCCGCCAGCGAGCGCATCGGCGCCCGCCTGCTCTGCTCCTGCGAACCGGACTATCCGGAGCCGCTGGCGGCGCTGGACGATGCGCCCCCGGTGGTGTCGGTGCTCGGCCACCCGCATCTGCTGACGCGGCAGGCGGTCGCCCTCGTCGGGGCGCGCAACGCCTCGATGAACGGCAAGAAATTCGCCGAACGGCTGGCGCGGGAGCTGGGGGAGGCCGGGTTGCTGGTCGTCTCGGGGCTGGCGCGGGGAATCGACACCGCGGCCCACGCCGGGTCGCTCGGCACCGGCACGGCGGCGGTGGTGGCGGGCGGCGCCGACGTGGTCTATCCACCGGAGAACGAGAAACTCTACCGCGACATAGTGCAGCAGGGCGTGGTGGTTGCGGAAAGCGCCATCGGAACGACGCCACAGGCCCGGCATTTCCCGCGCCGGAACCGGCTGATCTCCGGCCTGTCGCTGGGTGTGCTGGTGGTGGAGGCGGCGCTGCGCTCCGGTTCGCTGATCACCGCCCGCATGGCGCTGGAACAGGGGCGGGAGGTGATGGCCGTCCCCGGCTCGCCGCTCGATCCGCGCTGCCAGGGCACCAACAACCTGCTGCGGCAGGGGGCCGCCTTGGTGGAGGGGATCGACGACGTGCTGCGGGCGCTGGAAAGCCTGTCGCCGCCCGCCGTGCGGGAGCGCCAGGGCGACCTGTTCGCCGCGGCCCGGCCCGCCGTTCCGTCCGAGTCGGACCTGGAGACGGCGCGCGCCGTCATCCTGGAAAACCTCGGCCACACGCCGGTTGCCATTGACGAACTGGTCCGCGGGTGCCAATTGTCCGCACCGGTGGTGTTGACCGTCGTGCTGGAACTTGAGCTTGCGGGCCGGGTCCAGCGCCAGCCGGGGAATCAGGTGAACCTGATCTGATCCCGATCCGCACCGCCGGCGTATGGGATAGGCACATTCAGGGGCGCGGACTCTTGCCGGGCAGCAACGTCGTCATCGTCGAATCGCCGGCCAAGGCGAAAACCATCAACAAATACCTTGGCTCGGACTACACCGTGGTGGCCAGCTTCGGCCATGTCCGCGACCTTCCGGCGCGCGACGGATCGGTGCGTCCGGACGAGGACTTCGCCATGGACTGGGAGCTGGGCGACCGCTCCAAGCGCCACATCGACGAGATCGCCAAGGCGGTCAAAGGGGCCGAGCGCGTCTATCTCGCAACCGACCCGGATCGCGAAGGGGAAGCCATCGCCTGGCACCTGTCGGAGCTGCTGCGCGAGAAGCGCCTGATCGACGACACCAAGGTCCAGCGCATCACCTTCAACGAGATCACCAAGAGCGCCGTCCAGGCCGCGCTGGAGGCCCCGCGCGACGTGTCGCGGGAACTGGTGGACGCCTATCTGGCGCGCCGCGCGCTCGACTATCTGGTGGGCTTCACCCTGTCGCCGGTGCTGTGGCGCAAGCTGCCGGGCTCCCGCTCGGCGGGCCGCGTGCAGTCGGTGGCGCTGCGCCTGATCTGCGAGCGCGAGTCGGAGATCGAGATCTTCAAGCCGCAGGAGTACTGGACCATCGAGGTGGGCTTTGCCACGCCCGGCGGCGCCTCCTTCACGGCCCAGCTCACCCAGCTCGACGGCAAGCGGCTCGACAAGTTCGCCCTGCCCGCCCGCGAGGTGGCGGAGGCCGCGGTGGCGCGCATCCGTCCGCAGAGCTTCTCGGTCGCGACGGTGGAGCGCAAGCAGAGCCGCCGCAACCCCTCCCCGCCCTTCACCACCTCGACCCTCCAGCAGGAGGCCTCGCGCAAGCTGGGCTTCGGCGCCACCCGCACCATGCGGACCGCGCAGCGGCTGTACGAGGGCGTGGACATCGGCGGCGAGACGGTCGGCCTGATCACCTACATGCGAACCGACGGCGTCAGCCTGTCGCAGGAGGCCATCGAGGGCGCCCGCAACCTGATCGGCTCCCATTGGGGCGAGCGCTACGTGCCGGCCCAGCCGCGCGTCTACAAGACCGCCGCCAAGAACGCCCAGGAAGCGCACGAGGCCATCCGCCCCACCGACCTGTTCCGCCGTCCGGAGGAGGTCGCCTCCTATCTGGAAAACGACGAGCTGCGGCTGTACGAGCTGATCTGGAAGCGCACGCTGGCCAGCCAGATGGAAAGCGCCGTGCTGGATCAGGTGGCGGTGGACATCGCCTCGCCGTCCAAGGATGTGGTGCTGCGCGCCACCGGCTCGGTCGTGGTGTTCGACGGCTTCCTGAAAGTCTATCAGGAGGACCGCGACGACGGCGCCGCCGAGGACGACCAGGAGCGCCGCCTGCCCGCCATGGAGCAGGGCGACGCCCTCGCCCGCGGCGACATCGCGCCGGAGCAGCACTTCACCCAGCCGCCGCCCCGCTACACCGAGGCGAGCCTGGTGAAGAAGCTGGAGGAACTGGGCATCGGGCGCCCCTCCACCTACGCCTCCATCCTCCAGGTGCTCCAGGACCGCAATTACGTGCGGTTGGACAAGCGGCGCTTCATTCCGGAAGACCGCGGGCGTCTGGTCACCGCCTTCCTGAAGAACTTCTTCAACCGGTACGTGGAGTACAACTTCACCGCCGACCTGGAGAACAAGCTCGACGAGATTTCCGACGGGCGGATCGACTGGAAGACCGTGCTGCGCGACTTCTGGCGCGCCTTCCACGCGGCGGTCGACGGCACCAAGGACCTGACCATCACCCAGGTCCTGACCACCCTGGACGAGGAGCTTGGCCCGCACTTCTTCCCGACCAACGGCGACAGCGGCACGCCGGGCCACGACCCGCGCGTCTGCCCGGTGTGCAGCCAGGGCCGGCTGGGGCTGAAGCTCGGCAAGATGGGCGCCTTCATCGGCTGCTCGCGCTATCCGGACTGCCGCTACACCCGCCCCCTCGCCGTCGCCAACGACGAGAACGGGGAGGCGCAGGAAGGCCCGCGCGAACTGGGCAACGATCCGGAAACCAGCCTGCCGGTGACCGTCCGGCGCGGCCCCTACGGCGCCTACATCCAGCTCGGCCCGCCCCCGGTCGCCGCCGCCCCGGCTGAGGCCGTGGCCGAGGAGGCCCCCGCCGACGGCAAGAAGACCAAGGGCAAGAAGAAGGTCAAGACCGAGGAGCCGAAGCCCAAGCGCGTCTCTCTGCCCAAGGGCATGGCGGCGGCGGACGTGGATCTGGACACGGCGCTGAAGCTGCTGGCCCTGCCGCGCAGCATCGGCAACCACCCGGAGACGGGCGAGGACATCAGCGCCGGCATCGGGCGCTTCGGCCCCTACCTGAAGCACGGCAGCGTCTACAAGTCGCTGACGCCCGACGACGACGTGCTGACCATCGGCATCAACCGCGCGGTGGACCTGCTGGCCGGCGCCGCCAAGAAGGCGTCCGCGCCGGCCAAGACGCTGGGCGATCATCCGAAGTCCGGCAAGCCGGTCACCACCGGGTCGGGCCGCTTCGGTCCCTACGTCAAGCACGGCTCCGTCTACGCCTCCATCCCCAAGGGCACGGAGCCGGACAGCGTGACGCTGGAACAGGCGCTGGAGCTTCTGGAGGCCAAGGCCGCCAAGGACGCCGCCAAGAAGGGCAAGGCCCCGAAGGACGCCGAACCCGCCGCCGCGGACGGTGCCGAGGCTCCGGCCAAGGCCGCGAAGGCGACCAAGGCCAAGGCGACGGCAACGAAGAAGGAACCGGCCAAGAAGGCTGCTCCGAAGAAGGCCGCCGCCAAGAAGGCCGAAACCGGGGAAGAGGAAAAGCCCGCCGCCGCCCGCAAGCGGGCCTGACGCTCACCGCCGACGGCCCTCGTGTTTGATCAAATCCCTCTCCCGGGACGGGAGAGGGGATATCGCTCCGCCCCTACCGCACCCAGCGCATGACGCTGCCCTCGAAGGGCGTCCATGCGCCGACGGTCACTCCGGCGGCGCGCAGGGCCTTGCCGGTCCATTCGTTGCAGGTCTCGACCGGGCTGTAATGGCCGACCGCCTCGTAGAAGAGATCGGTCGCGCCGTAACCGCTGCCCGGCAGGGGGATCACCCGCCCCGCCCCATCCCGGCGGAAGCTGCCGCGCACGAAGGCCGCCAGGGCGCGATACGCCTCATTCCCCAGCCTCAGCGCGCCGCAGTCCGGGCTGCCCGCCGGGCGGGGCATCGCATAGACATGCATCACCGACGGGCCGCCGCCGAACAGGGCGGACAGGGCCGTGGACAGGCGCAGGTCCGACCATTGGCGGGTTTCCAGATAGAAGGCCCGGTCTCCCCAGCCGAAGGAAACATGGCTCGCCCAGGGGCCGGTGCCCGGAAAGTCGCCGTGCCGCAGATCCGTGGTCCAATCCACAAGGCCGTTGGCGGCGGGGAGCACCAGATCGGTGTGAACGCCGTTGGTGCAGACGAAGATTTCCACCCCGTTCCTCACCGCGGGCCGACCATCCACCGGAAGGCTGGCAAGCGCCACAGCGGCGAGCAGATAAGCCCCGACCACCGCCACCGGACCGGCCACCGCCAGCAACACCCCGCCCCGGACGATCCTCATGGATGCGCTCCCGCCATGCCCGGCACGGTTCTGGCGCGTCTTTGTGGCGGAGCCATGGCGTGGCGGTTGGATTCGCCGCGTCCAGGGATTACTTAAGCGGTCCACCTCCCACGGCACGGATTCCCTTGACCGACACGCCCCGCCGCCCCGGCAGCTTTCCCGGAAGCTTTCCCGACAAGGACACGGTCCTGTCCTTCATCCGCTCCAGCACCACACCGGTCGGCAAGCGCGAGATCGCACGCGCCTTCAAGCTGTCCGGCAGCGACGACCGCGAGCGGTTGAAGGACCTGCTGAAGGAGTTGGAGGCCGATGGCGCCGTGGAGCGCGGGCGCAACAAGCGCGTCGCCCCGCCGCAGGCGCTGCCGGAGGTCGCCGTGCTGGAGGTGACCGGCGCCGACGCGGACGGCGAGGTCTCCGCCCGCCCGATCACCTGGACCGGCGAGGGCAACCCGCCGCGCATCTTCCTGATGCCGGAGAGGAAGGGCCACCCCACGCTGGGCGCCGGCGACCGGGTGCTGGCGAAGCTCAGCCGCATCAACGACCGTCTCTACGAGGCGCGCACCATCCGCCGCCTCGACGGCACGGTGGGGCGCGTGCTCGGCGTCTACTACCCGGCGGCGGACGGCGGGCGCATCGTCCCCACGGACAAGCGCAACAAGACCGAACTGCTGGTGCTTCCGGCCAACCGCAACGACGCCGAACCGGGCGAGCTGGTGCTGGCCGACCTGCTGCCCGCCGCCCGGCTCGGCCTGCCGCAGGCCCGCGTGGCGGAACGGCTGGGCCACACGGCGGAGCCGCGCGCCGTCAGCCTGATCGCCGTCCACACCCACGGGCTGCCCACCGACTTCCCGCCCGCCGCCCTGCGCGAAGCGGCGCACGCCGCCGTGCCGTCCCTGACCGGGCGCACCGACCTGCGCGACCTGCCTCTGGTGACCATCGACGGCGCCGACGCCTGCGATTTCGACGACGCGGTGTGGGCGGAGCCGGACCCCGACCCGGCGAACCCGGGCGGCTGGCACCTGCTGGTCGCCATCGCGGACGTGGCCTATTACGTGCGCCCGAATTCGGCGTTGGACCGCGCGGCTTACGAGCGCGGCAACTCCGTCTATTTCCCCGACCGCGTCGTGCCGATGCTGCCGGAGGCGCTGTCCAACGATCTCTGCTCGCTCCGCCCCGGCGAGGACCGCGCCTGCTTCGCGGTGCATCTGTGGATCGACCGCCACGGCGTGCTGCAACGGCACCGCTTCGTGCGGGGCCTGATGCGCTCCGCCGCGCGGCTGACCTACGAGCAGGTGCAGGCGGCCCGCGACGGCGCCCCGGACGAGGCGGCGGCACCGCTTCTGGAGACGGTCATCGCCCCGCTCTACGGCGCCTATGCGTGCCTGTGGGAAGCCCGACAGCGGCGCGGCACGCTGGAGCTGGACCTGCCGGAACGGCGGGTGCGGCTGGACGAGCGCGGGCGGGTGGCGGAGATCGCAGCGCGCGAACGCTTCGACAGCCACCGGCTGATCGAGGAATTCATGATCTGCGCCAACGTCGCGGCGGCGGACAGCCTGGAGCGGGCGAGCATGCCCGGCCTGTTCCGCGTCCACGACCAGCCCTCGCTGGACAAGCAGGAGACGCTGCGGGAGTTCCTGACCGGCATCGGCTACACGCTGCCGCGGGTGCCCCGGCTGGCGCCGGCCCATTTCACGGCGATCCTCGACCGCGCCGCCGGCACGGCGGACTCGCAACTGGTCAGCGAGGTCATCCTGCGCAGCCAGTCGCAGGCCGAATACAGCCCGGAGAACATCGGCCATTTCGGCCTGTCGCTGGACCGCTACGCCCATTTCACCTCGCCCATCCGCCGCTACGCCGACCTGATCGTGCACCGGGCGCTGATCCGCGCGCACGGGCTGGGGCCGGGCGGGCTGGACGACGCGGCCATGGCCGGGCTGACCGACATCGGCGAGCACATCTCGATGACCGAACGCCGCGCCGCCACGGCGGAGCGCGACGCCATCGACCGCTTCACCGCCGCCTTCCTGGCCGACCGGGTGGGCGCCCTGTTCACCGGGCGGATCTCCGGGGTCACCCGCTTCGGCCTGTTCATCCGGCTGGACGAGAACGGGGCCGACGGGCTGATTCCCGCCAGCACCCTGCCCGACGACCAGTACGAGCATGACGAGCGCGCCCACGCGCTGGTCGGGCAGCGCACGGGGCGTACCTACCGGCTGGGAGCCGCGGTGAAGGTGGTTCTGATCGAAGCCGACCCGCTGACCGGAAGCACCCTGTTCGCGCTGCCCCGCGCCGAGGGGGATTCCGTTGGCGATACGGATCATCCGTTGCAATCCGGCCACTCCACCCACCCCCCGGAAGGCGTGCGTTTTCCAGGCCGTGCAACCCGGAAGCAACGGAAGCGTGGCCGCTGAGTCACAGTGGTGGACATTCCACGACAAAGAGTCCCGGCCCCGTCTTTTGTCCCGCCAGCCCTCATTTCTGAAGTGCTATTCCTTATCCGTTCGAATCCGGCGGGTAACCGTCCGGGTCCGCCTGTGGGAAAGGAGGCCGCGTACGGCGCGCCATGGGCATACGGAAACGAGGATTTTCGCCGCGAGGGCGTCTGTCGGTCCCGCTCGCGGCCGCCATGCTCGCTGTCGGCCTCGGGAGCCTCGGCGGGACCTTGCCCCGTCCGGCCGCCGCGGCCGAGCCCGCCTTCGTCAGCGAACAGGTCTTCACCGTCGCGTACGGCAAGATCGCCGAAGTGTACCTGCAACAGGTTGATTTCGGCCGCCTCGGGCTGGACGGGCTGAAGGGCCTCGCCACCATCGACCCGACCGCACGCGCCGAACGGCAGGGCAGCACCGTACGCCTGTACGTCTCCGGCAGCCTGATCGGGGAGTACGCCGCCCCATCCCTCTCCGACTCCGCCGGCTGGGCCGCCCTGACCACCAAGGCGGTGGAGCGCGCCCGCCTCTATTCCCCGATTCTGTATCAGGCGGCGCCGGAACGGGTCTATCAGGTGGTCCTCGATTCCGTGATGACGGACCTGGACGGCTATTCCCGCTACACCGGCACCCAGCGCGCCACCAGCGAACGCGCCCAGCGCGAGGGCTACGGCGGGATCGGCCTGTCGCTGGAGACGGCGAACGGGCGCACCCTGGTCCGCGACGTGCTGCCGCGCAGCCCGGCGGACCGCGCCGGCATCCGCAGCGGCGACCAGCTTCTGGCCATCGACGGCGACCTGACCGCCCGCCTGAACGAGGCGGACATGCGCGACCGCCTGCGCGGCCCGACCGGGACCATGGTTCTGCTGACCGTGGCGCGCGACAGCAACCCGCCGCGCCGCGCGCCCGTGCGGCGGGAGCGCGTCGTCCCCAACACCGTCAACGCCAGCGTGTCCGAGCAGGTCGGCGTGCTGAAGGTGGACCGCTTCAACGCCGCCACCGCCTCCAACCTGCGGGACGCCGTTTTGTCCACGCGCCAGAGCGTGGGCAAGGGCCTGCGCGGCTTCGTGCTGGACCTGCGCGGCAACCCCGGCGGGCTGCTCGACCAGGCGGTCGCCGTGGCCGATCTGTTCATCGCCCAGGGCAAGATCATCACCACCGAGGGCCGCCACCCCGACAGCCGCCAGCGCTTCGAGGCCGGCCCCGACGACATCGCCGACGGGCTGCCGCTGGTGGTTCTGGTGGACGGGCGTTCCGCCTCCTCCGCCGAGGTGGTGGCGGCGGCGCTCCAGGACTCGGGCCGCGCGGTGGTGGTGGGCGCATCCTCCTACGGCAAGGGCAGCGTCCAGACGGTCACCCGCCTGCCCAACGACGGCGAACTGTTCCTGACCTGGAGCCGCATCTACACGCCCGCCGGCTACACCCTGCACCGCCAGGGCGTGCAGCCGACGGTCTGCACCAGCCGCACCGGGCAGGACGACCCCGCGGCCCTGCTGTCCGACCTGCGCGAGGGACGGGCGCGCCCGATGACCCAGTTCGCCGGCTGGCGCGCCCGCGCCGCCGACGACGAGGACGCCCTGGCCCGCCTGCGCGAAGCCTGCCCCTGGAAGGAGCATGAGCCGGAGTTGGATGTGAAGGTCGCGCTGCGCCTTCTCGCCGAGCCGGCGCTCTACCAGCGCGCGGTCGCCCTGTCCTCCACCAACACGGTGGCGGAGCGCTGAGGCGCCTTTTCTGAGGCGGGAAGAGGAGTCTGAAGGCTTGACATCGCGGCTACAGCGGGTATCTTCCCCCGCTACGACGCCGCCCCGCCGGGCTGGCGGGTCACGGATTTTCAGTCGGGATTGAGATCATGGCGAAGCAGAACACCGTCCTCATCAAGCTGGTGAGCACGGCTGACACCGGCTTCTTCTACGTGAAGAAGAAGAACCCGAAGAAGACCACCGAGAAGCTGTCGTTCCGCAAGTACGACCCGGTGGCGCGCAAGCACGTCGAGTTCAAGGAAGCCAAGATCAAGTAAGGTTTCCCCGGACCGCCGGAATCGAAAAGGCCGCCCTCTGGCGGCCTTTTGCTTGTCCGGGTTTCGTGCGGGTTCCGGGTTTCGTCCGCGCTCCGCGCATCGCCCGGTCAGGGCGTCAGCAGGGCGCTGGCGCGGGGATCGGCGATGGTGCGGTTGCGCCCGGCGCGCTTGGCCTCGTACAGGGCCTCGTCGGCGCGGCGGATCAGCCCTTCGGCGGTGTCGCCCAGCCGGCCGCCCACCGCCACGCCGATGGACACCGTGACCGGGATCTCGCCCACGTCGGCGGTCACCTTGAACCGCGCATCGGCGATGCGGGTGCGCAGCCGCTCCGCCACCGTCAGGGCCGCTTCGGCGTCGGTGTCGGGCAGGATGACCACGAACTCCTCGCCGCCCAGCCGCGCCACCAGATCGAAGGTGCGCAGGTTGCGGCTGGCGCGGTTGGACACCTCCTTCAGCACCTCGTCGCCCACGCTGTGACCGTAGCTGTCGTTCACGACCTTGAAATGGTCGATGTCGAACAGCAGGATCGCCACCGGCTTGTGGCCGTCGATCGCCCGCTCCAGCAGCCGCGGCAGATGGGCGTTGATGTAGCGGCGGTTGAAGACGCCCGTCAGGCTGTCGGTGAGGGCCATGGACAGGCTGTGCTCGTAATTCGCGCGCAGCCGTTCCTGATAGCGCTTGCGCCGGATCTGGGTGCGGGCGCGGGCCAGCAGCTCGTTCCGGTCGATGGGCTTGATGACGTAGTCGTTGGCGCCCAGCTCCAGCCCCTTGGCGACGCGGTTCAGGTCGCCCTCCTCCACCACCAGCAGGATGGGCACCTGCCGGGTGCGCTCGTGCGAGCGGAGCTGGGAGCAGAGGCGCAGCCCGTCCTCGTTCATCAGGGTGAGGCTGATGACCACGAGGTCCAGATCGTCGCCCAGCGCACGTTCCAGCGCCGTGGCACAGGTGCCGGCGGACATCACATGGCCGTGGTCGCGCTGCAGCGTCTCGGTGATCTTTTCGAGATCGAGCAGCGAGTCCTCCAGCACCAGGATGCGGGCCCCCTCGAAGGATTCGCTGCGCAGCGTGCCGGTCGGCTCGATCACCCCGAACTGGCCGGAGGTGGTCTCGCGCAGGCGCCATTCGTCCATCATCATCTTCAGGCGGACGAGCGAACGGACCCGGGCGAACAGGGCGACGTCGTTGACCGGCTTGGTCAGGAAATCGTCGGCCCCGGCCTCCAGCCCGCGCACGCGGTCGGCGCCGTCCGACAGGGCGGTGACCATCACCACCGGAATGTGCATGGTGGCGGGATCGGAGCGGATCTTCTCGCACACCTCGAAACCGTCCATGCCCGGCATCATGACGTCGAGCAGAACGATGTCCGGCGATTCCCGCCGCACCATCTCCAGCGCCTCGGGGCCGTTGCTGGCGGTGATGACGTCGAAATACTCGCGCGTCAGCTTCGCCGCGAGCAGCTTCACGTTCGGAAGGACATCATCGACGACAAGGACGCGAGCGGACATGGAACGTGCGACCGATCCCGTGGTGAATGGTTAGCGCAGGAACTTTTGAACGGTTTCCAGGAACTTCGTCACCGAGATCGGCTTGGCGATGTAATCCTCGCAGCCGCCCTCCCGGATCTTCTCCTCGTCCCCCTTCATCGCGAAGGCGGTAACCGCGATGATCGGAATGGCCTTCAGCACCGGATCCTCCTTGATCCAGCGCGTGACCTCCAGCCCCGACACCTCCGGCAACTGGATGTCCATCAGGATCAGGTCGGGACGGTGCTCCCGCGCCAGGGTGAGGGCATCCATCCCATTGCGGGTCTGAAGCGTCTCGTAGCCGTGCGCTTCCAGCAGATCGTGGAAGAGCTTCATGTTCAGCTCGTTGTCCTCGACGATCAGGACACGCTTCACGATTCGGTCTTCCATCGGCGCCTTCGAAGGCTGTTCAGTTCCGCGAGCATCGTGCCGCCTGCGATCCAACTCGCAGCGTCCACGCTCGGAGAGACCCGTATATCCGGTTCACTGTCCCTCCGCGACGGTTAAATTGTCGTTAGCGGGGCGGCCCGCGGCACCATGCCGGGTTCCATGGATTCCGCCATGCCCGTCATGCGACGACCCGCTCCGGCGGAAAGTGCAGATCGATCCGCGTGCCCTGCCCCGGCACGCTGGACAGGGCCAGCCGCCCGCCGTGCGCCTCCACCAGGGACCGCACGATGGGCAGGCCCAGCCCGGTCCCCGTGCCGCTGCGGATGCGCCCCCCGGGCACCTGCCGGAAGGGCTCCAGCACGGTGTGGCGGTGCTCCTCCGGGATGCCGATGCCGGTGTCGATCACGGCGATGCACAGCCCGGTCCCGCCCGGTTCCTCCGTGCGGGCCACGTCGACGGTGACGCGCCCGCCCGGCGGGGTGAACTTGATGGCGTTGGACAGCAGGTTCAGCAGGATCTGCCGCAGCGACCGCCGGTCCGCGCACAGGCGCGGCAGCGGACGGGGAAACAGCGCGTCGAAGGCCAGCCCGGCGGAGGTCAGGGCCAGTTCCTGAAGGGCGTAGACCTCGCCCACGACGACGGCGACGTCCACGTCCTCGTCGTTCAGGTCGATGTGCCCGGCCTCGATCTTCGACAGGTCGAGCACGTCGTTGATGAGTTCCAGCAGATGCGTGCCGGAGGTGCGGATGTTGCCGATGTAGTCGCGCTGGCGGTCGGTCAGCGGGCCGGTCCCCGGATGCAGCAGGAAATCCGAATAGCCGATGATGGCGTTCAGCGGGGTGCGAAGCTCGTGGCTCATCCGGGTCAGGAAGTCGGACTTGGCCCGGTTCACCTCGGCCTGCCGCGCGGCCTGGGCGGCGCGGAGTTCCCGCTCCACGGCGCGTTCGGCGGTGTCCAGCATCAGGCTGAGCGCGTCGGCGGCCATGGCGGCCAGCATGCGGGTGGCCGGCGGAACCGCGTGGGGCCGGCGGTGATGGCCCGAGATCACCCCCCACGGCTTGCCGCCATGGGCGACCGGCACCGTCAGGGCGGCCCCGGCGCCCACCCGCCGCAGGAAGTCCCGGCGGGCCGGCGGCGGGCTGCGCAGTTGCGCGTGGGCCAGATCGGGCGGCGGGGCCGCCGCGTCGGCGTGCAGCAGGGGAACCGGGTCCGCCGCATGGTCGGGGATCACCCGCACCCGCGGGCCGCCGTCCAGGGCCGTCGCCGGCAGGGCGGCGCCGGGATGGAGATCCGGGACGGCGTGGTCCCAGTCCGGCGACTGGTCCTTCGCCACGACCTCCCCGTTGCCCAGGGCGTTCCGGTTCTCCATCAGGGCGTGGCCCATGAAGGCCAGCTTCGCCGGCTGCCCGTTGCCCTTGCGGTAC
>NZ_JAUJFI010000155.1 GCF_030849505.1 Azospirillum isscasi | reverse complement strand
GCGCGCGCCGCGGCCGCCCCCCCCCGCACGCCCAGCGCCGCATCGCCCTTGCGCGCCGCCACCCCGCCCTCCTCGTCCAGCACGCCCAGCAGGCCGCGCAATTCCTCCTGCCGGCGGGTGATCAGCGCGTCGAACAGGGCGGCGACCGCCGGTTCGCGGCGGCTGCCCCGCTCCGTCTCATAGGCGAAGCCGCCCGCCGCGGCGAAGGGGTTGCCGGTCCCCGCCGGGGCGTCCCGGTAGACCGCGGGGCGGACCGGATGGCGGCGGATGTCCGGGTGGAACAGAATCCGCTGCCCCTCCTCCGACAGGGCGAAACCGACGAAGGCGGCGGCGGCCTTCGGGTGGGGGGCCGCGGCGGTCACCCCGATGTGGGCGGGCAGCCAGGCGGTGCGCTCCGGATAGAGGATCTCCACCGGCTTGCCGTCGGACTTGGCGTTCAGCGCCTGGAAGTCGATGGTCGGACCGGCGCCGCGCCGTCCCGAGGCCACGCTGTCGCCCACCCCCGGCCCGCGGTCCATCAGCTCCGCGCCGGCGGCGATGCGCTGCAGCAGCCTCCAACCCGCCTCCCAGCCCTCCGCCTGGAGGATGATGTCCACCAGCACCGGGGCGAAACCCACCCGCGAGGGCACCGGGAAGGCGACATGGCCGGCCAGGGCGGGATCGGCGAGGTCGGCCCAGCTCCGCGGCGTCGGCAGCCCTTTTTCCGCCAGATAGGCCGGGTTGACGACCAGCCCGTAGCCGGCGACCTCGAACGCCTCGAACCGGCCCGACGGATCGGACAGGATCTGCGCCCCGATGCGGCCCGGCAGGGCCTGCCGATCAATCTTCAGCAGGCCGATCTCCAGCGGGCGCAGCCGCCCCTCGTCGCGCAGAACCGGGAAATTGCGCAACGCCGGGGTCCAATAGACATCCACGCCGCCCTGGCCGGCCCCGCGCAGGATCGGCATCGCCTCCCGCCCGGTCTTCCAGAGGATCTGCACGTCGGTGCCGGGATTCGCCCGCTCGAACGCCGCTTCGAACCGCGCGACCAGCTCGTCGGGGTAGCTGGTCAGCACGAGCAGGTTCGATTCCAAAGGTTCCGCGCGCAGCGCACCCGGAAGGATGCTCATCGCCAGCACAACCAACGCACGCAGTCTCATCGCGGGCTCCGTCACAGGGGACCGATCGGGCCATACCCATTCGCTATGTTTGATTGGATACAGCGCACACCGGCGTCTGTCAACGGGCGCTATATACGTTCGGTATATAACCGCAATTATTTTATGGGAACAGGGGTGGAATTCCGATGTGGGTGGCGATGCTCAGGTACAAGGTTCCGATCGGACGCAGCCTGCGCGCTCGGATTCTGCCCGCGTAGAAGGTCGAAGCGGCCGCCGGCTGCAAGGTCATGGACATCATGACCAGCTTGGGCATACCGGTCTCCCGCAAGGTCAACTGATTACCGCTGCCCAGCGGGGGACTTTACCGTGGTGCCGGTTTGCGCACCAAAGTCCGTTCGCGTGACAATGCCCCGCGGTCTCTTCCTCATCAGGGCCGTTTCAATCCACGCCCCCGCACGGAGGGCGACGACGTTGGCCGGGAAAGACCTGTCCGGCTACATGTTTCAATCCACGCCCCCGCACGGAGGGCGACCCGCCGGCGCCGGCATCGCCTTGGCCAGGCGCAGGTTTCAATCCACGCCCCCGCACGGAGGGCGACGGCACGAAAACTCTCAGCGCCAATTGCCCCACCGAGTTTCAATCCACGCCCCCGCACGGAGGGCGACTTGAGCACACCGGTCGGGTTGCGGTTGGAGGCGGGTTTCAATCCACGCCCCCGCACGGAGGGCGACTTGGTGACCGGCACGCCGGACAGACCGTCAGCGGTGTTTCAATCCACGCCCCCGCACGGAGGGCGACCTGCACGACGGTCGGTGCCATCGCGGCGGAAGCCGGTTTCAATCCACGCCCCCGCACGGAGGGCGACCCGCTCCGGTCCCCGTGCCGAGGTACTGGATGCCGTTTCAATCCACGCCCCCGCACGGAGGGCGACTATCGGGCCGGCATGAGCGTGCTGCTCAAGGTGGCGTTTCAATCCACGCCCCCGCACGGAGGGCGACCGGCGCAATCGTGAGCCGGCGCACGACGTATTCGCTGTTTCAATCCACGCCCCCGCACGGAGGGCGACGCGGACCCCCGGCTCTTGCTGTCGGACGTCAGGGTGTTTCAATCCACGCCCCCGCACGGAGGGCGACTCGCGGCACGCACCTGTTCCGCCCGCGTCCTCGCGTTTCAATCCACGCCCCCGCACGGAGGGCGACGGCCCAGCTTCTCCGCCGCGTCCCGCGTGGTGATGTTTCAATCCACGCCCCCGCACGGAGGGCGACGGCCTGACCCCTGAGAGGCGGGCGCGGCTGAAGGAGTTTCAATCCACGCCCCCGCACGGAGGGCGACGCGGCCCTGTTGGATCAGGTCACGGAGGGCGGCAAGTTTCAATCCACGCCCCCGCACGGAGGGCGACGCCACATCGACGCTGCTCCGTCTGGGCGTGGCGGTTTCAATCCACGCCCCCGCACGGAGGGCGACGTCCTTTGTCCTGGTCGATGATGCCGGGACGACGTTTCAATCCACGCCCCCACACGGAGGGCGACTCGGGGTCGGTCAACACCGTCCGCGCCATCACCGGGTTTCAATCCACGCCCCCGCACGGAGGGCGACGATCGCCCGCATCGCCGATGCCACCGAAGGCGCGGTTTCAATCCACGCCCCCGCACGGAGGGCGACCTCCTCCGCGATCTCGGGCACGCCCTCGAACGGCGTTTCAATCCACGCCCCCGCACGGAGGGCGACCCTCTGTTGAGGGCACCTCACGTGCGGCATGGAGTTTCAATCCACGCCCCCGCACGGAGGGCGACTCCAAGAAGGCCGCGACCCCTTCGGACAGCTTGGGTTTCAATCCACGCCCCCGCACGGAGGGCGACGTGGTGGCGCCCAGCATGGCGACGCCGATGCGGACGTTTCAATCCACGCCCCCGCACGGAGGGCGACGACCTGATCCACCCACATGTTCAGGTGGAATCGCTTGTTTCAATCCACGCCCCCGCACGGAGGGCGACACGAGCCCTATGACGGGCATGCCTTCGTCGGGAGGTTTCAATCCACGCCCCCGCACGGAGGGCGACGCCGATCAGCGCCCCAACCGGGCCGCCAATCAGGTTTCAATCCACGCCCCCGCACGGAGGGCGACCCGAAGGCCCGGCTGCGCTGGCATCCGTAGGGAAAGTTTCAATCCACGCCCCCGCACGGAGGGCGACGGGAGCCACCTTCATCATCACCCGCCTGTCGGAGGAGTTTCAATCCACGCCCCCGCACGGAGGGCGACTCCTCCAGCATAACCGGCTGGCAGGTCAGCGGAAATAGGCGCAGTTGCGCGAACGTTGGAGCGGACCCGAGCTTATTACTTAGGGCCTGTAGCCCAACTCCACAAAAATCCAGCGCACTCAAGGGAAAGCCGTTCGCGCGAACCCTCTCGAGCTTCCGTGGCCGCTTAGGGTTCGCGCGAGAGCCGTTGATGCACTCGCGGAATTACAGTATGAGCGGTTCGTCCAGGTCGGTCGGCAGGCGGCTGCCGACATGCTCCACCTTGTTCCGAGCCGACGAGCCCAGCAGGTAAAAGCGCAGACTGTCCGTCTTCGGGTCGATAAGGTCCAGCAGCCGGGCACGAAGCGCCGTCCATTGCGCCGGGTCCACCGTGCATTCGAACACCGAGAACTGCACGCGCACGCCGTGGTCCTGGCAGACCTTCGCCACCCGGCGCAGCCGCCGCCGGCCAGCCTGGGTTTCGGTGGACACGTCATAGCAAACCAGCACCAGCATAGCCGACGCTCACTTCCATAGGAACGGCGGGTAAGCGTCCAGGTCGCCCCGCAGGTGCCGCGCCAGAAGCCGGGCTTGGGCGTGCCACATCAGCCCGAACGACAGCTTCTCGTTCAAGAACGGATGGGTAAGCTCTTCCTTCTTGCGCTTCTGATAGGCGACCAGGACCACCTTGCGGGCGTCGCCGGTCAGGGTTACCGCCCCGGTCTCGCCAATTTCGAAGTCGTCCGGCCCCAGCTCTTGCCGGTTGATCAGCGTCAGCACCAGCCGGTCCGCGAAAGGGGCTCGGAATTCCTCTACCAGATCGAGCGCCAGCGACGGGCGCCCGGGCCGGTCGGCGTGGAGAAAGCCCACCTGAGGATCCAGCCCCACCGTCTCCAGCGCGCCGCGCACATCGTGCGTCAGCAGCGTGTAGACGAAGGACAGCAGGCAATTCACCCGGTCCAGCGGCGGTCGGCGGCTGCGCCCCCGAATGCGCCAGTCCTCGCCGTCGCGCCGGATCATGGCGCCAAACGCCGCGAAGTAGAAGGCGGCCGCATCGCCCTCAACCCCACGCAGGCGGTCCACCTCCGCCACCGGATCGCCACCGGGGCGGTCGAGCTGCGTCAGGGCGCGGCTCAGCGCGTCTTCCGCAACCCCCAGCGCTCCGCCGGGATCGTCGTGGTCGCGGCGGTGACGGCGCACAACGGTGCGCTGGTTGGCGAGCTTGCCGGCCAGCAGGTTGCGTGTGACCGTGGCGGCGCGCTTCGGATCGTCGGCGGCCCGGTACTGGGCGCGGCGCAGAAGAACATTGCCGGACACCGGCCCCTCGACACGGGCGAGGAAGCGGCCATTCCCGGTCAGGAATCCCACCGACACGCCCTGCTCGGCGCAGTGGCCGAGAATGTAGGGGCTGGCCCCCACGGCGCCGAACGCCACCACCCCTTCCAGCGCCAGCAACGGCACAAGCGTGCGCGCGCCATCCTCGCGCCGCACCTCGATGGCTTCGCCTTCCTTGGACAGGTAGCTGCCAGGCGTGGTGACGTAGAGCGTGTTGAGAAGGCGTTTCATGGTTCATCTTCCCGAAGGGCGCGGGCGAGCCATCCGGCGGCGGAGCGCTTGGCGGACGCCTTTGGCAGGCAGATTGGTTCCAGGGAGCAGGAGCGGCACTTCGGCCCCGGTTCCGGCGGCGGCGTCACCCCGCCGGCCAGCAGGGCGTGGAGCGCATGCGCTGTTTCCTCCGTGCGGGCACGCAGTGCGTCGTCGAAGGCAACCTCCTGGCGGCGGCGCGGTTCACCGTAGAACAGGGCGCCACGCGGCACCGGAACGCCCAGCATCTCCTCCAGGCACAGCGCCTGGGCGCAGAGCTGCACGCGGTCGGCGTCGTGGGGCTTGGGCTTGCCGCGCTTGTACTCCACCGGGTAAGGCTGCGGCGGACCAGACCGGCGGGCGCGAAACTCCACCACGTCCGCTTTGCCGATCAGCTCCAGCCGCAGACTGCGCAACGCCACGCCACGGGCTATGCGCACCCCGCGCCGGGTCTCACCGGGAGCCTCGTCCACCCGTTCGTGCAGCACGCGGCCCTCGGCGGTCAGCAGGTTCTCCGCCCAGGCACCCTCCAGGTGGATCAGCGCACACTGACGCGGGCAGAAGGCCAGATGCTGCAAGGCTGACAGCGGCGCCAGAGCGGAGTCGCCATCCGGCGCCGGGTCCGGCACCGGGTGCAGCACCGCCATCCGCTACAGCCGCTCCTCGATCTCCACACCGTCGGGAAGACCGTCCCGGGTGATGGTGACGGTGTAGTCGTCGAATCGGCGCGGAGCGCTCACCCCCTCCTTCCGATGCACCTTCACCCGCTCCAGCAGCGTGTGCGCAGGGGCTTCGCCCAAGGGGGAGCGGTGGCGGAACACGATCAGCTTCCGCGCCGCCATCTCGCCGCGCGCGGCGGAGCGGTCGTGGTCGAACATCAGCAGCAGGGCTTGGAAAAACGCCTCCAGGTCGGCGTCGGAAAAGCCGGTCTGCTTTGCCAGATGCGGAGAGATGAAGCCGCGTGCCGCGTACAATCCGTAGGGCACGATGTACTTGCGCCCCATGGTGCGGTTGTCGCCATGCTGCTTCTCCGCTTCGGCGTCCGTCGTCACGGCCATGCGGGTGACGGCGACCTCGGTCGGAACGATGGCGTCGATGCTCTCCGCGAAGGTCAACTGAACGGGGCCGCGCACCTGCCCGCAGTTGATGTCCGTCGTCATCACCGCGCCGAAGGTGCGGATGTCGAAAAAGTTCCGGCACATCCACGTCGTCACCGCCGCGGCGCCGTCCCCCTTGGGCAGCTTCTTGCTCTCGGACTTGATCCCCGTGGCCTCATAGGCGCGGCTGTGCTGCTGGTTCAGCACCGCCTTCTCGCGGACGTAGATCTCGTAACCCGGCTCGCCGCCGCGGGTCAGTTCGATGAAATTGCGGACCTTGCGTTTCAGGCACACGTCGGTGACCAGCCCCTGCCCGGTCTCCGGGTCCAGGCGCGGCATGTTGCCGGCGTCCGGATCGCCATTCGGGTTGCCGTTGCGCACGTCGAACAGATAGACGAACTCGATGCGGGATTCGTGGATGCCCATGGCGGCTCACTCCGGGACGGAAAAGGTATCGACCGGCTCGGCGGCGTCGATGCCGGTGGGGTCGCTATTGGTGGCGGGAACGGCGGTTTTGCCGGTCTTGCGGTCGGCGCGTTCGTGGTAATAGCCGAGGAAGAAGAGACCGCGCTGCTCCAGGTCCAGTGTCGGCGGAAAGCCGGTCAGCGGCTCCTGGACGTCCTGCAGGGCCACGTCCAGCACGCGGGCAAGGCCGGGCTTGCTCCCACGCACCTTCTTCAAATGCTTCTGCGCCAGCTCCAGCAGGAAGGGGAAGGCGGCGCGCGGCGTGGAGGACGCGGCGCCGATGTGCTTGTCGCGGATGGTGGCGTTCAGGTCGCGCCCATCGGCGGCGGCCTGCTGGATGCGTTCCAGCACCGCAAACAGGCGGCCCAGACGGTAGCCGGGATCGGTGCGGGTCGGATCGAGGCTCACGAGGCTATCCCCCTCTTGCCCAAGGCCGGCAAGGCGCCGGCGGCGCACCAGCACCGCCTTCAGCAGCGCCATGCGCGGGTGGTTGATCGTGTGGTCGGCGCGGATGCGGTCGAGCAGGACGGCCAGCAGGCTGGCCGGGTACGGACCGCCGCCCAGCACCGCGCGCAGCAGGTCGCCTTGCAGCTTGGCCAGCCCTTTGTCGTTGGGATCGGGGCGGGCGTGATCGCCGTCGCGCCGGTACTTGGCCTTGGTCTCGTTGGCGAGCGCCCAGATGGTGGGGCGGTGCGGCTGGTTGTCCCACTGGGTGATCAGGTCCAGGTCGTGGAAATGCTGGGCCAGCCGGTCGGCCATGACGCCCAGCCCATCGGCCACCCAGAAGCGCACCGCCAGCCGCGCGGCGTTGCCCGACAGGCCGAGCACGAAGAAGCGTGCGCCCACCTCGTCGGGGAACAGACCGTCGCGTCCCTTCGCCAGCCGGTCGAGCGCCGCCCGGATTTCGCGGACAAGATCTTCGTCTTCAGCCCGCTCCTCCGGCCGGCCGAAGACGAGGCCGACGTCCTCCTCAAACCGGGTGGTCCGGTCGGTCCAGAACAGGACGGAAACCTCGCCGATGACGATGTGGCGCGTGCCCCGCCGGCCCAGCAGATAGTTCAGCGCCGCCGTGTAGCCGTGCGCCACCCGCGTGGACATCGGCGCGTTGAAGTTCTGCGTCTTGCCGTAAGAGGTGTAGGCGTCGTCGTTGAAGGAGACCAGCGCCGCCCCGGCGGTCTGCGCGCCCGGCACGCCCTTTACCGCGGGGTGGATGCGGGCGATGGGCTGCCCCTCCTCCCCCGTGGCAAGGCACTGGCCGGTGACCGCGTCCCCCTCCTCCGCCAGCAGGGTCCGTTCCCAGGCGTCCCGGATCTCCGCCAGGTCGTGGATGAAATCCTCGTCATGGCGGAGGCGGAAAACCAGCCAGCCCGACAGGATCTCAGGGTCCGACACCGACGGCACCCGCCCCGGTTCCCAGGTCCGGAAGAAGTCGAGCACGGCGCGGGCGGCGGGGTGGTTCATGCCCTCCAGCACCGCCTCATGCCGCGCGCGGGAAGCGGCGAACTGATCCAGCGCGCGCGCCCGCTTGCCCCCCTCCCCCATCCCGAACAGATAGGCGGCGGAATCGCATAGAAAGCCCGGCAGGATCGCCACTGTCCGTCGCGGCGGCTGCGGCACATCCACCAGCCGGGGCCGCTTCACCGTCTTCTTGCCAGCGGCAACGTCCTGGCGCATGTCTTCGACGATGAAGACGCCCCCGTCGGGGTGCAGCACGACGCAGCCCGTGACCTTCTCGCTGGAAAAGCCGTAGGGCGGCAGGTCGTCCGCATCGCGCAGGCGCTCGTAATAGCGGAAGAGTTCGGTGACGATCATCGCCCGCCCCCGGCGCGGTGGAGCGGCGGCACCTCGATCACCCCGTCCATCATGGTGGCGCGGAAGAAGTGCGGCGTCATACCGTCGGCAAAGTCGATGTCGTGCAGCATCCAGCCCAGGTCGCGCGTGCCGCGCAGTTCCTCCGCGATCTCGGGCACGCCCTCGAACGGCGCGAACCATGCGGGGAACTCGCGGCAGCCGAGGCAGGGTTGCCAGACGCACTGGCCGCGCGCGATCCGGCGACGCGCCATCTCCAGATGCTTTCCGGGATTGTCCTGCGGTCCGGCCTTGGAGGTCATTTCGAAATGCGCGTCGATGACATAGCCGACGTCGCGCAGCAGGACGCTGGCCCGTTGCTGGCGTTCCTCGTCGGCGTACAGGGCCGGGGCGCCGCCACCCGCCATGCCCTGCCGTGCGGTGGTGTAGGACGCCTTGGAACCCACCTCATTGCGCCGGACGGTGTCGAAGCGGATGGGCTTCAGCACATGGATGCGATCGATGACCCAGCGGATCGCCGGCTTCCAGTGGATCGCCTCCAGCACCCCGCGTGCGGCGGATGGGGTGATCACGTCGTACGAGACGCGCTCCGCCTTCATCTCCGGTCTGGAGAACAGGGCGCGCTCTCCCCAAACGTGAATTCGAATGCCTTGAGACATAGCTTCATTCATCCCGGCGCAGCGAGGGACAAGTGAGGCTGGCATGAAATCCGTGACCGGTCAACCCATGAGGGAAAATGTCGCAGGTCGAGAAGAGAGCACGGAATATTGCAGGTTAGGTCGAGGTCGGGCACGTTGATACGAACACCGTTATTGGACTTTTGCTGACGCTCAACCGGCCCCACTTCCTACCTTGACACAATCATTCGTTTCAACATCGATGCAGCTCTTTTTAAAATAGCCATGGACTTATTATTTTCAAATATCTGCACATTCTGAATCACGATACTGTCGATGTTTATGATTTTTATGGACTCCGGACGGTCACATCCTGTGTGATTGATCTTGATGGCAAGCTCCTGTGTGCCTCTGCCTATGGCGAGAAGCGTTTAGCAGTTCTCCGAACCTGTTCAAGCGCAAGTTTCAATCCACTTGCCACCTCTGGAGGCGGCAATATTGGGGTTCTTGCGAATGTAATGTTCGATGACTATCCCGAACCCCACAGACAGTTTAGACCAAAGGTGGCTGGGACATCGTTGCACAGGCGTAGCAACGGCTGCGCAAAGGGTCAAAGAATGTTCTCATCTTCGGAACGGTCGCGCGGATCGCGCGCCGTTAGCCCGAGTTCGTCGTCATACGCCCCTTTATCCGCGAGCACGAGGAACTGCTTGTCCGGCCCGACCGCCTGCACCGTTCCGGCGGCCAACAGGCGCAGCGCCCTTGACCGCGGCAATGACACAGTGTGCCGTTGCAGTTTGCGGGCAAGCGCCGCCGGGCGTTCCGCCATGCGCAGGGCCGCGGCCCATCCGCAGGCCGCTTCCGTGTAGGGCGTAATCACCGCCAACTGATCATCGTCGATCACACGGAAGCGCTCCGACACTTCGCGAAACGGCAGGGCCTCGATCCGCCCTGCCCTGCCGAATGCCGCCCAGGCCCCGCAGACATCGAAGGGGTCGCTGCCGTCGCTGTTCCGCCCCTTCCCTCCCGCCGCGTAGAGCGCGCGGAAGTAGGATTCCAGCACCGCCGGGTCCAGCGCCTCGTCCCAGTCGCGGTCGTACAGCACCTCGCGCGCCTTGTCGCGGCGGCGGTTCAGGTCGGCCAATTTCAGCGCACGATCGGTGTCGAACACCAGCACGGCGCCCCGTGCGCCCTCCCCCAACTCGCCGTTCCGGTTGCAGCGCCCCGCGCTCTGGGCCACCGAGTCCAGCCCGGCCATGGCGCGCATCACCAGCGGGAAGCTGACATCCACCCCGGCCTCCACCAGTTGGGTGGACACCACCCGGCACGGCCTCTTGTGCTTCAGGTCCTCACGGATGGCGTCCAGCACGGCGGAGCGGTGTTCGGCGCACATGGCGGCGGACAGATGGCGCACGCCCTCCACTCCGCTCTGCTTCAGCAGCCGGAACAGGTCGGCGGCGTGCGGCCGGGTGTCCACCACACACAGCGCCTGCGGTGCCTCGGAGAGATGGCCGACCAGCGCCGCGTCGTCGAGGGGACCGACATGTTCCACGCGGACACGCCTCATGGCTTTGTGCAGACGTTCCGGTTTCTGCACGATCGGTGTGATGTCCGGAAGCCCGAAGTCCAGAGGCTGGTCTTTCCCAAGCGCCGGCTGCGTGGCCGTGCACAGCAGCACCGTGCAGCCGTAGCACTCCACCAGTTCGCGCAGCACGGCCAGGCAAGGGCGCAAGTGCGGCACCGGCAGCAGCTGGGCTTCATCCAGCACGATCACCGAGCCCGCGACATTGTGCAGCTTGCGGCAGCGGGAAGGCCGTCCGGCGAAAAACGACTCGAAGAACTGCACGGCGGTGGTGACGATGACTGGAGCGTCCCAGTTTTCCGCCGCCAACTTGTGCCGGTCGGAGCCGTTGCCCTCCTCCGCATCCTTGCCATTCTCGTCCTGGGGTGGGCGGTAGGCGCAATGATGCTCCACCACCGCACCGGGCAAACCACCAAAGACACGGTCGCGGAACTCCTGCGCGGTCTGCTCGATGATGCTGAGATAGGGGATCACGTAGATCACCCGCCGCAGGCCGCGCTCCCGATGGTGCCGCACGTGGGACAGCGCGAAGGCCAGAGACGACAGTGTCTTTCCGCCCCCCGTCGGCACGGCCAGGGAAAACACTCCCGGCGGCTTTGCGGCGGCGGCGCGGCAGTGCTCCAGCACCTCTTCCCGGATGCGGTTGACCGAACTGTCCCCTTGGGCCTTTGCGGCCTCCATCTTGCCCGTAAGATAGAGGTCGAGCGCCGCCCCGAGCGTGTCCAGATCCGGTGCGTGACCGCGCTCCGCAGCCGTTTCGGGATCGGAAAAGCCTTCGGTTGCCAGGGCGTCGGCATCCGTCAGGCAGGAGAACAGCATGCGCACGAACAACGACGCCTGAAAGCCGTCGCGCAGTGTCACCGGGGGCAACCGATCCGGCAGCAAAGGCGCTATTTCGGCCATGAATCCGGCTCGCGCCGCGGCGGCGGAGGGTGAGGCCATGATCCGGTGCCTAAGGCTCCCGGTTTCCCCGCCTCCGCCGTCCGGCAGCCCGGCGTGATGCCCGGCAACCGCATAGGCGAGCATCCAGCCTGCATGATCCTTGTAACGTTCCAGCGCGTAGACGGCCCCGGCTGAGGAATGGTCCACCCGTCTCCGCTTGCCCTTCAGCGTTGACAGATAATCCTGAAAAGCCTGAGCATATTTCCCGGCGTCGTGCAGCAGCCCCAACGTTCGTGCGAAGGCGGCCGCCGAGCCGTCCGCAATCAGATGGGCACCGAAGCCGTGCGCGGTTTGGGCGACGAGTTCCAAATGCTTGCGCAATGGCTCCCAGTCCGCTTTCGCCCGATTGGGCAGCGTATGGGCGTACCAGTCCATGGCAACCTCGCACTTTGGTGAGTCTCCACCTTACCAGTGCTCTTGCGTTCGCGCGAACCTCAAGCTCTCATACTACTCCCGGGAGGTTCGCACGACTGAAAAACATAATGCCACCAACAGCTTGTATACGATGCGGAAAAGCCCACACCCGATGTTCTCCCCAAAGAGGACAGGTTCGCGCAAAGATGACCATTCTCCATGAAAGAACAATAGCTTACACTTTGGCGGTCGCCCTCCCCGCGAGGGCGTGGATTGAAACCGCGACCGGCACCGCGTATCGCTGAGCCCGCCTTGCGTCGCCCTCCCCGCGAGGGCGTGGATTGAAACTTGGCGTCCGGGTCGTAGCCCTGACCGCCCACGGTCGCCCTCCCCGCGAGGGCGTGGATTGAAACAAGCCTTTGCACGAGGACCCGCCGCGCGGTGGCCGTCGCCCTCCCCGCGAGGGCGTGGATTGAAACAGCGCCTTGTCCAGGTCCGCCAGAAGGGCGGCGGCGTCGCCCTCCCCGCGAGGGCGTGGATTGAAACCAGCCGTCTGCCGGGCGTTCATGCCCTTGTCCACAAGTCGCCCTCCCCGCGAGGGCGTGGATTGAAACCTTTTGCAAGCGCCAATTAGCTCAGGAACAAGCACGTCGCCCTCCCCGCGAGGGCGTGGATTGAAACAGCGACAGGGCGCCGCGGGTGACGGCGCGCAGCTCGCCCGTCGCCCTCCCCGCGAGGGCGTGGATTGAAACAGGGCACCCAGGAACACCGATACGTTCCGTGCCGTCGCCCTCCCCGCGAGGGCGTGGATTGAAACGGCATCCAGGGGCCTGCCAACCAGAACGCCGCCAAGTCGCCCTCCCCGCGAGGGCGTGGATTGAAACGCCTGCTCGATCAGCTCACCGTTGCGACCGATGAAGTCGCCCTCCCCGCGAGGGCGTGGATTGAAACAGGTCCTGGAGCGCGCCGACATCACCTTCGGCGAAGGTCGCCCTCCCCGCGAGGGCGTGGATTGAAACAAATTGTCGGCGTTGGTCGCACGGTCGCGGTATTCTGTAGCAAACACACCCAGGTTTTAACCTGAACATGCTGCACGCCTCAACGCGTATACACTGGAGAATATCGACATGAATGCCGATGCTACTGCTTATAGTGACCCTGATACAAATAATGCGCCCACCGCAAACTTTCTGGACATCGAATATGGCGCATTTCGGCTGCGGCCGGAGCCGCAGCCGATCGCTTATCTGCATCTCCCGAACGGGAAAGCTGTCCAGATTACAGGCCGAAGCTCTTGCGGAGTTCCGAAATCAGAATAGCCGCGTCTCTGTTGACCGAAGTGAACGGCGTTGTATGATTCGCTCGCTCAGCAGACTGCAAAATTTCTACAACTTTGTCATCAGACAGCACGCCAGACTCCCGCAGATGCTGAATCAACTGCGTTGCAATCGCAAAGCTAGCTAAGGATACGGCTTCGATCTTCACAGGTTGCTCCATGGACGGTTTGGCAACTCCATGGTAGCGCAAGAGGAAGCGCGTCGTCATGGCGCGCGCTTCCTCCTTTATGCCCGGCCGCGCTGCCAATACCCGCACCAATCCACGGACGGCGGCAGCGCGCCGGCCCGGAAGCCAACGGAGCGTAAGCGGTGTTTTCAGGCCACGGCGGTTTCGGCCTGCCGAGCATAGCTCCAGGGCAGCAGTTCATCGAGCTTGGTG